>NZ_ATUS01000001.1:624298-934135 GCF_000420325.1 Spongiibacter tropicus DSM 19543 | reverse complement strand
TGAATGCCGACCGCTACGAAGGCTTTATGCAGCGTCTGGTTAACGTCATTAATGGCCTGATGGATGCGATTGTCAGCGAGCAGAATAATGCCGAAGAGCAGATTCGCGAACTGGTCGATGGCGCCATTGCCGGTCGCTTGGAGTCGCGAATTGATACCGAGGCGAACGTCGGCTTCCTGCAGCGTCTGGGCGTCGGCCTGAACCAGTTAATGGACACCATCGCACAGCCGCTGGCCGAAAGCTCCAAAGTGATGGAAGCGCTGGCCGAGGGCGACCTGATGCAGGTGATGGAAGGCCAGTACCAGGGCCAGTTTGCCGCCATGCAAGACGCGGTAAATCGTTCGGTACTCAATCTGAAAAACATGGTGGTGGAAATTCGCGAGGCAGCGCAGGGTATTCGCAGCTCTGCCTCAGAGATTGCCGAGGGCAACCTCGACCTGTCGAATCGCACGGAGGCCCAGGCGGCATCGCTGGAAGAAACGGCGTCCAGTGTTGAGCAGTTCACCGCCACCGTAAAACAGAATGCGGAGAATGCCGCGCAGGCAAACAATCTGGCGTCGGGCGCACGCGGGCAGGCAGAGAAGGGCGGCGATGTCGTCGGCCGGGCCGTGGGTGCCATGCGCGAGATCAACGCGTCGTCGAAACGCATCTCCGACATTATCGGCGTCATCGACGAGATTGCTTTCCAGACCAACCTGCTGGCACTGAATGCCGCGGTTGAAGCGGCGCGGGCAGGCGAGCAGGGGCGCGGCTTTGCGGTGGTGGCTTCCGAGGTGCGCAACCTCGCTCAGCGCAGCGCCGAAGCGGCCAAGGAAATCAAAACCCTTATCAAGGACAGCGTGGAAAAAGTCGAAGAGGGCTCTCGCCTGATCGACGAGTCCGGGTCGACTCTGGAAGAGATTGTACAGAGCGTTAAGAAAGTGTCGGATATCATTTCCGAGATTGCTCTGGCCAGTCAGGAGCAGTCTGCGGGCATTGAACAGGTGAACAAAGCGGTTTCCGAGATGGATAAGGTGACTCAGGAGAACGCCGCTCTGGTGGAAGAGGCCGCCGCGGCCAGCCAGTCGATGGATAATCTCTCGAAGGGACTGAGTGAGCGTATGTCACTGTTCAACACCGGCGAAGTGGAAGCGGCACCGGCGGCATCGCCCGGCTATGCTTCGAAACCGGCACCGGTTCACTCGCTGGCTTCGCGCACGGCAGCTTCGGCTCCCCGAGGCGGCGAGGCGCCCCGCAGCATTGGTGGCGGCAAGCGTGTCTCCGGCAGCGATGAGTGGGAAGAGTTCTGAGGGTGATGGGCGGACAGTCGGGTGAAACCCCGGTCCGCCCGTGTTCACTGATCAGGCAGGAAGCAGCGGTATGATCAAGGTTCTGGTAGTCGACGACTCGGCGCTGATGCGCCATGTGCTCTCCGATATTCTCGACAGTGATCCCGATATAGACGTGGTTGGCGTTGCCGCTGACCCCTATATCGCCAGAGAAAAAATCAAACGTCTCAATCCCGATATGATTACGCTGGATGTGGAAATGCCGAAGATGGACGGCCTCCAGTTCCTGCGTAATATCATGCGCCTGCGTCCCATGCCGGTATTGATGGTGTCGTCTCTGACTCAGGCTGGAGCGGCAGTCACCCTTGAGGCACTGGAGATAGGGGCGGTCGATTTTGTCGCCAAACCGGAGATCGATATTGCGCAGGGCCTGCGCGATTATGCTGAAGAGCTGATCGCGAAAGTCAAAATGACGGCGGCAGCGAAGGTGATGCGACGCTCATTTTCTGATGAGCAGGAGCGCCGCACGTCGCGGCCGATACTGACTCCTGCCGATCCACTTAACTTTCGCACGACCGATCGCGTACTGGCCATTGGTGCGTCTACCGGCGGCACCGAGGCAATACGCGAAGTGCTGTCGGGTCTCCCGGCGGATACCCCCGGCACGGTCATTGTTCAACATATTCCGGGCATGTTCAGCGGCCCCTTTGCGCGACGTATGGACGGTTGCAGTGCGATGGTCGTGCGCGAAGCCATTGACGGTGAGCGTATTCTTCAGGGGCATGCCTACATTGCGCCTGGCGATCAGCATTTGCGCATCCGTCGCGATGGAGCGCGCTATTACTGCCAGCTGGACAGTGGTCCGCCAGTGAACCGTCATCGTCCCTCTGTCGATGTGCTGTTTCAGTCTGTGGCTGAGCAGGTCGGACGCAACGCGGTAGGCGTATTGCTGACCGGCATGGGCAAAGACGGCGCAGAGGGGATGAAGGCGATGCTGGATCAGGGCGCCACAACGTTAATTCAGGATGAGGCGAGCTCTGTGGTCTGGGGGATGCCGGGTGCCGCAATGAAACTCGGCGCTGCTCAGGAAGCGCTGCCGCTCAAACGCATTGCCGATCGCCTGATTGCCCTGCATCGTCCTGCAGAGGAACGCCGCAAGGCTTGAAACCGCTCGCTTGCTGACGCCGGTGCTCAGTCGTCCCGGTTCTCGCTGCGACGGTCGCGGCGAAGAATCTCACTGGCGTTCTCTACCGCTATGCGCACCTGAAGCTCCAATTCTCCGCGCTCTTCCGGGCTCATATACATCCGCATATCCAGCGCATGTCTGACGTACTTGGCGGGCAGCGCATTCAGGCTCAGGCAGAACAGGTCTTCCAGATAGGATCGCTCATACTGGCTCGGCAGGTTGCGGCGACTGAATTCCTCCTCGACCAAAGCTTCCATAAAGTTGTGCACGTCTTCGGAAAGAAACATGAGGCTTACCCTGCTGTCGTTATTGTCGCGTCGTTAAGCGAGCACTTGGATAGCGTCAAGTCTGGCGGGAAACCACAGGCGGAGCGATACGGGCAAACCGAGACCTCAGCCTCGCGCCGCCCTGGCGGTGTTGCGCAATATCTAGAGGTGTTGTGCAATATACTGCTTCATATAATCGAGCAGACATTTTGCCTTGGCGTTCAGCAGTCGTCCGCTCGGCCACACGGCATAAATATCGCGGGGTTCGCCCTGCCATTGGGGCAGCACCCGGCGCAGTTGGCCGCGCTGCAACTCCTCCTGACTTTCGGTGACCGGCAGCAGGGCGATGCCCTGGCCATCGACAGCCATATACTTGGCAAAGGTTGAGTCGTTGAGCAGGGTGTTAAAGCGGGGCAGGATTTCCTGCACGGCGCCGGTCTCGCGTTGGCTCAGGCGCCATTTGCCTGCGATCGTCGTGCCGATCAATCGGTGATCCTTGAGCTCCGAGGGTTGTTGCGGGGCGGGGTGCGCGCTGAGGTAGGACGGTGCGGCAACCAGAAACTTGCTGATCTGCCCCAGCCGCTTCTGGTACAGGGATGAGTCTGCCTGTGGGCCGATGCGCATTGCCAGATCCGCCTTGGCTTTAATCATGTCCTGTAACTGATTGCTGAGTTGCAACTCGAGCTGGATATCGGGGTACTGGCGCGTAAAGCCCAGCCACATTGGGCGCAGCATGCCATGGGAAATATTGCTCGGCGCCAGCACCAACAGCTTGCCCCGCAATTCCTGCATATCGGTTCTAAGCTGCTGCTGGGCCTGCTCAAACTGTTCGACCAGCCCGGCATAGGTCTGGTACAGCACTTCGCCATCGACGGTGAGCACACACTGGCGTGCAGAGCGCTGCAGCAGTTGGTAGCCGAGTTGCTGCTCGAGTCGCTGCAGCCGACGACTGACCGTGGCCACGGGCAGGCTCAGTTGCGTTGCCGCGTTACTTAAGCCGCCCTGTTGGGCGATATGAATAAACAGTGCGATATCGTCTAGCATGTTTGCATAATTGAGAATTAAGCTTATAAAAATGAGTATGGTTGCTTAAATGGTATTGGCCTTATCATAGCCCCCGCAAGCCTGTCACGGCAATGTGACTTGTCGGAGGGAAGGCCCTGCGACGCAACTGACTGGCAAGGAAGGAGAGACGGGTGATTCCTCAGCGTTATACCGGGTACGTATTCGCATTTTTTATGTCGCTGATTATGTCTGGCGTCATGTCGCTGTTTATTTCCCTGATCAATGTTGGCTTCATCGACGGCATTTTCTGGTTGTGGATGAAAGCCTGGGGCATGGCGTTTATCGTCGCTTTCCCCTGTGTCGTGGTGGTGAATCCACTGGTGCGACGCCTGGTTTGGCTGGTCGTTGATCAGGGCGATTCACACTGAATTTTCAGGAGGTTTCTATGGACGCAGAATTTTGGCACGCACGTTGGAGTGAGAAGAATATTGGCTTTCACAATGCTGAGGTGAACCCGCTGTTGCGACGCTATTTTTCAGCATTGGCCTTGCCGGAGGGCAGCCGTATATTTTTGCCCCTGTGCGGTAAGAGTCGGGATATCGCCTGGTTGCTGGCGCAGGGCTACCGCGTTGCGGGCGCCGAATTGAGCGAGATTGCGGTGAATGAGTTGTTCGATGAGCTGGGCGTGATCCCCGAGCGGAGTGAGGTCGGTGAGTTGATGCATTACCGGGCCGCCGGTCTGGATATTTTTCAAGGCGATATCTTTGCTCTCGACCGAGAAACCCTTGGTGCCGTGGATGCCATCTACGACCGTGCCGCGCTGGTCGCACTGCCCGAGCCGATGCGCGCCCGTTACAGTCAGCACCTCATCCAGATGAGCGATGCAGCGCCGCAGTTATTGATCAATTATGACTACGATCAGAGCCGAATGCCCGGACCTCCCTTCTCCGTCAGCGATGACGAATTGCGTATGCATTATGAAGGCCGCTACACCCTCAATGCCTTGTATAACGAGGACCTTGAGGGTGGCTTGAAGGGACAGTGCCCGGCTCGTGAAAAAGTCTGGCTGCTGCAGAAAGCCTGAATATGCGGCGGCCTGAATAACAATAAACCGGGGTGGGAGACGCCCCCAAGGCCGCACAATGAACGAACTGATTCAGCGCCGTATTGATCTCGGCGACATCCATTTACATATCCACACGATGGGAAGCGGGCCGGTGGTCGTGCTCTGCCATGGCTTCCCCGGTCACTGGACAAACTGGCGCGCACAGATGAGCGCACTGGCCGAGGCTGGGTACTGCGCCGTGGCGCCGGATATGCGGGGCTATGGTCAAAGCAGTCGCCCCGATGAGATTGCCGACTACGATATGAATGCGCAGCTGGCGGATATGTGTGGCCTGCTCGATGCGTTGGGGACTGAAAAGGCCATATTTATTGGTCAGGACTTTGGCGCGTCGATGGTATGGAGTATGGCTCAGCGCCAGCCCGAGCGCGTCGCGGCGGTGGTGGGGATGAGCGTCCCTTTTGATCACGACTACTATGGCCGCAGTTGCATGGGCGACTTGTCGGAGGCGGAGCTGGATGCCCTGTCGGCAGACAACTTGCTGGTGGCATCGCCACTGAATCCTCCCAGCGTGGGGTTTAAGGCCATCGCCGCCCATCAGTTTTTGCACGCGCAGTATTTCCAGCAGCCTGGCCCTGCTGACCGCGAGCTTGGCCGCAATGCGGAGACATTTTTACAGCGAATATACTGGGGCTTGAGTGGTGAGGGCTCGTTGGGAGACTGGTCTGCGTTTCCCGCAGAGGGCACGGGCTATCTCGATGTGCTACCCGAGGCGCCGCCCTTGCCCTGGCCGTGGATGAGCGGGGAGATGCTGGCCGGGATTGCGGAAGACTATCTGCGAGCAGGGAAGGAGCAGGCGTTCAGTGGCGCGCTGGCGAGTTATCGGGTGGCTGACCGGAATTGGGAGATTGGAGCTGCCTATGCCGACTGGAATATCACGGTACCGGCGCTGTTCATTGCCGGAGAAAAAGATCCCGTCGTCGCCTCACTCGATGCGGCCATGCGCCAGCGCCTGCATCGCCGAATCACTGATTTGCGAGAGATTTGTTTGGTCCCCGGTGCCGGACACTTTGTTCAGTTGGAAGCGCCTGACGAGAGCAATCGCGCGGTGCTGAGGTTTTTGTCGAGCCTCTGATGACTTGAAAAGTCCCTCGCTCGCACGCATATCTACAGAAAGCGACAGCGCCGAGGAGCGTATGGAATGGCAAGCGATTCTCTCCAACTGAGCTGCCCTGGCTGCGGGGCAATAAACCGTGTTCCGGAAGCAAAACTGGCCGATGGGCCGGTGTGCGGAAAGTGTCGGGCTGCACTGCTGAATGGCGCGGTGATCAATGCCGGAGACGGGAATTTCACGCGCTTTATTCAGAAGGATTCGCTGCCAGTGGTCGTGGACTTCTGGGCGCCTTGGTGCGGTCCCTGCCGATCCTTTGCACCGGTATACGAAGCGGTAGCTACTGCGCAGCCGACGCGGGCGCGTTTCCTGAAACTCGACACCCAGGCAAATCCCAATACCGCGGCGCAGTTCCAGATTCGCTCCATTCCGACACTGATGGTCTTCCATCACGGGCGGGAAGTGGCGCGCTTGTCAGGGGCGTTGCCCCGGCCGCAATTTGAGCAGTGGCTGGACCAGCAGCTCGCCGGCCTGCGCTAGTCGGCCTCAGTGGGCGCTGAAGGCCTGCACGCAGTAGCCTTTGTCCAGCGCCTGCTGAATCTGCGGGTCTTTCTTCATACCGGCATCGATTTTGATCTGACGACGTTTGATGATGTTGACGTCGCGAAAGCCCTCGCGCATCACAAAGACCGTGGCCAGTTGTTCGGCACCGAACAGGTCTTTGAAGTCGATGTAGACGATAAACGGGACTTCTTCCCCGGCCGTGAATTCACCCTGATCCTGACGGGAGACGGCGTTGATTGAAAACAGAAACATGGTGTTCTCCCTTAGGGCCTGTTCACATTAGCTGATAATCGCCAGACGCAGCGCGTGTGTGCTGAGTTGCAGCGCCTGTATGTGGCGTTTGCCCTGCTCGGTATCCCGATCAAAGTGCTCGATCTCGTCCTCGCCAACGGCGGGGTTGCGTTCAGCAAGCGCCTGCAGACGAGCCCGCTCAGTGCGCCGTGCCTGCTCGTACTGACTCAGCGCCTGCTGGCGCCAGTCGTCCTGCTGAGTTGCAGCGAGCGACTCCATCTGGTTGAGCAGCTCGGTCAGGGGCTCGCGAATCTGGCGCATCAGCGCCGGTACCACGCTTTTCTTCACATTCTGACACAGGGCATTGAGTTGCGCGTGGCTCACTTTATCCGTCAGCTGTCGGCCCCGACTGTCCAGCAGCAGGCGCGCGCTGTGGGCGGGCAGGTAGCGATCCAGTGCCAGCGCGGCAGGCGCTTGCACGCTCGGGTTGAAAAAGGTTTCCAGCAGCATGGTACCGGCGGGCAAGCCCTTCACGGAAAGGGTGTTGATACAGGCGCTGCCAAAATCGCCATTGGCAATCAGCTCCATGGCATCGCGCAGCAGCGGGTGCTCCCAGGTCAGGAAGGCCATGTCCTCGCGGCTGAGTGCCCGGCGGCGGTCAAAGGTACCGGTCATACCCTCTTCCGGCAGTTCGCTGAAGGCGTCGCTGAGCATATGCTCGCCGGGGCGCAGAATAATGGCATTGTCGCTGTGGTCTTCGTGCTCCAGACCAAACTGGTCGGCAAGCTGTTCGAGATACGCCGCTAACTCGCTGCCGCGCTGCTCGGCTTCTACGCTGTCGATCAGCGCATCGGCAATATCGCGACGACAGGAGTTCAGCTCCAACAGTTGATTGCGACCGGAGTGAAGCTGTTGGCGCAGCGCCTGCGCCTGTTCGGCGGCGTCACTCAATAGCTGTGGCATGGCATCGGCGTTAATCAGGGTTTCTCTAAGCCGTTCGTCAAAGCGCTGCATCATGGCGCTGCCGATGGTGCAGGGTTCCGAGAATATGGCCAGAGCATCGCGGTACCAGTGCAGCAGATCCTGCTGGGCACTGTGCTCATAAAAGGGGACATGAATTTGTACGCTGTACCGCCTGCCGATACGGTCTAGTCGGCCGATGCGCTGCTCAAGCAGGTCGGGATTGAGCGGCAGATCGAACAGAATCAGGTGTTCGGCAAACTGGAAATTGCGGCCTTCGCTGCCGATTTCCGAGCACACCAACAGTTGGGCGCCATCGTCGGCGTCGGCGAAATAGGCCGCGGCGCGGTCGCGCTCCAGCAGCGACATGTCCTCGTGGAAAACCGCGCTGGCAATGCCCCGTCGCAGGCGGATAAACAATTCCAGATCGCGCGCTGTATCGGTGTCGGCACAGATCAGCAGGCAGCGTTCATCCGGCCGGTTGAGCAGAAATTTCTCCAGCCATTGCACGCGGGGGTCGCGGCTTGTCCAGTCGTCGCCCAGCAGCCCTTCCGGCTGCAATTGTGCTTCCAGCGTTGCGTCGCGGCGTTCGGAGGGAAAGCCGTCCGGCGCCGCCAGCGGGTGTTCCTGAAGTGCGCGCTCGGGAAAACCGCCGACCGACGCACGGGTGTTGCGGAACAGACTGCGGCCGGTGCCGAAGCGATCAAGCAGTGCCTCGATCACGGCGTTCCGATGAGTATCTGGTTGGGCGATAAAGTCGGCAAGCAGGGCATCATCCAGGTAGTCTGCCAGCTGAGCCTGGACACCGGCCTCGTCGGCGCGAAGCTGTTGAATCAGTTCACTGATCACGCCGTACTGGGCCTGCTCATCGCGGAACGCTTGCAGGCTGCTGTAGCGCTGGGGATCGAGCAGGCGCAGGCGGGCAAAGTGGCCCTCGATCCCCGCATTTTCGGGCGTGGCGGTCAGCAGCAAAACGGAGGGAATCGCTGCACAGAGTGATTCCAGCAGCGCGTAGCCGGGGTCGCTGCTTCCATCCTCCCGCCATTGCAGGTGGTGGGCCTCGTCGACAATCAGTGTGTCCCAGCCGGCGTCACGCAACTGCTGTCCGCGCCGAGGGTGGGCGGTCAGCCAGTCGATGGCGGCGATGATCAGTTGTTCGCTTTCGAAGGGGTTCTGTTCTCGCGCTTTCTCCGCGTCTTCATCAAAGAACACCGTGTCGGCATCGTCGCGATAGGGGTCAAGATCCCGGCAGCGTGCCTCATTAAACAGCGAGAAGTTGAGGTTGAAGCGGCGGCGCATCTCCACCAGCCACTGATGGCTGAGGCTTTCCGGCACCAGAATCACCACGCGCTTGATGCGTTCGTCCAGTAATTGCTGATGCAGAATCAGGCCCGCTTCAATGGTTTTTCCCAGGCCGACTTCATCGGCCAGCAGGACTCTTGGCTGGGCGCGACCGCCGACTTCCCGTGCGATGTAGAACTGATGGGGCAGCAGCTCGACGCGAGGGCCGAGTAGCCCGCGGCTGTGACTGGCTCGGGCGCGATTGCGCTGCTCCAGCGTGCTGACGCGCAGGGCGAAGCGCTTGGGGTGGTCGAGTTGTCCCGCCAGCAGCCGATCGCGGGCGCTGTGCAACTGGATCTGGGCGCTGAGTATTTGCTCCGGCACCGGGTGAACATCGCCGTGGGCATCTTCGGCAAAGTACACCAGGCACTGATTGTGTTCCTGAACCTCCCGCACTTTCATCGGCGGCAGTTCCGGCACGTCTATGGTGTCGCCGATTTGAAATTGCACCCGTGACAGCGGCGCGCGATCAGCGGCATAGGTGCGCTCTTCTTCTGCAGCAGGGAAGGCGATAACAACGCGGCGATTAGCCGCTTCGAGGATAATGCCGAGCCCCAGGTCGGGTTCGGGTGTACTGATCCAGCGTTGGCCGGCGGCGAATGTTTCAGGCATAGGGAGCGAGGCGTCTGATCGTGTCCAGCAATTTGGGGCACGCATCTTACGCGCCAGCGCCCCCGAGGGGAAGGCTTGGCGCCAGAGTAATACGGGTGTTTTGCCGCTAGAGCGTGCGCTTAGCGGGTGCCGTACACCACCATCGTTTTGCCTTTCACGTGAACCAGTCCCTGTTCTTCCAGGGTTTTGAGTACACGGCCCACCATTTCCCGTGAGCAGCCAACGATACGACCAATTTCCTGACGGGTGATCTTGATCTGCATCCCGTCCGGGTGAGTCATGGCATCCGGTTGCTTGCACAGGTCAAGCAGTGTGCGGGCAACGCGACCGGTGACGTCGAGGAAGGCGAGGTCGCCGACTTTGCGGGTGGTCAGGCGCAGGCGCTTGGCCATCTGCTTGCCCAGTGCCAGCAGCACATCGGGATACTGCTCGCGCAGTTCGCGGAACTTGGCATAGCTGATTTCCGCGATCTCGCAGTCGGTACGGCTTTTTACCCAAGCGCTGCGGGTCGGGGGGATATCTTCATCGAAGACGCCCATTTCACCGAAGAAGTCACCTTTGTTGAGGTAGGCGACAATCATTTCGCGACCGTCGTCGTCCTCAATCAACACAGTGACCGAGCCGTCGATGATGTAGTACAAGGCATCGCTGTCGTCGCCCGCATAGATCAGCGTGCTTTTGCTGGGATGGCGACGGCGATGACAATAGGCGAGGAAATCGTCGAGATTTGGAATTTCGGGCTTTGGTGCCTGGAACACGGGCGACTCTCTTTCAATACGCTTTGGGCTTGCGGCCCTTTCACTTGTTAGCTTTAGTATGCCTCGCTTTGTACCGGATGGCGAGCCTGAGCCCTGACCTGTGATAAGCTTTGGCGTTTTCTGTGAATCGTATTGGGGTAACAATGAAAGCAACGGTGAAATGGGTGGACGGTGCCATGTTCCTGGGCGAGTCCGGCAGCGGTCACAGTGTGGTGATGGATGGTCCGGAGGATCACGGCGGCCGTAACATGGGCATTCGCCCGATGGAAATGCTGCTGGTTGGTATGGGCGGCTGCGCCTCTTTCGATGTGATGAGCATGCTCAAAAAGTCGCGTCAGGATGTGCGCGATTGCCGATGCGAACTGCAGGCCGAGCGCGCCGATGCCGTGCCCGCCGTGTTTGAAAAAATCACGATGAACTTCATTGTCAGTGGCAAAGGGCTGAAGGAAGCGCATATCAAACGCGCGGTGGAGCTGTCGGCAGAGAAATACTGCTCGGCGTCCATTATGATGGAAAAGGCCGGTGTGGAGATTGTCCACGCCTATCAGATAGAGGAAGTGGAGTAACACCATGCAGCGACCCAATCCCCATGCCGGTATGCGCCATCTGGCGCTGTTTGTCGAAAACTTTGACGAGACACTGCGCTTTTATAACGAACTGCTGGGGATGGCGGTGGAATGGCAGCCCGACGCGGATAACTACTATCTGTGCTCAGGCTGCGACAACCTCGCACTGCACCGCTACAGCGGCCAGCCACGCAGCGTGGCCGGACAGCGTCTTGACCACCTGGGTTTCATCCTGCGCCAGCCGGAAGACGTGGATGCCTGGCATACGTTCCTTGTGGAAAACGGGGTGGCAATCAAAGCGGCGCCGCGCACTCACCGGGACGGCGCCCGCAGCTTTTACTGCCTGGATCCGGACGGCAATCTCGTGCAGATGATTTATCACCCGCCCATTGCCGGGGTGCTGTAAGTCAGTCTCGCGAGGCTCAGAGGTGATACGTGGTTTTGGTCATGACCTTGGACATCAGGGTCATGAGTGTCTTCACCGGTCGCGGGAAAACGGCGCCGCCTGCCTCGAGAGCCTGAGTTGCGTGAGCGGCCTCGTCTTCTAGCATCTGCTCCAGAATCGCCCGAGACTTCTCATCGTCGCTGGGCAGCGTGTGCAAGTGTTCACGCAGGTGCTCGCAAACCTGATCTTCTGTCGCTGCCACAAACCCCAGACTGATCTTGTCGCTGATCGCGCCAGCGGTCGCGCCGATGGCGAATGCGCCAGCGTAAAACAGCGGGTTCAGGTGGCTGGGACGGCTGCCCAGCTCGCGCAAGCGATCTTCGCACCACGCCAGATGATCGACTTCCTCATCCGCTGCATGACTCATGGCTTCTTTGACATCGCTGCGACGTGCTGTGAGCGCCTGCCCCTGATACAGCGCCTGAGCGCAAACTTCGCCGGTGTGATTGATGCGCATCAGTCCGGCGCTGTGGCGGCGGGCCTGTTCCTCGCGCCCTTCGCTGTTGTCGCGATAGTCGCCCGACGGGTTGCGGCGCTGTGCTGTGGCGCTGCCGCGCACCAGTGTTTTCAGACTGCGGTCGGCGCCCATCAGCAGCCGGTCTATGGCAGAAAAACTACGTTGCATAATGGCCTCCATCTCTAGCCATTGTACGTCAAACTCAAGACTTGTGATGCGTGTAGCCGGTCCAGCGCTGGATGGCTTCTGCCAGCTCCCATTGCCGGATGGGTTTCACCAAATGAAGATCGATCCCGGAGTTCAGGTAATTGTCGCGTTGTTCATCCAGAGCATTGGCGCTGAGACCGAAAATGGGCGTGCGTCGCCGTCCCTCTTCGTTCTCAAAGTGACGCATCTGGCGGGCCGTTTCCAAACCATCCATGACCGGCATTTCGATATCGAGAATCACCAGGTCGAACTGCGTGCGCAGGAACTGATTCAAGGCCTGCTGACCGTTCTCGGCGTGCTGTACCTCAATCTCCAGGTTACTGAGCATCCGCTTCAGCACCAGCGCATTGCTGGGATTATCCTCGGCAATCAGGCACTGCAGCGTTTTCGTCGCCGCATCGCTGTAGTCGGTCTGCGGGTCGATCTGGCGATTCGGGTTGCTCGCATTGAAGCGCGACTCGCCGAGCAGGGCGCTGCGCAGCGCGGAGGAAGCCAGCGGCTTGCTCAACACTTTCTGTACCCGCGCCTGACGGAGAACGTCCTGATCGTAGTCGATATTGGCATGAGCCAACAGCAGAATGCTGGGGTGATCGGCGGCGTCCTTGTTTTCCTCGGCGATGCGGTGGGCGAGGTGCAGGCCGTTCTCGGGTTGCCGGTGATCGATCAGTATGAAGTCCAGCGGGGCCTGCAACAGTCGCTGGTTGCGCAAAATGGCGATGGCCGCCTGCTCACTGGCCGCAGAAAAGACAGTCATGCCCCAGGCACTGCACTGTTTGTTGATGACTTCGCAAAAGGTTTTATTGCTGTCCACGACCAGCAGGCGCTTGCCGCTGAGCAGGGCCACGCTGTGCTCGCTCAGGGACCTGTCACTGGCCACATTCAACTGGATCGACATGCACAGGGTGTGGAGGTCGCGGTTTCCCGCGCTGCGGACACTGATCTGTCCCCGCATCAGTGATACCAGTCGCGAGATAATGGCAAAGCGGGTGCTCAACACATTGTTCTCGTGAAGCTCCTGTTTCGCGGGATAAAGCGCTTGGCGCTCTTCGGCGTCAAAGGGGCGTCCGCGATGCGAGACTTCAATATGGATGTGCCCCGGGCGGGGCGAGGCGGGGTGAATCTTCAGCAGAATAAAGCCGTTTTCACTGTGCTCGAATGCACTGTTGACGCTGTGAATCAGCAGCTGGCGAATTCGGGACGGGTCGCCGAGCAGTTGCGAGGGCAGCTCCGGTGAAATGTCGGCGATCAGCTCCAGATCTCGCTCCGCGGCCAGATTACGGAAACCCGCCAGAGCATCGCCCACCAGCTCCGGGAATGACATGATCTGACTGCGCAGCTCCATGTCGCTGTCGCTGAATCGCGCGGCCTGTCCCGCCTCTTCCAGCAATTGCAGCAGTTCGTGACTGGAGCGTTGCAGGCTGCGGAGGTATTCCTCTTGCGCAGTGGTCAGGCTGCTGCTGTCCTCCAGCAGCTCGGTTACCCCGACGATGGCACTGATTGGCGTACGAATCTCGTGGGTAATGCGCGACAGAATATCGCTTTTGGCGCGGTTCACCTCGCCGACAACTGCGACACGCTGTGCTTCCTGATATTGCTTGTGCCAGCGTTTGCGGGTGCGGGCGATCAACAGCGCAATCCGGCTGGCGGCACTGGCTACCGCGATCACCGCAAACGCCAGATTGAGTTCGTAGATATCGATAAGGCCCAGGAAGAAGGCGAGCAGGGCGGTGAGGTAGGAGGCCAATAGTGCGGCGGTTGCCAGCAGGTAGTAAAACAGCAGGCGACTGGTGCTGACAAAAAAGCCATTGATGGCGGCAACAATCAGCGACAGCATGATGATCGGCATTACCAGCGACAGTGTAATGACGACATACAGTCCCTGCAGCAGCGGCGACAATACGATGCCGAGAATGAGCAGCGCGGTGAGCAGCCGGAACAGTTTTTTCCATAGGCTTGCGGCAACGCCGCTGTAAATAGGAAAACGCTGGGCGAAGATGACCTCGGTCAGCAGAATCGCCAGGGTGAACGCCAGCATGGTGGGGCTCATCGGCGAGGGCGTGATCAGGGGGAATTGGATATACCCCCAGGAAGTGAGCTGGGAGAGCGCCACCAGGATGCAGAACGCGACCTGGTTGATGAACAGGGGCTCTTTGTAGACGACAAAGGCAATCACGCAGTACATCAGAATGCTGCAGAGAATCCCCAGCATCAGCGCGTTAAAGGCGTCGTAATAGCTACTCAGCCAGAAGAATTCAGATTGCTGATACAGACCGATACTGCTGCGGTAGTCACCGTGGTTCTCGACAAGGACGAAGACGTGCAGGTCGCTGTGTGGCGGCACGGTCAGCGCCATCACATTCTGTGGGCGCAACATCTCCTCTTTCGGGAGCGCGGGGATGAGTTGGCTTGCCGTTCCCGAGTCGTTGCTGCTACGGGCGTATACGGTGATATCGCCGAGGTAGGCGGGACGGATTTCAAAAATCCGCTTGCTTGGCTCGCCGCTGATATTTCTCAGGCTGAAACGAAACCAGTAGCGCTGCACCCGCTTGTCCAGATGCAGATCGCCGTTTTCGACCGGACGGAAACTGCGTTGCAGGCCGCGGTTGTCGACATCCGCAATTTGCCAGTCGCCGCTGCGGTCCTCGAGGACCTGGGCATAATGGGAAAGATCGAGCCGATCCTGCCGCTCATCGAGCAGCAGCGGGGCAGCCCCGAGGCGAGCGCTGAACAGGCTGAGTAGAATCAGCCAGAGCAGGCTGCCCGCGGGCAGCATTGACACGGAGTTGCGCACGCCGGGCATCCTGCACATGTTTTCCCAGATTACATGGTTTTCCCGATTATTCGCGGGCGATAGCGCGGTAGGCAATATCGCGGCGACAAAAGGCTCCACGCCACTGTATCTGGTCAACAAGCTGGTAGGCAAGCGCCTGGGCATCGCTCACCCGGTCGCCCATTGCCGTGGCGCACAATACGCGACCACCACTGGTGACCAGTTTGCCATCCTGCAGGCTGGTGCCCGCGTGGAAGACTTTACTGCTGCCGGTTTCTGCTGGAATGCCGGTAATCTCATCGCCTTTGTCATAGCTGGCGGGATAGCCGCCCGCGGCCATGACCACACCCACGGCAGGGCGAGGGTCCCAGCTAGCGTCGGCGCTATCCAGCTCGCCGCGCAGAGCGGTCAGGCAAAGTTCAACCAGATCCGACTGCAGGCGCAGCATAATGGGCTGGGTTTCCGGGTCGCCAAAGCGGCAGTTGTACTCGATGACTTTGGGCTCGCCCGCGGGGTTGATCATCAGGCCCGCGTAGAGAAAGCCGGTGTAGCGGTTGCCTTCCTGCTCCATGCCGCGCACGGTGGGCAGAATCACTTCGTTCATAATGCGTTGGTGTACGGCATCGGTCACCACGGGGGCGGGCGAGTAGGCGCCCATGCCGCCGGTGTTTGGTCCGGTGTCGCCGTCGCCGACGCGCTTGTGATCCTGGCTGGTGGCCATGGGCAGCACATTCTCGCCGTCGACCATCACAATAAAGCTGGCTTCTTCGCCTTGCAGAAATTCTTCAATCACCACGCGGCAACCGGCGTCGCCAAAGGCATTGCCCGACAGCATGTCGCGCACGGCTTCTTCTGCCTGCTCCAGTGTCTCGGCCACAATCACGCCTTTACCGGCCGCCAGACCGTCGGCTTTCACTACGATGGGCGCGCCTTGTTCGCGGAGGTAGGCCAGAGCGGGTTCCAGCTCAGTGAAATTGGCATAGGCCGCCGTGGGAATTGCGTGGCGGGCGAGAAAATCCTTGGTGAAAGCCTTGGAGCCTTCCAGTTGCGCGGCGCCTTTGCTGGGGCCGAAGCAGGGTAGCTGGCGTTCGCTGAAGTAGTCGACCACACCGTCAACCAGCGGTGCTTCGGGGCCGACGATGGTCAGGCCGACATTGTTGTTGCTGGCGAAGTCGGCGAGAGCGGCAAAGTCGCTGACGGCGATGTCGACATTCTCGATGCCCTGGTCCAGCGCGGTGCCCGCATTGCCCGGTGCGACATAGACGGTTTCAACATTTGCAGACTGCGCCGCTTTCCATGCCAGGGCGTGTTCGCGACCGCCGTTGCCAATAATCAAAACGTTCATGGTATTGCTGTCCTATTGTTTTTCGGGCGAGCACTGCGCGGTGATGGCGCCGCTCTGACAGGGAAGTTCTGTGGGGTCGGGGCCGGGCAAACCGCCCGCCCCGAATCAGCACTCAGTGACGGAAGTGGCGCATGCCGGTGAAGACCATGGTCATGCCATGCTCGTCGGCGGCGGCGATCACTTCTTCATCACGAATGGAGCCGCCCGGCTGAATAATGCAGCTAATGCCCACCTTGGCCGCGTTGTCGATGCCGTCGCGGAAGGGGAAGAACGCGTCCGAGGCCATGACCGCGCCTTCAACCGGCAAACCGGCGTGCTCGGCCTTGATCGCTGCGATGCGCGCTGAGTTAACGCGGCTCATCTGGCCGGCGCCCACGCCGATGGTCTGACGGTTTTTGGCGTAGACAATGGCGTTGGATTTAACGAACTTCGCCACTTTCCAGGCGAAGATCAGGTCGTGAATTTCCGCTTCCGTCGGCTGGCGCTTGGTGACTACTTTCAGGTCCTGCTCGGTGATCATGCCGAGGTCGCGATCTTGAACCAGCAGGCCGCCGTTCACGCGCTTGTAGTCCAGTGCGGGCAGCGGCACGGCCCATTGGCCGCAGCTCAGCAGGCGCACATTTTTCTTGGCCGCCACAACGGCCAGTGCTTCGTCGCTGACGCTGGGCGCGATGATGACTTCCACAAACTGGCGCTCGCAGATCGCTTGCGCGGTGGCGGCATCCAGTTCGCGGTTGAAGGCGATAATGCCGCCGAATGCGGACTCGGGGTCAGTGGCAAAAGCCAGGTCGTAGGCTTCGCCAATGCCGTTCAGCGATACGGCAACACCACAGGGGTTGGCGTGCTTAACGATCACACAGGCGGGCTTGGTGAAGCTTTTCACGCACTCCAGTGCGGCGTCGGTGTCGGCAATATTGTTGTAGGAGAGCTCTTTACCCTGTAGCTGAGTGGCGGTGGCAATGCTGGCCTCGCTGGGGTGGCGCTCAACATAAAATGCCGAGTCCTGATGCGGGTTCTCGCCGTAGCGCATTTCCTGCGCTTTCACAAACTGGCTGTTGAATGTGCGCGGGAACTTGGCGCTGCCGCCCGGTACCAGTCGGCCAAAGTAATTGGCGATGGCGCCGTCGTACGCGGCAGTGTGTTCGTAGGCTTTAATCGCCAGATCAAAGCGGGTGCTGTGCTGGGTGGCGCCGTTGTTGGCACGCATCTCTTCAATGATGGCGTCGTAGTCGCTCGCGTTCACCACAATCGCCACATCGCGGTGGTTTTTTGCCGCAGCGCGCACCATGGTCGGTCCGCCGATATCGATATTCTCGATGGCGTCTTCCAGTGTGCAGTCCGGCTTGGCAACGGTCGCTTCAAAGGGGTAGAGGTTGACCACGACCATATCGATAGCATTGATGCCGTGCTCGCCCATTACCGCGTCATCGGTGCCGCGACGACCGAGAATGCCGCCGTGTACTTTGGGGTGCAGTGTTTTCACCCGACCGTCCATCATTTCGGGGAAACCGGTGTAGTCGGCGACTTCGGTCACAGCAATGCTGTTGTCTTGCAGCAGGCGGAAGGTGCCGCCAGTCGACAGCAGTTCGACGCCCATCTCGGTGAGCTGGCGGGCAAAATCGACGATGCCTGATTTGTCAGATACGCTGATAAGCGCGCGTTTAACGGGGCGTGAAGTCGTCTCGGTAGTCATCCGGGCGGGTTTCCTCTGGTGCGGAGCGGGTTTTAAAGCAGGTCGTACTGTTTCAGTTTCTTGCGCAGGGTGCCGCGGTTCAGGCCCAGCATCTGCGATGCGCGGGTCTGGTTGTTGCGGGTGTACTTCATCACCTCTTCCAGCAGCGGAGCTTCCACTTCCGACAGCACCATATTGTAGACGTCGCTGACGTCCTGGCCGTCGAGGTTGGAGAAGTAGTTGTTCAGCGCGATAGCAACACTGTCGCGGAGTGTTTTGGCCTGAGCAATATCGTCGACGGGGGCGTCATTGACTGGGCTGCTCTCGGCAGCACTTAGAGGGCTTAGGTTCATGCGGCTGCATCCTGTAATTTTTTACCGTGCTGTTCAAAAAAGCTCTGTACAGCATCTAGTTGTGCACTGGCGTCTTCGAGGCGGTTGAACTGCCGTCGAAAGTCCACGTTATTAATGTCCTGCAAGTACCACGCGCAGTGTTTGCGCGCGATGCGCAGGCCCTGATGTTCACCGTAAAAACGGTGCAAAGCCTTGAGGTGCGCGAGCATAACGTCGCGCCGCTCGCCAAGACTGGGGGGCGCAACATGGCGACCTTCCAGTCCGGCATTAATTTCCCTGAACAGCCACGGGCGACCCTGTGCTGCACGCCCGATCATGATGCCGTCGGCACCAGTATGGTTCAGCACGGCCAGCGCTTTTTCCGCACTGTCGATGTCGCCATTGGCAAACACGGGAATCGCCACGGCTTGCTTGATCTCGGCGATCGTGTCGTATTCGGCGTTGCCGTTGAAGCGGCAGGCCCGCGTGCGACCGTGAACGGCCAGCGACGCGATGCCGCAGTCTTCGGCCAAGCGTGCAATGTTCACGCCGTTGCGATGCTCAGGTGACCAGCCGGTGCGTATTTTCAGGCTGACCGGAATTTCCACGGCTGCCGTCACGGCCCTGAGGATGGACTCCACCAGGACGGGCTCTCGCAGCAGGGCGGAACCGGCTGCCTTCTTGCACACCTTCTTGGCGGGGCAGCCCATATTGATGTCGATGATCTGCGCGCCCATATCGGCACAGCGGCGCGCGGCATCGGCCATCATTTCTGGGTCAGCTCCGGCGATCTGTACCGCGCGCACGGCGTCGTCATCCTTTGCCAGGCGCAGGTGACTTTTGCGGGTGTGCCAGAGATCGCTGTTGCTGATCAGCATTTCTGACACGGTCAGCCCGGCGCCAAACTGCAGGCACAGGCGGCGGAACGGCAAGTCGGTAATGCCCGCCATCGGCGCTAAAACTGCCCGCGCGGGGAGCTTGTGAGAACCAATCTGGATCATCGCCATGCCCCGATGAGAAGGAGTGACCGTGACAAAAACAGGGCGGCTATTCTACTCGCTAGATTTTGCTTTCGGTAGTCTTGCGCTCAGAAAATAACCAGTGTATCGGGGCGGGCTTAAATGGGGTCGAAAAGGGCAATCTGATAATTCACGGCCGCGCTGCCGGGGTCGACAATGTCCAGTGCGATATGCACGGGTTGCTGGCTGGGAAGTTGTGACAGCGCGTTGAGTTCGCCGGCCAGATACTCCGCTGGCGTAAATAGCCGCCGCGCCACTTCGCTGCCGTACATGTCGCTGAAGCGCAGTTCCAGCAGGGGGAAGGCGCGCTTTTCCGGGCTGCGGTTGACCAGAATTACGTCGACCCGCAGGGCATTGCTCACGTCGGGGTGAGCGCGAACCATCAATTTCTGGCTGATAAAGGCCTCGCTGGCTTGCGGACGCTGATTGTCGTCGCGGCGGCAGCGCAGCTCGAGCGTCGCGCACAGCGACAGCGCCTGAGCCTTCCAACTGGCGGGCAGTTTGGGATGAGCCAGCAGCGGGTCGCGCTGCCAGTACGCCAGTTGCGCGACAAGCAGCAGTGCGGCGAGCAGGCTGAGAATCGCCCAGGGCCAGCGCCGGGGAGGGGGCGTCTGGTGGTGTTCGAAGCCGTGGTCGTCGGTGCTCAATCCCTCGAGGAGTTCCGCGCCCTGTCGGGGTAAAGGGCTGTCGTCTGGCTCGCCTTCGGGGTCGGGCAGGGGACTCTCGTCGATCAGGCCCAGTTGTTCTTTGGCGTTGAACACTTCCTGACAAACCCCGCAGCGCAGCAAACCGCCTGCGGCATCCAGTTGCTCGGGCAGATACCGAAACCGGGTTTCGCAGGCTGGGCAGATGACGCTGGGCGTTGCGTCTTTATTATCGTCGTTGTCGCTTACCATGCAGAGTGCTTATCGTTGAGCCGGAAGGCGTGCTGGGCGTCAGTATAAAAGCAAGTTTCATCGGGCCTCAATGTCAGCCTTTTTTAACGGCGGTAATTCGCAGCCACTCTTCGCGCTGCTGGCGCCCGAACTGCTCAAACCACTGGCTGTAGCGCTCGCAGATGCCGTCGCCCTGGGTATCGAGAATGCCCGACAGGCAGACCGGTGCACCGGCGGGAATGGTCTCGGCCAATGCCGGTGCGAGTTCCAGTAAGGGGCCCGCAAGAATATTCGCCAGCAGCACATCGCCTTTCAACACCTCCGGCAGGTCCTCTGGCAAATAGCAGTCGATACGCGCTGGGTCGATATTATTGCGTTGAGCATTGTCGCGAGTGGCTTGCAGTGCCTGCGGATCGATATCCACGGCGATCATTCGCTCGGCGCCCAGCAGCAGGGCGGCAATGCCCAGAATGCCGGAACCACAGCCATAGTCGATGACGGTCTTGCCCTGCAGCGGCTGGCTGTCCAGCCAGTTCAGGCAGAGCCAGGTGGTCGGGTGAGTGCCCGTGCCGAAGGCCAGACCGGGGTCGAGCATCAGGTTCACGGCATCCGGGTCGGTGGGTTCGCGCCAACTGGGGCAAATCCACAGGCGCTCGCCGCACTGCAGCGGGTGGTAGCTGTCCATCCACTCGCGAATCCAGTCCCGGTCTTCCAGAATTTCAATGCGATGGGGTGGCAGCTCGCCATAAATCTGATTGAGTCCGGCCAGTACCGCGACCATATCGGTGTCGGCCATAAACATGCCGGTGACTCGGGTGTTCTGCCACACTGGCGTTTCGCCGATGGGCGGCTCAAACAGCGGCTGATCGGCGTTGTCTTCCATCGTGACCGAGGCGGCGCCGCAGTCCAGCAGCGCATCTTCCAGCGCACTGGCGGTGTCGGGGTTGGCGTCGAGACGGATCTGTAACCAGCTCATGATGGTGGCCTTGTTGCGAGTCAAATAAACACGTTAAAACAAAAAAGGGGCCAGCAGGCCCCTTTGCACGATGCGCAGTAAATCAGATTTTCAGTTTCTTTTCGAGATAGTGAATGCTTACGCCACCCTCCCGGAAAGCACTGTCGCGAACCAGATCGCGGTGCAGCTCGGTATTCGTTCGAATGCCGTCTACCACCAGCTCGTCCAGTGCGGTGCGCATGCGATTCAGCGCCGATTTACGGTCATCGCCCCAGGTAATGATTTTGGCGATCATCGAGTCGTAGTTTGGCGGCACGGTGTAACCGCTGTACAGATGCGAATCGACGCGCACGCCCAGGCCGCCGGGGGCGTGGTAGTGCTTGATCTTGCCGGGGCAGGGCATGAAGGTCTTCGGGTCCTCGGCATTAATCCGGCACTCGAAGGCGTGGCCTTCAACCTTGATGTCTTCCTGACGCAGGCGCAGCGGTTCGCCACCGGCGATCATCAACTGCTCCTTGATCAGGTCCACGCCCGTCACCATTTCGCTGACCGGATGCTCTACCTGAATCCGGGTGTTCATCTCGATAAAGAAGAACTCGCCGTTTTCATACAGAAACTCGAAGGTTCCTGCGCCGCGGTAGTTGATCTTGATGCAGGCTTCCACGCAGGACATGGCAACGCGGTTGCGCACATCGTCGGGAATGCCGGGGGCGGGGGCTTCTTCCAGCACTTTCTGGTGACGGCGCTGCAGCGAGCAGTCGCGGTCGCCCAGGTGAATGGCGTTGCCCTGACCATCGGCGAGTACCTGAATCTCCACGTGGCGCGGGTTTTCCAGGAATTTCTCGATGTAGACGGTATCGTCGCCAAAGGCCGCCTTGGCCTCTGACTGGGTCACATACACGGCGTTGAGCAGAGCCGCTTCGCTGTGCACCACGCGCATACCGCGACCACCGCCACCGGCGGCAGCTTTGATGATCACCGGATAGCCGATTCGGCGGGCGATCGCCAGTGTGCGGTCGCTGTCCTGATCAATCGGGCCATCGGAGCCGGGCACAGTGGGCACGCCCGCTTCTTTCATGGCGCGGATGGCCGACACCTTGTCGCCCATCAGGCGGATAACGTCCGCGCTGGGGCCAATAAAGGTGAAACCGCTTTTCTCTACCTGTTCGGCAAAGTCGGCATTTTCTGCCAGAAAGCCGTAGCCGGGATGGATCGCCACGGCGTCGGTCACTTCGGCGGCACTGATAATGGCTGGAATATTCAAATAGCTCTGCGGCGACGGCGCGGGGCCGATGCACACAGACTCATCGGCCAGACGCACATGCATCAAATCCCGGTCGGCCACAGAGTGAACGGCAACAGTTTTGATGCCGAGCTCTTTGCAGGCGCGCAGGATGCGCAGTGCGATTTCGCCACGGTTGGCGATAACGACTTTTTTAAGCATGTCCTCGGGTGTCCTCTGATAGCGGGTATCGTATTCTCTGTATCGGGCCTGGCCGACTTACACGATAGTGATCAGAGGCTGGTCAAATTCCACGGGCTGCGCGTCGTCCAGCAAAATGGCTTCGACAACACCGGATTTGTCGGCTTCGATCTGGTTCATCATCTTCATCGCTTCGACAATGCACACCACGTCGCCCGCTTTCACGTGCTGGCCCACTTCAACAAAGGCCGGAGAACCCGGAGACGGCGAGCGGTAGAAGGTGCCGACCATGGGCGATTTGATCACGTGGCCGTTGATTGTCGGCTCGCTGCTGGCGGGCGCTTCAGGAGCGGCTGCCGCCTGTGCCGGGGCGGGAGCAGGGGCTGCCGCGGGCTGAGCGTAGTACTGGGGAGCTGCCACGGCGGCCGCGCCGCTGTTACGGCTGATGCGTACCGATTCCTCGCCTTCCTTGATCTCCAGTTCGTCGATGTTCGACTCTTCCAGGAGCTCAATTAATTTTTTTACTTTCCTGATATCCATAGTCGCTCTCTTGTGTGAGGTTTTAGTGTTGAGTGTTTAGCTGCCCAATTGCTGCAATGCCGCGTCCAGAGCCAGGCGATAGCCTTGAGGCCCCAGGCCGCAGATCACACCGCGGGCAATGTCTGAGAAATAGGAATGGCTGCGAAAGGCTTCGCGGGCGTGGACATTCGACAGGTGAACTTCAATAAAGGGAATGTCGACGCCCAGTAGGGCATCGCGCAGCGCCACGCTGGTGTGCGTGAACGCTGCGGGGTTAATAATGATGAAGTCGATGCCTTCGTGGCGAGCGTCGTGAACGCGCTCGATCAGTTCCGCTTCCGCGTTACTTTGCAGGCTCTGCAGGTGGTGTCCGGCCGCGGTGGCTGCCTGCTGCAAATCGGCGTTGATGTCGGCCAGTGTCTGATGCCCGTAAACCGCCGGCTCGCGGGTGCCGAGCAGGTTCAGATTGGGGCCGTGCAGCACGAGAATAGACGCCATACATCACCGAAAAATCAGAAAATTTGGCGTAGTTTGCCGCAATTGAAAAAGCGAGTCCAACGAAACAGCTCAAATTTTTGAGATGTCTGCAAGTTTCCTGCAAGATTGCAGACGATGCACGGTTTTTAGCCGAAATAAGTGTGTTCAGTGCTAACACTGTCACACTGCTTAAGGGGTGTTCAGTACCCGCAGTACCATCGTTTTATTGAGGACCTGGGGCAGTATTTGCGGGGCCGCACTCATATCTGCCGGGTAATACACATACAACGGGATGCCATTACGCTCGAACTCCGCCAAAAGTGCAGTGATCGCGGGGTCATATCGCGTCCAGTCCGCCACCAGATATTCCACATTGCTGTCGGCAAAGGCCTGTTGAATGTCATCGGTGTTCAGCACCAGGGCTTCATTGGCGGCGCAGGTAATGCACCAGTCGGCGGTGACGTCCAGAAACACCGCGCGCCCGGACTCGCGAAGTGCGGTGATCTGAGTTGCATCAAACTGCCCGCTGGCGGAGACCTCCGGTGCGCGTTGCAGGCTGCCCACCAGCAACGACGGTATCGCGGCAAGGCTGACCACCGCCAGCCACTTGCGGCGTCCACCCAATCCCCACAACCAAATGGCCAGGCCCAGCAGCAGCCAGCTCAGCAGCGTGCCCGCCATGCCGTCGGCGCCGGTCTGGCGGCCCACTATCCACGCCAGCCAGATGGCTGTGGCAAGCAGAGGGAAGGCCATCAGTTGGCGCAGGTGCAGCATCCACTGGCCGGGTTTGGGCAGCCAGCGCAGCCACTGGGGGAAAATCGTCAGCAGCAACACCGGCAGTGCCATGCCCGCGCCGAGGCTGGCGAACACCAGCAGCGCAATGGTCGGGGGCTGGGTGGCGGCATAGCCAATCGCGCTGCCCATAAATGGCGCGGTGCAGGGGCTCGCCACCAGCGTTGCCAGTACGCCGGTAAAGAAACTACCGCGAAATCCGGGTTCCTGGCTGAGATCACCGCCGATATTCATCCAGCGGCCGCCGAGCTCAAACAGCCCCAGCAGGTTCAGCGACAGAACAAAAAACAGCGCCGCCAGTGAGGCCACAAACAGTGGTGACTGCAGTTGAAAGCCCCAGCCCACGGCCTGTCCCGCCTGCTGCATACCGATCAGCACGCCGGCAACCAGCACAAAACTGAGCACCACCCCGGCGCTGTACACCAGTCCGTGATTGACCGGCCGACCGTGGTGGGCATTGGTGAAGCTCAGCACCTTCAGCCCCAGTACCGGGAAGACGCAGGGCATTAAATTCAGGATGGCGCCGCCGAGGGCGGCCAGCAACAGAATCACCGGCAGGCTGCTGTACTCAGGAGGCGCAACGGCCGTGGCGGTAGCGGTGGTCGACGGGCGGGCAGTTTCGCGGAACACGCCATCGGCATCGGCCGAGAAATACTGGGTGCGCGGCGGATAGCAGAGTCCGGCATCGGCGCAGCCCTGCGAGGTCAGCTTCAGCTTCAGGCCCTTGGGATCGCCAAGCTCGCCAATACGAATACTCGCACCGTGGTAGTACACCTCGGTGCGGCCAAAATACGGATCGTCTTTCACTTTGCCGGGGCTGAACTCCAGCTCGGCAGCGATGGCCTGACCGTCGCGGCTGGCGACCACCTCAAAGCGCTCCCGGTACAGGTAGTAGCCGTCGGCGATACGCCAGTCGACCAGCAGACTGTTGTCCAGTACATCAATGCTGGCCTGATAGGCCTCTTCCACCGGCAAAAACGCCGGTTGCTGGTCCAGCGAAAAGCTCTGCGTGCCTTTGCCAAAAGGGTCGTTGGCATAGCTGGGAAGTATGCTGGCGAACAGGAAAAACAGTAATAAAAACCGACTCATAAGGACTATCGCTGGCAACTGGCGTTATCATAGGGCGCAACGCCTGACACCCATAGGTCACGTGCGAGGCGCGGCGCCCATAGTAAGTCAGATCGACGGCGCTGTCTTGCATGTACACACTGGAGGAATCTATGACCCGCAAATGGCTGCTTTTACTCGCAGCAATCTTGCCTTTGTCAGCGCTCGGCTTGAGCGTTGAACAGGTCTATGTGCGCGGACTACCGCCAACCCAGAAAAACACCGCCGCCTTCTTCACCTTGGTGAACCCCGGCGATGCGCCACTGACCCTTCGCGCAGGCAGCAGCCGTGCGGCGGAGCGCCTGGAAATTCACAGTCACGGTCAGCACAATGGGATGGCGGCCATGCGTCGTCAGGACAGCGTCACCGTAGCCGCCGGAGAGCAGTTGGTGTTCAAGCCGGGTGGCTATCACCTGATGTTGATTAACCTCACTGCGCCCCTGCGCGATGGCGAGCGAGTGCAGTTCAGCCTGATTGACGACAGCGGCGCGGAATACGAAATAGACGCGCCCGTGCGCAGCGTATTAAAAGAAGCCCCAATGAACGGGCACGATGAGCACCACGGACACGGAGAACATCACTGATGAAACAGCGTTTGATGGATGCCATTGCCGGTATAAAAGAAGCCCTGCAAGACTGGCTGGGTAACCGCAATGTCGCGCACATCGCCGGTATTGCCGGCGGCCTTTACCTGCTGCTGGTCTGCGGCCTGGGTATTTACTGGAGCTTCACGCCGGAACTGCCCGCCACCCAGTTCGATCGGGACAACAGCCGCAGTGCTGTGGTCGGTTCTGCCACCACCTCGGCACTGATCGATGTGGCCGAGCTGCTGCTCGACAAGCCCGGCGGTTTTCTCAGCAACGACATCACCCCGCCCGGCGTCTTGATGGACAATATGCCTTCCTGGGAATACGGCGTGTTGATGCAAGTGCGCGATCTCAGCCGCGCCCTGCGCGAAAGCTACAGTCGCTCCCAGTCGCAATCTCAGGAAGACAAAGATCTGGCCAAGGCCGAACCGCGCTTTAACTTCTCCTCCAATAGCTGGGCCGTGCCCGCCTCGGAGTCTGAGTACCGCGCCGCCATTCGCTATCTCAAGGCCTATCGCAGCCGCCTGAGCGATGTCGATCAGCCCGATGCGCAGTTCTACGCCCGCGCCGATAATCTGCGCTACTGGCTCTCGGTTGTGGAATCCCGGCTGGGCAGTCTCTCCCAGCGTCTGAGCGCCAGCGTCGGTCGCCCCCGAGTCAACACCGATCTGGCCAATGACCCCAGCGCGCGGCAGTCCACACCCTCGTCGTCGGATCAGCGGGTTAAAACTCCGTGGATGGATATCGACAACGTCTTCTACGAAGCCCGCGGCAGCGCTTGGGCACTGCTGCACTTCCTGAAAGCGGCCGAGGTCGACTTTGCCGACGTGCTGGATAACAAAAACGCCACCGTCAGCCTGCGGCAGATCATCCGCGAGCTGGAAGGAACCCAGCAAGCGATTTACAGCCCAATGATTCTGAACGGCAGCGGCTTTGGCCTGCTGGCAAACCACTCGCTGGTAATGGCCTCGTACATTTCACGGGCCAATGCTGCCATTATCGATTTGCGCGATTTGCTCTCAAAAGGATAAGCCATGACAGCCATTCACTCTGTAATCAAACCCCTTGTGGCCGTTGCCGTTGCCGCTGCGGTGCTGTTGGCCGCCTGTGCGCAAAGCCCCCAAAAAATTACGCTGGCGCCCAGCTTCCCCGCGCCGGAACAAGCCATTGGCAATAAACAGCCCGTGCACGTGCGCGTCAGTGACGACCGCCGTGACAAAGTGCTGGGCAGCCGTGGTGGCGCCTACCGCGATACCGCCTTGATCACCCTCGGCGAAAGCCTGTCGCTGGCGATTCAGCCCGCGCTGAAAGACCACCTCAAGGCTCTGGGCTTTGAAGTCGACAGCCTCAGCCCGCAAACCACCGACCTGCACGTTGTCTTTGAGTCACTGGTGTACAACCACCCCGATACCGACGGCGTGGGCCATCCCATGGATATGGAAGCCCAGGTGCGGGTAGAAGCCGTGCGACAGAACAGTCGCTATGAAGGTCGCTACAAAATCAAGCGTCAGGAAAAATTCTTCAACGCGCCCAGCGAGCCGCATAACGAAGAAATGGTGAACAAGCTGGTCGTCGATGTGCTGGAAAACATGTTGGCCGACGCCAAACTGCAAAACTTCCTGCTGGATAAAAGCAACGACTAAAGTCTGTGCTGCCGCTAGAAAGCGGTTTTTCAGTAAGGTAAAAAGGCCCTGACTAAGGGCCTTTTTTTATGCCTCGAAACAGCACGGCAACGCTGGCTGAATTTCCAGTGGTATTTTTCCAAACCAGCCCCTATGCTCATTATTCCTGCAAGCGATGCGTGTTTATCCAGCGCAGCCTTCAGGAGCACTCAGAAAATCAGCCACATAGGGAAGTGAGGCAAGAGATATGATGCCCCCTCTCCAAGATAACTACGCACGCACGCTTTTTTGGCGGCCTATTTTTTCAATTTCCAGTTGTTTATTAATAAATTCAGTGGTTTGTAAGAAATCTGGCGAATTTTTTGTCAGGACAAACCGAGCGCGCGCGATATATAAATGTTGGGCGACAAATCCCACTGCCCTTAACCTGTTAGGTCAACTTGAATGATCGAGTCCAAGTTATCCGTGTCACTAATACCGTTTGCTTGCAAGCAGCAGGAGTTCTTGCCTCAAGGCTGCGAGAGCTGGAAAAGATCGGGAAAGCCTTCGAAGCACGGTATACACATTCAATCTATAGGTATGGAAAGCGTTGTCCTCGGATTCGAGTTTCCCTGTTTAGTCGTTGATCCTCAGAATTCTGAAGCTCTTCGGATAAGTGATTTTCGCTCGGTTTGCCCAGACTGGAGAACAACTCAGGAATTCGATGAGTTTGCCGTAAAAGAATCTATCGAGTACGTAATACAATATTTCGTCGAGTTGTGTGATCGAAAGCAGCTCCAAACTACAGCAGCTGCAAAACTCTTTTTGAAGTTGTATACCAAGTACGTTTTGGATGTTTTTGCAGATGAGAGCTTAGGGGGGAACGTTCCTCAATACTCTTGGTCAGGCCAGCCAGGTGACCCGGAAGATTACACCCACGCATTTGCTGCTTTATTGCCGATGCCGGAAGCTTGGTTCCACTTAAATAAGAAAATACTTGGTAACGAGCCTGACTCTACGAGAGTAGATATCGCCTTTTGGACAGGTAAGCGCATGGTCGTAGTCGAGTTGCAGGGGGACTCTCACGTCGGAAAGAAGGAGGACATTGCTCGGCATAGGCTTCTAAACTCAATTAGCAACGTGGAGATTGTTTACCTACATAATGAGGAGGTCCTTGCTATGAAGCCGCTCGATATGCGTAAAGTCCTGCCTGAAGATGTCTGGAACTATTGGCAAGCTAGCCCTAGAAAGCACAATCCGCTGGGTTGGTGTGCTAAGAAATTTGGCTAGCTCGTCGTGTTGTCGTCCAACAAGGAGCTGCAGTTGACGTTTGATCCGCCGCCCACTTTTGCTGCTGAAAAGCGGACGGCGGGTTAAGAAAAAATAATATTTAGCGTTAGTCTAAAAGAAAAAATGGAGAAATAAATGAGTTCTGAAGAAGAATCAGAAGTGGTTGAGGAAATCCAATACGAAACCATAGTGGATTTTCTGGAGGGAACTCCTCCCAATAAAATGACGCGCATTTCTGATTTGTCAGAACATAAAATCCTTCGAGGTGGTCGCTTTTTTCAAGATATATTGAGAACTCCTGAAATCCAATTGCACTGCCCAGGGGAAGCATGCAATGGTACAAGGTTTTTCCGATGTGTTGCGGGTGTTGGAAAAGAGTTGAGCAAAAAATACCAATACTTCTATCTGACGTACCGGTGCTCCAACTGCCAAGCGCATACTAAAACGTTTTCGCTTGGAGCTAGGATAGGTGCTGAAGGAGAGCCAGAGGGAGAGCTATATAAATTCGGAGAGCTACCTACTTACGGACCACCTACGCCCCCTCGACTGATAAAACTTATTGGACCGGATCGGGATACTTTCTTAAAAGGAAGAAGGTGTGAAAATCAGGGGTTGGGGATTGGATCTTTTATCTATTATCGTAGAGTTGTGGAGAGTCAAAAAAATAGAATTTTGAATGAAATTATAAAGGTTTCAGAGAAGATTGGCGCTCCGGAAGAAAAAGTCGAAGTGCTTAAAGCAGCGATAAATGAGACTCAATTTAGTAATGCGTTGGATATGGCCAAAGATGCCATACCTGAAAGCTTACTTATAGATGGACATAGCCCAATTCTACTTCTGCATAGTGCTTTAAGCGAAGGAGTCCATGCTCTTACTGATGAGGAGTGCTTATCAATAGCTAGTAGTGTTCGGGTAGTGCTAGGCGAATTATCAGATCGCCTCTCTCAGGCTCTGAAAGATGAGGCAGAGCTATCAAAAGCTCTCTCTGTGCTAATGCATCATAAAAATGACTGAAAAACGACATTTTGTCGTTCCTGTGGGGCTGCGGCAGTCAAAAACGCTGCTCTTATTTTGTTTGCCTAAAAGGCGGGCGTTATGTATCCGTGTGCTCAAAGGAGCGATATGTGAAACGAAGTAATTCAATAGCAGAAAGGCTTTTTAAGTTTTCAGGGATTACAGATGCAAGGGGCAGGTCTTGCCTCGTGAGTTTTCAAGATAAGAATAGCTCCAGTTTTTTGGTTGAGGCACAGTGCAAGACCTGATCCCATTGACCTCGAGCGAGGGGGATATTCGCATGAAAATCAAATATCGGAATTTCAGGTGTCTAACGGATGTTGGTGAAGTTGGTAGTGGTGTAGAAAGCATTGGGATTATATTGCTTGTCCTGTTTATTTGCCTAGGGCTAGCCTTCCACCTCAGGGAAAGCATCGTATTTTGTGTAATCCTTTTAATTCCCGCTGTGGGCTGTTTGTTGGCAATTGCGCTGAATTTTCGGAGAATATTTTTCGGTGGCTCCCATGAATAGTCCGTTGGCCGTAGCTGGGCCTCATAACAAGCGCGCAGTTAATCGCTGAAAAGCGCGGCGGGACAACCGAAACGCTGCGCTTTTCCTTCTGCCTCAGTCACAGGGTGTTAGGAGCTTAGAGAATCGTCATGGATATACTACTAATTGCTGCAATCGTCATCGTTGGCGCGCTCGTACTTCTCGTGCGGTCAAAAGGGCAGGGCGGCTCACGCGAATATCCGTACCAGCGCTCCAAGTACCTGCTGTCGAAGGCGGAACGATCCTTTTACGGGGTACTTGTTCAGGCAGTCAGTGATAATGGAATCGTCTTTTCTAAAGTTCGGGTCGCCGATGTCATTTCCCCAAAGAAAGGCCTCAATCGTTCTGATTGGCAACGTGCGTTCAACGCCGTTTCATCAAAGCACTTTGACTTCATCGTCTGCGATCCAGCCGATTGTTCTATCAAGCTTGCTGTCGAGTTGGATGATTCGAGCCACGGATCATCAAAGGCAAGAAAGAGAGACGACTTTCTCAACGGAGCGTGCCGCTCTGCAGGTGTTCCCATTCTTCGCATCAAGGCAGCGAAGTCATACGCTATTGCGGATTTGAAGCGACAACTAGAAGACCTCCCTTCACCGCAATTGGCGGTATCACAAGGTCTGTCGCCGGAAACCTCCGAGGAAGCTGTTTCGGAAGTGTTGTCAGATCTGAGCGAATCGACGTCAGCGGACGCAGAATTCCCTCATCGCAATGAAGAAGGGGCGGACCTCGTTGTAGCGCAGGAGGCTAAGTCAGACACGAAGCTTTGCCCGAAGTGTGGCGAAGCGATGATCCTTAGAAAAGCTAAATCCGGGGCGAATGCTGGTAAGGAATTTTGGGGTTGCAGCCGCTTCCCCAAATGCCGAACCGTTTTGGCTGTCGGTGCCTGACAGGTCGGGACACTTGTCCGGGCTTTGTTTCGGGCGTTTGGTGTTATAGCCTCTGTCACAATCTATAGAAATCATCTCCGGGTGTGGAATACCCCGCTTTGTGGGCAGGAGGACCGATGTTAGACATCTCCCCGCCTTTGGCGCCTTCGCCCTGTAGGGCACCACTCGCGAGCTTGTCGTCAGCAAGATTAATCTGCCTTTTATCGGCGACGTCCTCCGGAAAAATCATAAGACTTCAGGTGGTATGTTATGAAGAACACACTTACCGCTGTAGTAGTGATAACCATCCTTTCTGGCTGTGCCTCCCGAGCCACAGTTTACGATCCGTCGGTGCCGGAGCCGCAAGTTGTCGTGAATTCGCTCGATACGCGTTATTGGGAAGCGGTTAGCAAGCAGGCACCGCAATTCCCAAGAAGCAATTTGAGCAGAGGGAAGTCAGGGTGCGTCAACGTGTCCTATATCATTACCTCCGAAGGGCGGGTGGCCAATCCGGTGGTGGTGAAGGCGTTGCCTGACAAGACTTTTGATCGGGTATCAATAGAGGCGGTGAGTCAGTTTGTATACCGCCCATCGGAGACGAATACCTCGAAAGAACCGGTGAGAACCAACAATATCTTCACATACATTGTCGGGAATATGCCGCAGGAAACGCACCAACAACTTGATGCAATGTGGCGCTCCCGGTGTAGCGTCGTTGACGAACAATAACGACGTTGCAGCGTCATCAGCCATCCGTTTTTAATCAGGAGTTCCCATGGCAGACATTATTCCCTTAATTGTTATCTTCGCCGTACTGGGCATTGTGCTGTTTGTCATGCTCACCCGACGCGGGAAAGGCATGCTGTTCGGCGGGCGTATTATCAAGACTTATGACGGCGTGTCGGCAAAACGTCGGATGATCGCCAGCAAGATCAAGGTGCATGTGATTGATGGCGGTGGTGAGAACAAGGTAGGGCTGGAGCTGGTCACGACGTCGCTGGGCAGCTATCAAATGATGCCAGCTACTCTGCCTGCGGCTGAGGCTCGCAAGTTGGCGGCCTTGCTGCTGGAGGCGGCGGATTACCACGCCAAGCATTGAGGCGTTTCCGGTGAGCATTGAATGTCTATGTTTGCCTCAGGCCCCTCCCTTGGCGGCGTTTACTGCGGGAAGAATGCCTTATGAACGCTCGCGTACTCGCGCTGATCATACTGATTCCACTGTCTCTTCCTGCTTCAGCGGATGAGCTGGCGACATTGGAGCGTATCAGCACTTGGGTTCGGGAGCTGTTTCCCCTTTCTTTCCCCACCAGTGAGCAGCAACTTGCTGCGTTTGGCGACCTCACTTCAAAAACCGTCTCCAGTCACACCATAGATGGCGGGGGAAATCCCGGCCACTATGTGGAGTGGGTACTTGATGGAATAGTGCTGCGCGCTTTTGTCGCCGAGTCAGCGGCGCCGAATATCTATGTTTACGCGATCGAATTGACCTCGTCGTCCTGGCCGCTGAGTAACGGTATCGCGGTGGACATGTCGTCGTCGGTATTGGTGCAACTGCCGTTTGCGGCCAATGACGGCGACTACGGTTACTGCGGGGTTGCAGAGACCTGTGTCCACTTCATCGTAGAGGATGGTTTCATCGCAGCCATTCGTTTTCAGTTCTACATCGGCTAGCGCCGGGGCCTCGTATTCTGTCAAGTCTAACGATTTTCTTAATTGGTGATGCCTGAGCCTGTACATTCCGCCGTTTTCCTTTATTTTGCTATGGCTGCCCTGCGTGAATACGCTGTGTTGATGCATTGAGGGCAGCACGGCGCCGACTCGCCGCGTTGGTGGTCATCCCATTGCGGTCGGGCGGGTGGTGATAGCGAGCATAGTGTCAGGACAGCAATGAAGCAGATCGTGATTCTCAAGGTGGGTACGACGTTTCCGGCGACCGGCGAGCAGTTTGGTGATTTTGATGACTGGACGCGTGCCGCGCTGGGTGATGCGCTGCCGGTGCGGAGCGTGGATGTCGAGCATGGTGAAGCCCTGCCTGCCGTCGCGCAATGCGCGGGCGTGGTGATTACCGGCTCGCACTCGATGGTTACTGACGAATTGCCGTGGAGTGTGGCGACCGAAGTCTGGTTGCGAACATTGCTGGAGGCCGGAACGCCGATTTTCGGCGTGTGCTACGGTCACCAGTTGCTGGCAAAGGCTGCCGGTGGAGAGGTGGGCTACCATCCCCAAGGCAAGGAAATTGGTACGGCGCCCATTGAGTTGCTGCCTGCGGCACAGGACGACGTCATCTTCGGTGACTTGCCTTCCTCGTTCCTTGCTCACGTTACTCACTCGCAGACGGTGCTGCAGTTGCCACCCGGTGCCACGCGTCTGGCTTGCAATGCCTTCGAGCCCAATCACGCCTATCGACTCGGTGAGGTCGCCTACGGCGTTCAATTTCACCCGGAGTACTCCGCCGCCATTATGCGCTCCTACATTGAGCAGCAGGCCGATGCACTGACGGCGGCAGGCCGTGATGTGTCGGCGATACTCGACGGCGTGGCTGACACGCCCGTGGCGGCGAGTCTGTTACAGCGTTTCGTTGCCATTGTGAGTGCGCGTGAGTTGTTGCGGTAGTTCTGATCAGCGACGGTGTAGCTATGCTATCGTGCAGGCGAATGAAGCAGCATTGTTGCAATTTTTTCGGTGGCTCACCAAGCTTATTTCTCATTCATTCTCTGGGCTGCGCCAGCCAGCCAGCGGCGGATTACGTCTTCGTCGTTTTTTGCTAATTCTTCTGTCAACTCCTTCTCAATAGTGTGTGCGCGGCGTCGGGCAGTACTTAATTGCTGTTTACCCTGCTCGCTGAGCTCAAGCTGCTGAATTCTACCGTGTATGGCATGTGGCCGTCGGATGACCAGTCCGGCTTTTTCCAGGTTTCCAATGATTACGCTGACAGTTTGAGGGGTAAGGATCGCCAAGCGAGCGATATCCGCATTAGATGCGCCAGGATAGGCATTGATCATCGTCATCACTGAGAACTGTGGAGGAGTGATCGCGAGGTCGGACAAGGCGCGCGCAAGCCTTGTATGGTAGGCCCCCGCTGCTTGGCGCAACAGATAGCCGAGGTAGCCAGATTCCCCGCGTTTGCCTTCTCCTGCTGCTGGAATGTTGGTTTGAGAGGGTAGATTTGAGTTGCGCATAATATAAGAGCTTTGATAAGTTGTAAGAGTTATTACATTATTGCCATTTAACCGAGGGAGTCAATCATGCCTCAGCCACTGGTCTGCAAGGATTATGATACTTTCAGAAATACAATGTCCGATGCCCATGATGCCTTGATCATGCTTGGTAAGTCTGTGGACAGCCGAGGATTGGATAAAACGCTTTCAGAGCTGGTTAAATTGCGGGTTTCCATTATCAATCGCTGTGCTTTTTGCACACAGCTTCATCTGGATATTGCCCGCGTACTGAATATTCCCCAGTCGAAACTGGATCTCATTTCCTCCTGGCGGGATGCCGGTGTCTTCTCTGCCCGGGAGGCCGCGGCGCTTGAGTGGGCTGAGCATCTGACGATGCTGCCAGGTCAACCTTTACCGGATACGGTGAAGGAACGGGTCAGCGTGCATTTTTCCAGGGAAGAATTTGAGCTGTTAACGGTGACCATTGGAGTCATAAATTGCTGGAACCGCATAGCGGGAGGTCTGCAGTTTCCGCCCCAGTCGGTGAAGAAATGAGTGGAGAAATGAGTACGGAACCCTCGGCTGAATTTCGGTTTTTAGATACAGAGAAAGACGTTATACCGTGTTTTTCTCTAATGCAGCAGCTTCGTCCGCATCTCTGCTCGGAAGATGAATTTGTCGAAAGATGGCGTCGTCAGACAGATGGAGGGTATCGGCTTGCTGCGTTAGTGGTCGGGGAGTGCATCGTTGCCCTTGCTGGGTTTCGCATTCAGGACAATATGATTCACGGGCGGCATTTTTATGTCGACGATCTGGTGACCGATCAGCAGTCCCGCAGCGCCGGGCATGGTCATGTTCTCATGCGCCACCTCAAGCAAGAGGCAGGCCGCCTGGGGTTGGAGAAATTTATTCTTGATACGCCGCTATCCAATACCCTAGGGCATCGCTTCTACTATCGTGAGGATATGCTTGCGACGGCATTACGCTTCTCTTATACCTTGCCCTCCCGCCTTGATGAATATACTTCATATTAGTGCAAGCCCGCGAGGTGCAGATTCACTCAGCCGTAAGCTGGGTGGAATGTGTGTTGATCGTCTTAAGTTGGAGACCGGCAATGAGCTGTGTCGCCGTGATTTGGCGTTTGATTCTCCTCCTTTTCCCGATGCCAGTTTCGCAGAAGCCAGTTTGCTGCCGCCATCTGAGAGAACACCCGCGCATGAGCTTTGCCTGCAGGAGTCAGAGGTGTTGATTGGGGAGCTTGCTGCAGCGACAACCGTCGTTATTGATATGCCTGTGCACAACTTTACTGTGCCCGCAGTGTTCAAAGCGTGGGTTGATGGCGTCGTGCGCCCTGGGCGAACCTTTGCTCACACAGACCAGGGTAAAGAAGGCTTGTTAGCAGACCGACCGACAACTGTCATTGTGGCCAGCGGCGGTTCTCTGGGTGCCGACTTGGGCGGTCAGCCTGATTTCTTGACGCCCTATGTAAGGCAAATTTTCAAAACCATCGGTATTGTTGATGTCGCCTTTATCTATTTACAGAATTCACTGCGCAATGGGGACGCTAGTGGGGAGCCGAGCGCTATTGAACTTCTCAATCACCGTGTTGACGCTATTGTGGCCAGCCTTTCGAGCTAGTAGCGGCATTCGTCCTGGCTGTTACTTATTCAGCTGGCGTGGGTCCCTATGGCAGCCGCCAATATGAAGAAGGCTGCTGGTTAGGTACCTGAAGATCTGTGCAAAGCGGTGGGCAGTGCCATCTCGTCGGTTTCCCAGCCACCGCCCAGTGCGCGGAATACCGCGACGCCTTGGGTCCCCAATTGCCGCGCTGCGGCTACGCTTGAGCGCTGCGCCTCGATCAGTGTTCGCTGTGCATCCAGCACCTCGATAAAGGTGGCGGCGCCCGCAGCATGGCGCTGTCTGGCGAGTGTGTAGGCGGTGCTGGCATAGCGCTGCGCATCGGACAGCGTGGCTTGCTGTTGCAGGGTGGCCTGATAGTGGGTCAGCGCCTGTTCTACTTCTTTCAGCGCGGTCAGCACCGTGCCATCGAATTCCGCCAGTGTGGCGGCACTGCGCGCCTCGGCCTGCCGGATTTGCGCACGCGCTGCCAACTGGTTGGGGAAGTGCCAGGACAACAGCGGCCCGATGCTGAAGGACCAGTGCTCGTTGCTGGGCAGGGTGTCGTTGCGGAAGTAGCTGGCTGACGCGCCCAGGGTGATTTGCGGGTAGAGGCTGGCAATCGCCACGCCGATGCGGGCGGTATCGGCCTTCAGGCGATACTCCGCCGCGCGCACATCCGGCCGACGGCGCAACAGCGCCGCCCCGTCGCCCAGGGGAATGCTGCTCAGCAGCGTGGGGATTTGTGCGCAGTCCCGCGCGGCGGCAGGAATGTTGGCGGGGGTTTCACCGAGCAGGGCCGCAAGTTCGAGCAGGCGACTCTGACGCTCGGCGCTCAATGGTGAGAGTGTCGAGGTGGTGGCCGCCAGATCGGCAGCCGCTCGGGCCACATCGAGTTGGGTTGCTGCACCGGCGGTCTGGCGTTGTTGAGTCAATTGCAACTGCTTGTCGGCGATCGCCACGGCCTGCTCGGCAATATGCAGCGACTGGCCGAGACCGCAGGCATCAACGTAGGCGCGGGTGGTTTCGGCGACAACGGCGAGACGGGCGGCATCGCGCGCTGCTTCGATGGCGTCGCGGTCTGCATGGGCGGCCTGCACATCCCGTCGTACCCGGCCAAACAGGTCGACCTCATAGGCGATGTCCATGCCGCCGCTGTAGCTCCACTGCGTCGGCGCGCGATCGGGGCCGCTCCAAACGCGCTGATCGCGCCCATAGCTGGCGCCCGCATTGGCGGTGGTCGACGGCACATACTGGCTGCGTGATTCGCGGAAGCGGGCGCTGGCCTGTTGCAGATTGGCCTCTGCGACCCGAAGGTCGGTATTGGCGGCCAGCGCCTGTTGAATCAGCGCGTTCAGCGCCTCGTCGTTGTAGAGCTTCCACCAGTGTGCGCTTACCGGCGCATCGCTTGCGGGCCACGGCGTGGTGAATGCCGTGGTCGCGGTGTCGGGCACCGCAGGGGAGTGGAAGTCCGGCCCGCTGGCACAGGCGCTGAGCAGGACCGAGGCTACGACCGCAAGACCGATAGGCTTAGACATGATTGGGTTCTCCTTCGGCCAGTTCCCGCGCGCGACTGGAGGTGCTGGCGGCGCGGTGGTCCTTGGCGATAAAGCTGTAGACAGTGGGCAGAATGAACAGGGTGAACAGGGTGCCGATCAGCATGCCCATCACCACGACAATGCCGATGGCGAAGCGGCTGGCCGATCCGGCGCCGCTGGCAAACAGCAGCGGGATCATACCGGCGACCATGGCCGCTGTTGTCATCAAGATCGGGCGCATTCTCACCCTTGCGGCTTTGCGAATCGCCGTGGCGCGGTCGACCTGGTCGTGCACCTGAATTTCGTTGGCGAACGCCACCATCAGAATGCCGTGCTTGGAGATCAGGCCGATCAGCGTTACCAGACCGATCTGGGTGTAGATGTTCAGTGTGGTGAAGCCCAGATACAGCGGAATCAGCGCTCCGCAGATCGCCAGCGGGACGGTCACCAGAATCACCAGCGGATCGCGGAAGGACTCGTACTGCGCCGCCAGAACCAGAAAGATGACGATAAGCGCGAAGACAAACGACACCATCAGGCGGTTGCCTTCACTGACGTACTGCCGACTGTCTGACAGCCAGTCGATACTCGCGCCGGGCGGGATTTGCTGATTTTGCAGAAACGTCACGGCCTGCCCCATGGTGACGCCGGGCGCCAGTACGGCGGACAGGGTGACCGAGTTCATCTGATTGAATTGCGGCAGGCGATTGGCCTGCGGGCGAATGCTCACGTCGATGACCGTGGACAGCGGGATCAGCTCACCGGAGCCGGCTTTAACGTAGTACTGACCGAGCTTGTCCGGGGTCAGGCGCTGGGCGGCGGGCACCTGGGTAATCACGTCGTAGGAGCGGTCGTGCCAGTTAAAGCGGTTAATCAGATTTTCGCCCACCAGAATTGCCAGTGTGTCGGCGATGGCCTGCATGGTCACGCCCAGTTCGCCCGCTTTCGCGCGGTCGATGGATACCCGTGCTTCCGCACTGTCGAAGGCGAGGTCGCTGTCGACGAAAACAAACAGGCCACTGCCCCAGGCTGCGCCTTTGATCTTTTCCATTGCCTGGTACAGGGCGGAGAAGTCATCGGAGGAGCGCACGACCATCTGCACCGGCAGACCGCCGCTGCCTGCGGGCAGGGGCGGCGGTGGAAAGATCGCCGCGAACACCCCGGTTAATCCGGCCACGCGGGCGTTCAGTTCACCCTGTATTTCGGCGGAGCTGCGCTCGCGTTCCTGCCATTCCTTGAGGACCACACCGCCGAAGGCATTATTCTGCCCGCCCGCACCGTTCACCATGAAGCTGTTGAGGTGTTCGGGCAGGCTGCTGAAGATATCCACGATCTGCTGCGTGTTGCGCTCGGTGTAGTCGGTGTTGGCGTACTGCGGTGCTTTCACCGAGGTGAAGATGTAGCCGTGGTCTTCCTGCGGGGCCAGTTCGCGCTGGCTGCCGGTGAACAGGACGCCGATGCCGGCGAGCACCACCGCGCCCACGGCCAACACGGCCGGGCGCGCAGACAGAGTGTGGTGCAAGACCCTGTCGTAACGGGCTTCGAGGCGCCCCACGTTCTTCTCGATCAGTTTGGTGAGTCGGCCTTCGTGGACTTTGTCGCTGAGCAGCCAGGAGCTCATCATCGGCGACAAGGTGAGGGCGACGATGCCCGAGACAAAGACGGAACCGGCCAGCGTAAAGGCGAATTCCTTGAACAGGGCGCCGGTGAGCCCTGCGGTGAGGCCGATGGGGGCATAGACGGCGGCCAGCGTAATGGTCATCGCGATCACCGGGCCGACAATTTCGCGGGCGCCGATGAGCGCGGCCTTGACTGGCGACAGGCCTTCTTCAATGTGGCGGTGAATGTTTTCGACGACGACAATGGCGTCATCCACCACCAGCCCGATGGCCAGCACCATCGCCAGCAGGGTGAGCATATTCAGCGAAAACCCGAAGGCCAGCATCAGAATCGCGGTGCCGATCAGCGACAGGGGAATGGTGACCACCGGGATAATCACCGCCCGGAACGAGCCGAGAAACAGGAAGATCACCAGTACCACAATGATCACGGCTTCGATCAGCGTGTGGGTCACTTCGTCGATAGAGGCGTTGACGAAGTGGGCGACGTCGAAGTTACTGAAGACCTCTAATCCCGGTGGCGCTGAGCGCTGAAGGTCGGGGATCAAGGCTTTTACGGCTTTGACGATCTCCAGCGGGTTGCCGTCCGGGGTGGGCGAGATTGCCATGGAGATCGCCCGGCGACCGCTGCTGGCAAACGTGGAGTCATAGTTCTGCCCGCCAAGCTCAATGGTGGCGACATCGCCGAGGCGTACCAGACCACTGTCGCTTTGCTTGATGACTAGCTGACGAAATTCCTCAATGCTGCTGGCGTCGGTGCCTGCAGTAATATTGATAACGGTCTCGCTGTCTTTCAGTTGTCCCGGTGCAGCCTGAATATTGTTGGCGCGCAGAGCGGCGGCGACCTCGCCTGCGGACATGCCCCGCGCCGCGAGGCGGTTGGGATCAACCCAGATACGCATGGCGAGGGTCTGTGCGCCGCCAAAGTCGACCGAGGCCACACCGGGAATCGAGGTGACCAGGGGCTGCGCCACGCGCGTGGCGAAGTCGGTGATGATGGGAATCGGCAGCTCTTCTGAGACGAAGGCCAGATACTGCACCGCCGAGGCGCCGTCGGTAATCTTGTTGATCACCGGGTCGAGGGTGCCTTCGGGCAGGCGGTAACTGACCTGCTGGACCTTGGCGAGAATTTCCGTCATCGAGCGGTCGGAGTCGGCATTCAGCACCAGCTTGGCCTTGATTTCGCTGTTGCCCTGAGTCGACGTGGAGGTCAGGTATTCAATGCCGCTGGCGGTGGATACCGCCTGCGCAATGGGTGTGGTGACAAAGCCCTGCATGACGTCCTGAGTGGCGCCGGGGTAACCGGTGGTAATTACGATGGTCGCGCTTTCCATGGCCGGGTATTCCCGAATGGGCAGCGAGTACATGGCGCTGCCACCGACGAGCAGCAGCAGAAGGCTGACCACAATCGACAGGATGGGGCGGCGGATAAACAGATCGGTGAACGCCATGCTTATGACTCCTCAGCCGCGCGGAGTTTAGTGACGGTGACGGGGGCTCCCGGTGGGACTTTCAGTTGGCCTTCGGTCACCACGATATCGCCCGCTTTCAGCCCGCTGCTGATCACGACCTGATCTTTCAGTCGTCGGCTGATTTGCACCTGCACGTATTCTGCCTGTCCCGCTTTTTCGGGTTCGGCGCCGCGAACCAGCAACACATTCGAGCCAAATGCCGTGGTTTGAATGGCGGTAGAGGGCACGACGAGCTGCTCCTTCTGCTCGGGCAGGCTCAGGCTGGCGTTGACGAACATGCCGGGACGAAGGTGCTCGCCGGGATTGTCCAGTTGGGCGCGAATCTGAATGTTGCGGGTGTCGGCACTGATGCGCGGCTCGACCGTGGTGACCGTGGCGGTATAGCTGTTATCGGGCCAGGCATCGCTGACGACCTGAACCTTGCCACCCTGTTGCACCCAGCGCAGTTCCTGCTGAGGTACGGTGAAGTCCACATATAGCTGGGAGGTGTCCGTCAGTGTCGCAATGGTCTCGCCGGGATTGAGGTATTGGCCGAGATCGACCTGACGGATGCCGAGCTGACCGGCAAAGGGCGCGCGAATCTGCTTCTGCGCAATGCGGGCGTCCAACTGCTTGACCGCTGCCAGCGCCTGGTCGCGCTCAGCGGTACGCTGGTCGAGAATTTCGCGAGATTCGGCGCCGCTGTCGACCAGCCGTGTTGCCCGTTTGAGTTGCGCATCAGCGAGCTTCACGCGGGCGAGTGCGGCGGCGCGGTCGGCCTGCTCGGGCGCATCATAGAGTTGCAGCAGTTGCTGTTCTGCCGCCACGGTTTCTCCTGCGTCAAACCCGATACTGACCACCCGGCCCGCCACTTCCGGGGCGAGCACGACCTCGCGGACGGCGCGCAGTGAGCCCACGGCATGCAGTGAGTTGGGGATATCGGTCGGGGTGATTCGCATCGCGGCGACGGCGGTCGGCGGATAGGGCTGGGCGGCGGCACCGCCCTGGCGCCACTGCTTCCAGCCCAGCAGCAAGAGAAATACGGCGACGGCAATGCAGAAGCTCAGCAGCGTGACGGTCAGCGTTCGCGAATTCTTGGTTGTTGCCTGTTCGGAATGTGGTGTGCTCATCGTGGTTTCCAGCTATCGGTATTTTCAGGCCGTAAGCACCGGAGCGGCTTGCTGTGAAGTCGCGTTCGGGAACGGTGTGTTATCAACCCCCGGGAGCCAGAGTGACGCTACCGACAGGGTTGCGAAGGGGCGGTAGGTGAGTCGATAGTGGGCAGCTTAAAACCTCAACCTTGGTTTAGGTCAATAGATGGGCTATAAATAAAAAATGGAAAAAAGTCCGCCCAAAGTGGCTATGCAAATGCTCAGCGTGGGGCAGATATCGCAGCGAAGCGGTATTCCTGTGTCGACCCTGCATTTTTATGAGACCAAAGGCCTGATACGCAGTCGTCGTAACGCGGGTAATCAACGGCGTTATCCCCGGCATATTCTGCGGCAGCTCGCGGTGATTAAGGTGGCGCAAAGTCTGGGCTTGTCGCTGTCAGAAATTCGCGAACACATGGAAACCCTGCCGCAGGACGCGCCACCCAGTGCGGCAGACTGGAATCGTTTGTCGTCGATCTGGCGGGAAGAGCTGGAAGCGCGCATCGAGAAAATGACGGCGCTGAAGGACAAGCTGACGGTGTGTATCGGTTGCGGTTGTCTGTCGGTGTCGGACTGTCCGCTGCGCAACCCGGAAGATCGCGCAGCGGAATATGGTCCGGGGGCGAGGGCCTTTGACCCTCAATAGCCGTGTTTACCCGGCGGTTCAGGCGCTGAGGATTTCGTCGCGCAGAGCCGAGTGGGCTGCACCGGGAAGGCGCGGGCCGTATTGCGAAACGACTTCGGCTGAGGCGCGGCTGGCGAGTTTGCCTGCCGTGGCAAAGTCGTGGCCGTGGCTGATGGCGTAGAGGAAGGCACCGGCGAACATATCGCCCGCGCCATTGGTGTCGACGGCATCGACCCGATACGGCGCAATGCTGTGCAGCGTTTCACCGTCAAACACCAGCGCGCCCTTGGCACCGAGGGTAACGGCGAACGTTTTGGCAACGGCTTTCAGGGTTTCCACGGCATCGTCGATGGAATCGGTCTGTGCCCAGCCTTTGGCTTCGTCTTCATTGCAGAACAACAGGTCGACACCGTTACCCAGCATCTCGGCCATACCCTCGCGGAAAAACTCCACCATGCCGGGGTCGGAAAAGCTCAGCGCGGTTTTTACGCCGTTCTGTTCCGCCACTTCACGGCCACGAATGGCAGCGGCGCGGCCGGTGTCGGAGGTGACCAGATAACCTTCCATGTAGTAGTAGGCCGAATCGGCCAGCGCCGCCTCGTTCAATTCTTTTACCGACAGCTCGGCGCTGATACCCAGGTGGGTATTCATGCTGCGCTCGGCGTCGGGGCTGATCAGTACCAGACACTTGCCGGTTTGGCCGTGATCGCGGTCGTCGTCGAAGTTGGCGTCCACACCCGCCGCGCGGATATCGTTCAGGAAAACTTCTCCGAATTCGTCATTGGCAACTTTGCAGGAGTAGAAGCCTTTGGCGCCAAAGTAGGCGGCGGCCACTACCGAGTTGCAGCCGGAGCCACCGCTGGCCTGTTTGGAGTGAACCAGATGGCCTTCGAGCTGGTCCAACAGCTCCTGTTGGCGGGCTTCATCGACCAGGGTCATCAAGCCTTTCTCGACGCCCATTGTTTGCAGTTCGCTGTCCTGGACCTGAATTTCGGTGTCCACCAGCGCCGCGCCGATGCCGTAAACATGATACTTTTTCATCTTATTTGCCAATAACTTGCCGTAAAGTGCGGCTATTATCCGTGCCCAGACCGGATTTGCAATTCAACGAGAGCTTTTATGCCCAAGAAAAAAACATCGCTTCGTACCCGTCTCCGCGCACTTCGTCCACGGAGTTGGCGGGGCTTACTGCTCAAGTTGACGATTGCCGGTCTGGTCCCCTTACTCATTTTCTTCGCCTACTGCGATGCGCAGGTACGCGATGCCTTCGCCTCTGACCGCTACGATCAACCCGCCAAGGTCTATGCGCGACCGCTGGTGCTGGCCTCGGGCGCGGTGCTCACGGCCTATGAACTGGAAGAAGAGCTGCGCAACCTCGGCTACCGTCGCCTGCGTATGGTCAGCGAGCCGGGCAGTTATCGCCGCGAAGGCGATACCTTTACGATCTATCTGCGGCCTTTCGATTTTGCTGATGGTCGCCGCGATGCGCGCAAGGTCACGGTGACGATGGGGGCAACCACTGTTGGCGTGGTGCGCAACGAGCTGGGTGAGCGGATTGCCGAGGAGCAGCTCGACCCGACGGTGATTGGGGGGGTATACCCGGATCGTCACGAAGACCGGCTGATGCTGTCTCTGGAAGATGCGCCGGAAATGCTGGTGGAAACGCTGTTGCAGGTCGAAGATCGCGGTTTCTATGAACACTGGGGAATCTCGCCGCGCAGTATCGCCCGGGCCATGCTGGTCAATATCAAGGCCGGTCGCACGGTGCAGGGCGGGAGCACACTCACCCAGCAGCTGGTTAAAAATACGCTGCTCACCAATGAGCGCAGCCTGTGGCGCAAAATGAAAGAGGCGGCGATGTCGCTGCTGACCGAAGTGCACTACAGCAAGGATGAGATTCTCGAGGCCTATCTCAACGAGGTGTATCTGGGGCAGGAGGGGAATCGCGCCATTCACGGTTTTGGTCTGGCCGCCCGGCACTACTTTAACCGGCCGCTTAAGGAACTGGACCTGTCTCAGGTCGCGGTGTTGGTGGGGCTGGTCAAAGGGCCCTCGTATTACAGTCCCTGGCGTCATCCTGAGCGGGCGATCTCGCGACGCAATATTGTGCTGGGTGAGCTGGCGGAAGAAGGCTGGCTGACGGAAGAGCAGTTGACCCTGTGGAAAAAAGAGCCGCTGGGCCTGTCGAAAAGCTCGGCGCTGGCGGGGGTGTATCCCGCCTACGTCGACCTAGTGCGTCGCCAGTTAAGCCGCGATTACGCCAGACAGGATTTACAGAAGAAAGGGCTGCGGATTTTTACGCCCTTTGATCCCACCCTGCAGCGGCGCGCCGAGGCGGCTACCAGCAAAGCTCTGAAGCAGCTCGAATCCCGCCAAAAGGATCTGCAGGTGGCAATGGTGGTCACCGCTGTGAACAGCGGCGATGTGGTGGCAGTTATCGGCGGACGCCAACCGCGCTATGCGGGTTTTAACCGTGCGCTGGATGCCCTTCGCCCGATTGGTTCGCTGGCTAAACCGGCGGTGTACCTCACGGCGCTCAACGAGCCCAACCGCTACACGCTGATGACCCCGCTGCGGGATGAGCCGCTGAGCGTACCGAATGCGGATGGCAGCCTGTGGAAACCGCAGAACTATGGGAAGAAAGCTCACGGTCGCGTGCCTTTGCACGAGGCGCTGTCGCATTCCTATAACCTGTCCACGGCCAATCTCGGCCTGGATGTCGGGCTGAGCAAGGTTATGGAGATGTTCAAGCGTCTGGGTGTGCACCGCCCCTTGCTGGAAGTACCCTCCATGCTGCTTGGTGCGGCGGCGCTGGCGCCGATTGAAGTGGCAGGGATGTATCAGACCATTGCGGCCGATGGTCGTTACACGCCGCTGCGCACGATCTATGCGGTCTCCGACGCCGACGGCAAACCGCTGGCGCGCTACCCGCAAAAGCCCCGGCAGGTGATCGATTCGGCGCCGGTGCATCTCTTGCAGTACGCCATGTTGGAAACCATGCGCGAGGGGACCGGCAAGACGGCCTACAACGTGCTGCCCAAAGACTATCGGGTGGCGGGAAAAACCGGCACCAGTAACGACACTCGCGACAGTTGGTTCGCAGGCTTTGCCGGGGATTATCTTGCCGTGGTGTGGATGGGGCTGGATAACAATGCCTCAACCGGTCTGACCGGGGCCAGCGGTGCACTGCGGGTTTGGCGTCAGTTTATGGCCGAGGCCAGCACGGAACAGATGCCGTTTATGCGCCAGTCCAATATCGAGTATGTGTGGGTGGACAGCGAGAGCGGCAGACTCAGTCAATCCTGGTGTGACGGGGCGCGCTATATGCCCTTTATCAAGGGCAGCGAACCACGTGATCGCGGCGGTTGCGCACCCGATGGCGAGAAGATGTTTAACTGGATAAAACAGCTCTTCGATTAAGCGACTTGCCGCCGCGCTTATCGGCGCGGCGCGTTGACGACCTCGGCGGTGTAGCCGCCGCCGTCAGCCGGCACCAGCCGCAACTGCTGGTTGATGCAGTCGGGAACCTCATCTTCACGGTGGCTGACAAACAGCATGCGGGTCTGGCCCTGCGCGGCGATCTGATCCACGGCGCCCAGCAGCCGTGCCTTCTGTTCTTCATCAAGGCCGATACAGGGCTCGTCGAGAATCAATACCCGGGGTGATTTCACCATGGCCCGCGCCAGCAGAATCATGCGCTGCTGACCGAATGAGAGGCGCTCAAAACGCTGCTCCCGCAGTGGCAGCAGCTCCAGGGCGTCCAGCCATTGCAGCACCAGTTGCTGTTGCGCGGGGCTCGGGTCTTCGTAAAGCCCCACGGAATCGAAGAAGCCCGAGGCAATCACATCCATCGCCTTTACGCGCTTCAGACTGTTGAGCTGCATGCTGGTGTTGAGCAGGCCGAACCAGGATTTGATCTCCCAGATGCTTTCGCCACTGCCGCGACGACGACCGAACAGTTCGACATGCTGGCCGTAAGCCTTGTCATTTTCGCCGCACAGCAAGCCGAGTAAGGTGGATTTGCCCGCGCCGTTGGGACCGCTGATCCAGCAATGCTGATCGGGCATCAGTCGCCAGTTGATATCGCGCAACACCGGCGTGCCGCGAAAACTGACCTCAACATTTTCCAGTGCAAACAGCGGTTGATCTGCGGGCCAGTCTATACCCGGCTGAACCGGCAGCGGCTTACTGAAGTGCGCGCGGGGGGCAAAGCGTTCGCGGGCCTGCTGAACGCTGCAGTGATCGCTGATGCGGCCGTTCTCCATGATCTGTACATCGTCGATGCCGTCGGGAATATCGGCTGCCGACTTGGTGAGCAGCAGTACGGGTGTGGGCGAGGCCACCAGCTCATCCAGCAAGCGGCGCATTTCGCGCTGGGCCTTGGCGTCCAGCCCTTCCAGCGGATTGTCGATGATCAGGGCCTTGGGCGATGAATACAGGGCGCGGGCCAGCAGTGTTTTGCGGCTTTCGCCGGTGGAGATAAAGCGGATGCCGCGATCGAGAATATGCGCGATGCCCAGACGTTCGCACAGCGCGTCAAACCCCGCCGAGGCGGGATGTCCCTGCAGGATGGCATCGCGTACCCGAGTGCCGATATCAAAGGCATCTGCGCGGTTTTCGCTGTCATCAAAACGGCGGTCGTGCTCCATCAGTTCCCGGTGCTGATCGAAGGAGATGTGCGCAATATCGCCCGGTGCAATGCCGTCGGCATAGTGGCGCTCGCCGCGATTGGGACGCAGTTGGTCGGTAATCAGTTTTGCGAGGGTGGTTTTGCCGCAGCCGTTTCCGCCGAGTACGGCAATGTGCTTGTGCGGCGGCCACTGCCAATCAAAGTCGTCGAGAATGGGGTCGAGCCGATAGGCAAAACGGATATTGTCGAGCTGGACGAGGGATTCAGACATGGAAACTCAGGCGCGCTGTGAAAGTCGCAGGCGACTATATCACAGCGCGACCGCGCTCCGCTTGATGGCAGGGCTAGCAGCGGGGGCATTGCCCCGGCGTAATTTCATAGTGCTCGATAATTTCCTGCCAGGCTTGATCGGCGGTGTCGACCACTTTGATCAGGTTGACGTCTTCCGGGCTGATCAGGCCTTCGTCCCGAAGAAACTCGAGGTTAAGCGCCTGACGCCAGAACTCATGTCCGACCAGAATCACCGGCACCTCCCGTGATTTGCCGGTCTGGATAAGCGTCAGTGCTTCAAACAGCTCGTCCATGGTGCCGAAACCGCCGGGGAATACGACCACGGCGCGTGCGCGCAACATGAAGTGCATTTTGCGGATGCCGAAGTAGTGGAAGCGGAAGCAGAATTCCGGCGTGATGTAGGGGTTGGGCTGCTGTTCGTGCGGCAGCACGATATTCAAGCCGAGCGAACGTCCGCCTGCCGCCTGTGCACCGCGATTGCTCGCTTCCATAATGCCGGGGCCGCCGCCGGTGCAGATATACAGTTGGTCACTCTCGGCGCAGTTGAGCGAGTGTTGGGTGACTAGTTCCGCCAGCCGTTGTGCCTGTTCGTAGTAGTGGCTGTTGCGCTGCTGGCGTTTGGCAACGCGAATGCGGGCCGGGTCGCCGCTGGCCTCGGCTTCTTCCAGCGCTGTGCGGGCATCATCGGGAGATAGAAAGCGCGCGCTGCCGAAGACGGCAATCGTCGATTCCACGCCGGCTTCCTGCAAGATCATTTCGGGTTTCTGCAGCTCAAGGTGAAAGCGCAATCCCCTGAGTTCATCGCGCAGCAGGAAATCTTCATCGGCGAAGGCCAGACGATAGGCGGGGGGGAATTCACTCTCGTGGGGGTGCCGGTCTTCCCGTGCTGAAGGGAAGTTGGCCCGGCGTAGGGGGTGTTTCTCTGACATAGTGCTGCTTCCTGTTATTACTGGCAGGCGTCGCGGCGTCGTTGTCGCGGAACGCTTTTGCAGTATACGTTAGCATTGCTGCGAATCGCGCTTGGCCTGTGATTTAAACTGCGTGCATCTGTGTGCATAATAATTGCTTATCCGGTGCAGAAGCGCCGCGCCGCATTTTCACCCACCACTGCATGGATTCAGCAATGATCGAGCCCCTGTTACTTGCCCTGGCATTTCTCGCTGGCCTGATCTTCCGGCGCATGGATATGCCTCCGCTATTGGGCTTTCTGCTTGCCGGTTTTATGGCCGGTGCGCTGGAACTGGGTGACAGAGATGTGATCAACCAGTTGGCGGATATCGGCGTGGTTCTGCTGCTGTTTACGATCGGCCTCAAACTTAAGATACGTGAATTGCTCGCGCCGCAGATTTGGGCGACCGCATCGCTGCATGCGCTGTTAGTGGTGCCTCTCACCACGCTGGTGCTGCTCAGCCTGCATTTTCTGCTGCCCAAATACACGGCATTGCCAACCGAAACGGCCTGGGTGCTGGCGTTTGCCCTGTCCTTTTCCAGCACGGTCTTCGCGGTCAAAATTTTTGAACAGCGCGGCGAGGGCGCGGCACTGCACGCGCAGATAGCCATCGGCATTCTTATTGTGCAGGACATCATGGCGGTGGCTTTTCTGCTGTTCTCCTCCGGTGACTGGCCCAGTCCCTGGGCACTGATGCTGGTGGCGCTGCCACTGCTGCGCCGGCCGCTGCTGAAACTGCTGGATATGGCGGGGCACGGCGAACTGCTGGTGCTCTATGGGCTTGCTATGGCACTGGCCAGTGCCTGGCTGTTTGAGGCGCTGCACCTCAAGGCGGGATTGGGCGCATTGGTGTTTGGCGTGTTGCTGGCGAACAGTGACAAGAGCGTGGAGCTGTACAAGGGGCTGCTCACCCTGAAAGATATCTTTCTCACTGCATTTTTCCTCAGCATTGGTTATTACGGTCTGCCGGACGCCGGCATGCTGGCACTGGCGCTGCTGCTGGCGATCTTGGTGCTGCTGCGGCCGATTATCTATTTTGGGCTGCTCATGCTGTTTCGGCTGCGTGCCCGGACGGGCTTATTGGCGGGCCTGTCGCTGAGTAACTACAGCGAGTTTGGTCTGATCGTCGCTGCGCTGGCGGTGAAAGAGGGGTTGTTGCCGGAGCAATGGTTGACGATTCTGGCGGTGTCGATGGCGATGTCGCTGTTTATATCGGCGCCGCTTAACAAGCTGGCACATCAGTTTTACGGGCGTCACGGCGCACGCTTGCAGGGTTTCGAGCGTCAGCAGCTGCTGGCCGCGGAGCAGGGCGTTGATCTGGGCGATGCCGAGATTGTGATTTTCGGTATGGGTCGCATTGGCGGTGGTGCCTATGAATACCTGAGCCAGCACTATCCTGGCCGCATTATGGGGATTGAAGAAAGTGCCGAGAAGGCGGCGCAGTTGCAGCGCGAAGGTATGCGCTGTGTAGCGGGCGATGCCAGTGACCGGGATTTTCTCGAGCGCGCTGAATTATCTCGCCGTCGCTTGCTGCTGGTCTGCCTGAGTAACCACAGCGAAAATGTGCGGGTGGTGAGTATGCTACAGTCGCTGGGCTATCGCGGCGACATCGCTGTTATTTCCCGCTTTGCTGACCAGCAGCGAGAGTTGCGTGACATGGGGTGTATCAGCTTCAATCTGTATGCGGAAGCCGGTCACGGCTTTGCGGAGCGTGTGCTCGACGCATTGGACGACACGCCCGAAGGCGCGAATGCGGTGGCCTGAGCGGGCGCACTCCGAGATCGATAAAAACTATTTGTTAAGAGAATCACCGCCATTATGGATAACCACAAGCCCTGGCTGCGTGCCGAAATTGCCCAGTGGCTGCGCGAAGGATTGATCAATGACGAGCAGGCTAACCGCCTGTACGAGCGCTACCCGGATACGGCGGTATCGCGCGTAGAGCGACCGCGGGCGCGCAGCATTTTTGCGTCGCTGGGCGCCATTATGCTGGGGCTGGGGGTAATTCTGCTGATTGCCTACAACTGGGAGGCCATGCACCGCTACAGCAAACTGGGCATGATTTTCGGTGGTTTTGTGCTCAGCCATCTGGCCGCCGCCGCCCTGCGCAGCCAACCGCGTTTGAGTCAGGCCCTGCACCTGCTGGGTACGATGATATTCGGTGCCGCCGTTTGGTTGATTGCACAGATCTATCATGTCGATCGCCACTATCCTGACGCGTTTATGTTCTGGGCCTTTGCGGCGCTGCTGATGGCGTGGCTGCTGCCCTCGGTGGGGCAGGCTCTGCTGGCGGTTGTGCTGATCACTTGCTGGACGCTGGCCGAGGCGGGCGATTTCGAACGTTTGCATCTGCAGGGCAGTGTTCTGCTGTTGGTGGGCGTGCTTCCCCTGGCGCATATCCTTCGCTCTCAGGCACTGTTGAGGATGGTGTTGCTGGCACTGCCCCTGTGTTTTTTGCCCAGCGCCTGGCGTGTGGATGAAGACGCAGCGTTATTCTACGGCCTGTTGCTGGGCGCGATTTACCTAAGTGCCGAACGTCTGGCCCCCCGACTGCCGTGGACCCAGAGTGTCACCCCGCTTTACCAAAGCGGTATGGCACTTTGGTGGGCGACCCTGTTGCTGCTGAGCTTCAGTAAACTGGCGGAGGTGGTTGCACTGCCCTCGGCGTTGGCGGCACAGCCGCTGGCGCAGGCCTTCACGGCGACCATGGTGCTGTTGCTGTTTGCCGCAGCGGGCGTGACTCTGTTCGATCAGCGACTGCGGCCCCGCAGCCTGCAGCAGTGGCTGGAGTATCTGCTGCTGTGGTTGCCGCTGTTAGCGATTTTGTACAGTCGCATCAGCTCGCCAATCCCCGGCGTGTTAGAGGCCGTGGCCAATCTCGCGTTGCTGGCCTACGCGCTCTTGTTCATTTACCGGGGGAGTGAGGAAATTCGTCCCGGCAGTCTTGCGGCGGGTAGCATCTTGCTGGCCGTGCTGACCTTGCTGCGCTTCAACGACCTGTTCCACAGCTTGTTAGCCCGGGCTTCGGTCTTCTTGCTGCTGGGTGTGCTGCTTTTGCTGGCCGGGCTGCGCTACAGCCGCCAGCAGGAACGTCGTAAATTGGAGAAGCCCCATGCGCGCTAAGTTGCTGACGGCGGCAATCCTGCTGCAACTGTTGTTTCTGGCGGTGTTCGCAATGATGTGGGAGCGCCTCTACCACGACGGCCATACCGTGTATCTGCGCACCGAACCTCTGGACCCCCGCGATCCCTTTCGCGGTGATTACCTCACCTTGAATTACGATATTAATCTTGTTGCGGCCAGTGCCTATCGCGGTCCGGCGCCGTTGGACGTTCTCCAGCGCGGTGACAAAATCTATGCTGCCTTGCGGCCGGGGCAGGAAGGGGTTTACCACCTGAAAGCTTTGTATTCAGAACCGCCTGCCGGTGACATCTTTATTGAGGGGCGTGTCGATCGTCGCTTCGATGAGCAGCTGCGGCTTCGCTACGGCATTGAACAGCTCTATCGGCAGCAGGACAAAGCCAAGGCAATGGAACTGATGCAGCGTGGCGGCGAGTCGGTTCCGAGACCACTGGATATTGAGCTGGCCGTCGATGAGCAAGGGCGTGCCCTGATCAGGGGCTATCGCTGGGCTGACCTCGGTATCTCGGTGAATTGGAAAGAAGGCGACAAGCCGCTTACCGACAATGCAGTGAACGAACTTGAGGTGCGTATTCATAATTTTGCTGATAAGGCGGTCTGGCTGATCGATGATCCTCAGCATTGTGCCTTCGCCTTTACCGGTGAACAGACGGCGGCGGTGGTACAGCGTTCTCCCTGCGAAACACCGGAGCCGCAGCGTATCAATGCCGGCAGTGATTACCAGTTTTCGCTGAGGGTGCTGTCTCGCCAGTGGCAATTGAGTGAGACCGACGCAAAAGGCAATGCCCCCGCACTGCAGCGACGTAGTGCGCCACTGCGTTTGCAGTTGCGTTACCGCAGCCCGGTATCCACTCTCGATGCTTGGCAAGGAGAATTGCTGTCGGCGCCACTATGGATGCCTTCTCCATGAGGCGTTGATCTGGTGGATGCCGGCGGTTTTTTGTTCATATTGAACCTGGGCGTAGATTTTCACCTAGAGCCGAACCCGTTTTTTGGGGGCTTGAAAAAGCATTAAATTGAACGTACTCGAACTTTCTGATGTATCAGGGTGATGGCCGGTCCAAATTGGTTATAAATGGCTACGTCGGCGGCATCACGGCCGTAGCCGATGGCCACGTACCCCCCCTTCTTCTCGGTTTGGGTGGCGTCAAAGGTATACCAGCGGTCGGCCACATAGGCCTCGAACCAGGCGTGCAGCTCCATGGGTTCGAGGTGGTAGAAGTAGCCCACCACCATACGGGCAGGAATGCTAAGGCTTCGGCAGAGGGCAATGCCCAGATGAGCCAGGTCTCTGCATACCCCTGATTTTTGTTGATTCACTTCAATGGCTGACAGCGAGGAAAAACTGCTGGCGGGCTGGAAGCCAATGGAGTTGTGCAGCCAGTGCTCGATTTGGGCGACTTGGTCGTAGCCGGGTTTCTGGTCTTTGACGATTTCTGCCGCCATTTCGCCAAACCGGTCTGACTCGCAGTAGCGGCTAGGCAGCAGGTATTTGAGCACTCCGTCAGGCAGGTTCTGAATGTCGACAAAGCCGCTACCGTGGGCCTCATCGATGCTGTCGGTGGTGAGGATGCGGGCGGATGTCGATAGCAGGAAGTCCCCGGGGGGAGCGGTCAGCCGCTGGCAAAGATTGCCGTAATCATCGGTAAATTCCACGGCGGAAACACTGGGGTAGAGCAGATACTCTTCGCTGGCAATCCATTGTTGGGCGCCGCTCCGGGGGCGAAGCATCAGGATCATCGGCGTTGGAATATCGATCAGAAATTGTAGTTCGCAGCTGGTTTGTAGCCACATAGTGAAACTGTCCTTTGTGGTCAGAGGGGGCCTAGAGCAGTCACCCAGACATTGACTACCATGTTGGCGCCATACGGGCCGTGAAAAGCGCCTGCGATAGGCGGCACCGATTCCGGCAGCCGCGCAACAGCGACCGAAATATGTTCATCCCCCACAATACTGCCCAGGGTTGGGTCAAACCCTTTCCAGCCAGCGCCTGGAATAAATACTTCCGCCCAGGCATGGGTAGACCCCGGCTCACCCGGCGCATTGGGGGTGGCGTTGGCATAGAGGTAGCCGCTGACAAAGCGGGCGGCGAAGCCCAAGTGTCGTGCTGCAGCCATAAAAAGGCAGGCGGAATCCCGGCAGGATCCTGAGGCTAGTGATAGGGTTTGTTCTGCACTTTGTACGCCTTCTTCTTCACGCCTTCGGTAGGTCAGGGTTTGATAAATGCGTTGATTCAGGCGAAGTAATAATGCAAAGGTTTGAATGGTCTCGCCAGGCTGCCAGATACCGGCTACCCAGTTTGTTAGCAGACCGCTGTCGGCCGCCGAGGGTAAGCGCACATACGGTGACAGTAGAACCTTGTCTTCATCGCGGTAGTACAGCGGGTAATCGACTGCGTAATCGGCAACCAGGAAGTCGTGTGGGGCCTGGTCGTACTGCTGAATAATCACGTCACTTTGTATTCGCAGGCTCTGGGTGCTGCCTGAGAAGGACGCTGTAGCGACGGCGTTGCCCTCCACATCTCGCTGCCAGCGCAGAGTCGCCGCTGGCGAGATATCTAGTGTTGAGCTTTCGATGCGCAGCTCCGGCCCCTCTCTTGGGCGCAAGCGCAAACTGTGTGGTTGCAGCAGAACAGGGCCGGAAAAGCTGTATTGGGTTTGATGCACAATTTTGTAGCGTTTCATGTCAATCCTGCTTTACGGCTCGGCGACCTATCCCGGGATTGAGGAATCGCTTTGTACAGTTAACCACGTCTGTCTTGTCAGCATCCAGTTTCTGGCTGCTTGATTCAGCACAGCCATCATGTGGCGGCCTGTTATACAGACTTTTGGGCGGTTGCTGTGTCGCGTGACGGGCAGTATTTGCACCAGACGCTCGCTCACCGCATTCGGCGACAGCCCAGCGGTGAGCGTTGTTGAAGCGTGGTTTAGAAAGCGAAGTGGGCGGTCAGGCCAAAATGGTCACCATCCACCTCGGCGCCATTGATATCACTGACCTCGTAAGTGATCGAGGTGTGTCGTAGACCCAGCCATACTCTCTCAGAGATCTCGTAGTTGTACTCAACGACAAAGCCGGTGGCATCATCGAATTCGACGGTTTCCTTGGCAAAGTCATCGAAATCAAATTCCACTTCGGGAGATAGGTGGTGGCTCACACCGACGCCGAAGCGGTGCTGGCCATTGTTGTAAAACACCAAGGCCTCCAGCGGAAAGCGGTCGAAGCTGGCGTCGCCATTCTTCGCAGTAATGCTGTCGAAATGGTAGTTGGCCGTAAGCTGGTAGGAAAAAGCGCTGCCACGAGGCTGAATCAATACGCCGCCGCCCAGCATCAGCAAGCTACCGGCTTTGATTTTCTCGCTGCTGGCATTCTTGAACTGCACTTTGGCGAGGTCATCACCGCCGTCAGTGACGGCCGCATTTACGATGCCGCGAAACACCGGTTCTGGCGACGTTGGCGATGAGACTTGTGCCTGTGCGGCTACGGGTAGAATGACGGCGCTTGCCAGCGTGATGGATCGAAAGAGTCCCTGCATAGTTATTGCTTCCTTGAAAAAACGCCAATAGAAATTAACGGGTTTGACGAGGCGCGACAAGCGGAATTTGACGGATATCGATCGACTTAGATAATGCGGCAGGCAGAAACAACAAGGCCCTCCGAAGAGGGCCTGTTGGGGCGTTGCTTTGTGCGGCGCTTGCGCCCCGCTTATGCCATTTGTGCGCTGAGCAGTTGCAGGCGTTTGCGCTGCATTTTCAGAGCGTACTCCAACTCTTTAAAGCGGCTGCGCAGCGTGGCGTGTTCCCAGGCTTCAGCCAGATTGTGTTGAAGCTGTTCTTTGTGTTCGTGCAGGTTCTGTTGCAGGGCATTTTTCTGAGCGGTCAGTGTGGCGCGCTTGGCGTCCATCCACTGCTGGCTAACGGTGTTCCAGTCGGCCAGCGTCTTGCGGAACTGCTGGTATTCCTGCTCCAGAAACTCTTTCAGGTGCGGGGCTTCAACCACACGTTTGCGCAGGGCCTGCTCGGTGCGTTTGAACTGCATGGTCAGCACTGCGCGTTGAATTTTGAAATCGGGGACTTGCTTCAGGTCCCAGGTCAGGCCCAACCACGAAGCACTTTTGATCAGCCACTTGGTAGGGTCGTAGTGCCACCAGCGAATGCCGTTGCGGTAGTCGTTCTGAAAGATGTGGTGGTAGTTGTGGTAGCCCTCACCATAGGTGAACAGGGCCAGCAGATCGTTGTCGCGGGCAGTGTTTTCGTCGGTGTAGGGACGGCGACCCCAGTAGTGGGCCAGCGAATTAATAAAGAATGTGGTGTGGTGGCTGACCACCAGGCGCAGAACACCGGCCAGCAGCACGTGCTCCAGCATATTGCCGGTGGCAAAGCCGAGCGCCAGCGCGGGCGCAAAGTTCATGATGACTACCAGTGCCAGATAGTTGCGGTGCTGCCACATGACAATTTTGTCGCGTTGCAGATCGCGGGCATTGGAAAAGTCTTCGCTGCTGGCCGGGTAGTCGCGAAGCATCCAGCCGATATGCGAGAACCACAGGCCCCGCTTGGCGGAGTAGGGATCGTGTTCAACATCGTCGACATGACGGTGATGACGGCGATGGCCGCTGGCCCAGATCAGGATACTGTTCTGAGTCGCCGCCGCACCGAACAGTGCGAAAAACAGGCGCAGACTCCAGTGGGCTTTATAGGCGTTGTGTGCCCAGAGGCGGTGATAGCCAGCGGTGATCGACATGCCGTTGGCACCCAGTACCAGTACAAAGGCAATCCAGCCCGCCGCGGTAAAACCGTGGGTCAAGCCGTACCAGGGCACGCCGATAGCGGCAATCAGAAAGGTGCTGCTGAACAGGACAGTCTGCAGCCACAGGAGGGGCGGCTTGCTATCGTGTTGGGCAGTCTGCGGAGTGTTCTCGGACATGGGGTCACCGTGTTGATGCTAGAGCTATCGCCGTTTAGCGTTCAATCTCAGAATTTCAGCGGCTCAGTGTAGCGAATGCCTGAAACCAATGACAGTTACAAACAGATGACATTGTGCTGTTCGCGTCACAGCAGTGTTGCCCGGTGGCGCCAGCTTGCCAATAGGGGATTTGACCGACGGCTGCCTGGGAATGGCCGTATAATGTCGATCATGATAACAAGTAGAGGGTCGTGCCTGTGAAGGTCGGAATCGTCGGTGCGGGTAGCATAGGCTGTTACGTGGGAGCGGTAATGCAGTTGGCGGGCGCAGAGGTGCACTTTCTGCTGCGCCCGCGCATGGCGGAAACGCTGTCGGCGCACGGGTTGCGAGTGAGCGATCTGCGTGGTCTGGATCGGCAGTTGGACGCGGAGTTGCTGCACCTGCACACCGAGGCGGCGGCGATGACCGGGCTGGATTGCCTGTTTGTCACCGTAAAATCCGCCGATACGGTAGCGGTGGCAGAGCAACTGGCCGGCGTACTCAACGGCAGCGAAACGATTGTCAGCCTGCAAAATGGTGTGGGTAATGCTGCCCAGCTTCGTCAGTCGCTACCCAATCAGCCGGTGCTGGCGGGGATGATTGCCTTCAATGTTTTGAACTGTGGTGAGGGGCATTTTCATGCCGGTACCGACGGCGCGATTATGGTGGAGGAGTGTGCCGCGATGGATGAGCTGGCCTCGCTATTTGCCGCTACGCAGACGCCGTTTGAGTGGCAGCCGGATATGGTGGCGGTGCAGTGGTCCAAGCTGCTGCTCAATCTGAATAATCCCATTAATGCGCTGTCGGGCTTGCCGCTGAAGGACGAGCTGTCGCAGCGGGCTTACCGTCGTTGCCTGGCCCTGCTGCAAACCGAGGCACTGCAGGCCATTCGTGCGGCGGGTCTGCCGCTGTTGAAATTGACCGCCGTGCCGCCGTCGGTGTTGCCCTGGGTCTTGCGCAGCCCGGACTGGCTTTTCCGTAAAGTGGCTCAGCCCATGTTGCGAATGGACCCCCTGGCGCGGTCGTCCATGTGGGAGGACCTGGAATTGGGTCGCCGCACCGAGGTGGACTGGCTAAATGGTGAGGTGGCTGATTTAGCCCGGCGCCACGGTTTGGTCGCGACGGCGAACGAGCGGGTGCGGGAGTTGATCAAGGCGGCTGAGCAGGGCGGACGCCGCGATTTCAGTGGCGAGGAACTATTGGCCTTACTGCGCGCTTAGGCGCTGATCCGGACGGCTGGCGATGCGTCGCTGACCGTCGGGATAGCTGACTACCAGGCGGCCACCCATCAGCCGGTAATCAAATTTCAGTGACCAGTTGCCGTTGTCGTCGGCGACATGAATTTTGCCGTTCTCGGCTTTCCAGAGGTGTTTGCTTCCCTGCTCGCAGGGAGAGTAGTCCTGCGGTGGCTGGCGGCTGTCAACGCGTCGTGAATCCTCACAGAGACTGCCGTCGTCTTGAAACTGAATGCTCCACTGCTGCCCCATATAGGGATTCTGCGCGTCGATGCCGGGTGTGACATCGCTGTACCAGCGACCGACCAGGGCGTCATCCACAGGGTTTACGTTTGCGTCGGCGCGCAGTGTAATACCATGTCTGGCCAGCGCATTGGCGCCGTCGAGTGTCAGGCGTACGCTGCGATCATCGATCCATTGCAGCGTAAAGATTTTCTCGTCGGCCATGGCGCTGACGCGCAGCGGCTTGTAGGTGCCGGTGATCAGGCCCTCATCGATATTGCCGAGTAAAATCATGCGGTTGAGGGCGTCGCCCATTTGCAGCTTGGCGCTGATCATCGATGCGAAGCTGCGGCGACTGTCCAGGTTCAGTACCCAGGTCTGGTCGTTCACTTCTGCGATATAGCGATTGCGAAATTCCTTGTCGCTTGCTGCTGACAGTGTGCTGCTGAGCCCGAGTATCCATAGTACGAGCAGTCTGCCAGCCTGTATCTGTCGCATAATTGCCCCTGTTCATTATGAAATTATTGGCGGCCGGGGTGATGGCAAGTGTCACACTTTAGCGTATTTGCCACGTGCTGCCGAGTTTTTCATGGGGCGCGGAGTCATCAGCTCATCAGTCGTAAAGCCAGATAGGGACTGAGGTTGAACAGCAGGAAGAGAATTTTATAGGCGGCGAGCCACTGCACGTACAGTACCCGCAAGCGTGCTGGCGGCACGCCGAGTACACGGCTGTGCAGCGCCAGCAGCGAGTCCTGAAAGCCCATGAGCAGCCCCGCGCTGATCAGCAGCAGACCGCCGTTGATCAAACAGCAGTAGTAGAGCAGGGCTTCCAGTGCATGCAGGTCCATCATCGGGCTCCGTTCATGGTGCTTTCTTACAGAGGGATTTTACCCGTAAGCAGGTCTTTGGCCATCACCCAGTCGCCGATAAAGCTGTAGAGCGGATGTTTGAAGGTGGCGGGTTTGTTGTGCTCGAAAAAGAAGTGACCCACCCAGGCGAAACCGTAGCCCACAACCGGGAGCAGCCACAGCCATTGCCACTGGGCGGTGGCTATGCTGCCAAACAGCAGCGCCAGTACCAGCAGGCTGCCAATCAGATGCAGGCGGCGGCAGGTACGGTTCTGGTGCTCGGACAGATAGTAGGGATAGAACTCCGCAAAGCTGTTGAAGTGTGTTGGCAGTGTCTGGTCGTTCATATCTACCTCCTGACGGTTATTCATCGTAGCCGGGGTTTTTGCGATCTAGTCGGCGCAACAGCCCCGGCCAAGCGAGGTCGCCAAACAGCCCCTTTGTCACGATGCGAGCCGCTTCTTTCACGCCGTCGACAATCTCCGGCTGAACCGGCACCAGTTCCCGATTACCGGCCAGTGCGCGTACCTGAATCATACAGCTCGCCTCAAAAATATACATGGCGAGAAAGGCATCGGCAGGCGTATTGCCCACGGTCAGCAGGCCGTGGTTGCGGAGCATCAGGAAGGTATTATCGGCAAGGTCGGCCACCAGTCGCGGCTTTTCGTCTTCATTCAGGGCGATGCCCTCGTAGTCGTGATAACCCAGAGCCGCCAGTACCAGTGTGGATTGCTGGGATATGGGCAACAGGCCTTCGCGCTGGGTCGAGACGGCGACGCCGTTGAGCGAGTGGGTGTGCATCACACAGTGAGCGTCTTCGCGGGCGGCATGAATGGCGCTGTGAATGGTGAAGCCCGCGGGATTGACGGGATAGGGGGAGTCCATCACCTTTTCCCCATTCTGGTCGATTTTTACCAGCGATGAGGCGGTGACTTCCTCGAACAACATGCCGTAGGGGTTAATCAGGAAGTGCCCCGGCTCGCCGGGTACCCGCGCCGAAATATGGGTAAAAACCAGATCATCCCAGCCAAACAGGGCGACCAGCCGGTAGGCGGCGGCCAGGTCGACGCGGAGTTTCCATTCCTCTTCCGAGACTTGAGATCGAACATCTGCGGACATTGTGTTGCTCCTCTTTTATTATCCAGTAGAAGATAGCGTTATTTTGCGGGCTTTGCCCGAGTAGAACTGTCACTCCGTTGACAGTTTGCCGAAAGTGGCCCCTCGGCTGGAGGGCGCCGCCGGGCTGTGGAGGGTGGCTTGGTCGACAAACGCGATATATTGCGGGGGAATCCGCTGATGGTGGGGCTGCCGGCGGAGCTGGTGGAAGCGCTGCTGGCCCGCTGCAAGTTTCGCCATCTTGCAGATGGTGAATACCTGTACAAGCAGGGGGATGCCGGGGAAGCCATGTACGGCCTGTTGAGCGGCCGGGTGTCTTTGGGCAACAGCAGTCGCAGTGGGCGCGAACTGTTGGTGATGATGGCAGAGCCGGGGGACTGGATTGGTGAGGTCTCGCTGTTTGATGGCGGTCCGCGCAGTCATGATGCGGTTGCCAGAGGCGCCTCGCAACTACTGAGCATCGCCAAGAGCGACCTCGATGAACTGTTGGCCAAACGCCCGGAGCTGTATCGTTATTTCCTGCCTATGTTGTGTCGAAAATTGCGGCTGGCGCTGTCGTATGTGGAAGCGGCGGCCTTGCAACCGCTGGCCTCGCGGCTGGCACTTCGACTTCTGGATATCAAAACCTTCTACGGTTGTGATGAGCACGGCCAACTGGCGGTACATCTGCCGCAGGAGGATCTGGCAAAAATGCTGGGGGTCTCGCGACAGGCGGTCAGTCGCGAACTGAAACGTCTGGAAAAGGCGGGGCTTGTGGCGCTGGCTTATGGGCGCCTGCGCATCCTCGATGAAGATGCGCTGCGCCGTGAAGCCAGTGAGGGCTGAGCCTTAGAAGCTGTATACCAGCGTAACGGCTGTCTGGCGATCCATGTGCACAACGGCTTGCGGAACCGTCTCGTTGTACTCGATGGTGTAGCTGATTTTCAGGCCAAAGCCGCCGACAATTTTGGTTTTCAGCGCGGTAACGGATTTGCTGTAGGTGTTTTCGTCGCCGCTCTCTACCGACAGCGTCTGCTCGAAACTGGCGGTTTCAGACAGCTTGGCGTTCAGCTCGGTAGACAGGCGCACGATGAGTTCTTCAACCATGCCGTCTTTGCCGTCTTCGCCTTGGCCGTCAAACTCGCTGATCCGGTAACCGGGGCCGATTTCGGCGTCCCAGGTCACGCGCTCGTTTTTCAGCAGGCGTCGACCATAACCACCGGAGAGAGTGGCCTGATAGACGTAACCACTGAAGCGGTCTTTGTTCATTGAGGCGTAGCCGAAGGTGTAGTTGTACTCGCTGACATCGTAGGACAGGCGGTCTGAGAGGAAGTATTGCTCGTCAGAGCGCACGCCTTCAACTTCACTGTTCTGTGCGTTGCCTTTGATTTGATTTGTCCACAAACCGTCCTTGCGATTTGCCTGACCTTTCGCCAGAACACTGGTTTCGTTGCTGTTGCCATCGGTCTGGTAATAGCCGAATTCAATATCGCCTTCCCACTTCGGGGGCTCACTTTGGGCGATAGCAGTGTTTGCCGCCAGCATGGACAGCAGCAGGCTGGTTTGAAGTTTCATGGTTCTTCCTTAGTTGGTCGCCGGTCACGTACGGTTGGCTGTGCATGTTAATGCGCAAAATGACCGCGTCAATAAGCGGGGGCGTCAGAGGGGCAGATTTGTTCGGGAAAGTGGAGAAAATGCGCGGCAGCGAGCTGCTGTCGCGCAGTGGACGTCTACCACCGGCGTTTTCTGAACCAGTCTTCGGCAATTTTCTTGTCGTTGAGTTCGCCTGTGACGACCGCAACACCGATCATCCGCCACTCGCCGTAGATTCGCTGGTACAGCAGGTCGAATTTCAGCGTTACCGGGTTCAGATCGAACTCGCCGCGCATGCGCAGCAAGCCACTCTCACGAATCTGGGGCTCAATTTCGAACTTGGGCTTCACCAGCAGCGTTTGCCGCAGGCTGATGCGGGCCTCGCGCAATTCCTCAAACATGGCGCGAAGGTCCGCTTCCGCATTGGTTTTCTGGAAATCGGGGGCGGCGATCCCAATCAGTACGGCGTAGTTCTCGCTGTCGTTGGCCTGGTCTATGGCGATCATTGTGGACCACAGCAGCGGCAGCGCCTCGCCATATTCCAGAAAGCGAATATCGGCCTGACCGCGAAGCGGTATCAGTGTGAGCAGGGTGGCAAGGAACAGCCCTGCGCCGAAGCGCAGGACTGATGGGCGGGACGGGCTTACCATGCGGCGGTAAACCCGACGCGGCCACCGACGGTGGACTCGCGCGCGCTGCCGACAGCGAACTCAAATTGCACCGACTCCGAGGCGCGAAGGGCCGCAGACAATGCCGCCGCTTCCTCGCTTTCGAAGTAGCCACCTCCCACACTCAAGGCAAAGCGCTTCCCGGTCGGGACGTAGGGCGCTTTCATGGCCATGGCCAGTGCGATACCGCGACGGTTTTCTTCAATATCGCGACGGGCACGGTCTGACTCTGTGCTCAGTGACTCAATTGCGGCGAATGTTGCGCCACCATCGGTAGCCAGATTGCCATTGGCGTCACTGGTGACGATTTGCGTCGGCCCGGATTGTGCGTTGCGGCTGGCCTGCGAGGTGATGCCCGGCATGGTGTAGGTGCTGCTGCTGGTGCCCAGCGCGACCTGATTGGCGCGGGTTGTGGTGGCACCTGCACCCAATGCAACAGAATCGTCGTGGGCGGCAACGGCGCCATCGCCAATGGCCACGGCGCGCGCGCCATCGGCCTGAGCAGCTTCACCGACGGCAGTAGATCGCAGTCCGTTCGCGGTGGCCAGGTGACCCAGGGCCGTGGAGCGCTCGGCATTTGCGGCTGACCGCCAGCCATATGCCGTGGCACCCGGACCGGTGGCTACGGACTCACCGCCGACGGTGGTGGTGGAGTTCCCGTTAGCGACAGCCTGTGTACCGATTGCCATGGCATCGACGCCTGTGGCTGAGGACTCGTTACCAATGGCGACAGATTGCTCGCCTACGGCATTCGCGGCTTCACCAACAGCCGTTGAGCGAACGCCATCAGCTTGTGCCAGATGGCCAAGGGCTGACGAGCGCTCGGCATTGGCCGCTGAACGCCAGCCATAGGCAGTTGCGCCTGGACCGGTCGCGACAGATTCTCCGCCGACCGTGGTGGTGGAATTGCCGTTGGCGATGGCTTGCGTACCCATGGCCATCGCATCGATACCCGTGGCGGAGGATTCATTACCTACTGCGACGGATTGTTCGCCGACGGCGCTGGCGGCTTCACCCACGGCGGTGGAGCGAATACCGTCAGCCTGAGCCAGGTGACCCAATGCGGTTGCGCGCTCTGAGTTGGCGCCGGACTGCCAGCCAAAGGCCGTGGCACCGGGGCCGGTGGCCACCGACTCGCCACCGACAGTGGTGGTGGAATTACCGTTGGCGACGGCCTGTGTACCCATGGCGATGGCATCCACGCCAGTGGCGGAAGATTCATTGCCCAGAGCGACAGATTGCTCGCCCACCGCATACGCGGCTTCACCAACAGCCGTCGAGCGAACGCCATCAGCCTGAGACAGGTGGCCCAGTGCGGTCGCGCGCTCAGCATTGGCAGCCGATTGCCAGCCGTAGGCGGTTGCGCCCGGACCGGTTGCCACGGACTCGCCGCCGACAGTAGTGGTGGAATTACCGTTGGCGACGGCTTGTGTACCCATGGCAATGGCGTCGACACCCGTGGCAGAGGATTCATTGCCCAGTGCGACAGATTGTTCGCCCACGGCGCTGGCGGCTTCACCAACAGCTGTTGAGCGAACACCATCGGCCTGAGCCAGATGCCCCAGTGCGGTGGCGCGCTCAGCGTTAGCGCCGGATTGCCAGCCGTAGGCGGTGGCGCCCGGGCCGGTGGCGACGGACTCGCCGCCGACGGTGGTGGTGGAGTTGCCATTGGCAACTGACTGGGTGCCCACGGCGATGGCGTCAACGCCGGTGGCGGAGGACTCGTTGCCTACTGCGACGGATTGCTCACCGACGGCGCTGGCGGCCTCACCCACGGCGGTGGAGCGAACGCCATCGGCTTGCGCCAGGTGGCCTAAGGCTGTGGCGCGTTCCGAGTTGGCACCGGAGCGCCAGCCAAAGGCCGTGGCGCCGGGGCCGGTGGCTACCGACTCACCGCCAACGGCACTGGTTGACGGGCCGGTGGCTGTGGCAACAGTACCCACGGCCAGCGCGTCGGTGCCCGCTGCTGTCGCATTGTTGCCTATCGCTGTCGCCTCGGTGCCACTGGCATTGGCGCCATCGCCGCAGGCGGTATTGGTGGCATCGCCATTATCGTTCGGGGCGATCGTGGCGGCAGTGCCGACATTGTCACATTCGAACGCGTGAGCGCTCGGCGTATACAGTGTCGTTGATCCGAATGCGCCAGCGCCGATTATTGCGGCCGCCAGCGAACGGATTCTGAATCGCGTCGTTATCATCATTGAAGCCTCCATAGGCACGATTGGGGGGTGCAGCGAGAGCGGATGCCCGCTGTGAGGTGGCTGTCGTGCAATGAAGGAGGCAGATAGGGGAGCTTGCTGCGAGCAGGGGTCGCCACTCAGATGTGTCGAGTATCCGAAGCGTCGCTTGTGTGAGTCTTCTAACCCTATGGCAGTGCGCAGTATCCATGCGTCCATCTTATCGTTGTGAGCATCCAGACAGCCTTACGGTTCACTACGAGTTTATTGCGCAATTGGATTTGGTTTTTTGCAGAAATACAGCGGGAAAAAACAGGGAGGGAACAGCGAGGAGAGGGCTCTCCCCGCTGTGACCGCGCTTATTGCTCGGTTTTGTGGAAGTGAACATCCATTTGTGGATAGGGAATACCGACACCGGCTTCGTCGAAGGCCAGTTTGATTCTCTCGGTCAGGTCCCAATAGGTGGGCCAGTAATCGTCAGTTTTCACCCAGGGGCGGCAGATCAGGTCCACGGAGGATGCGCCCAGAGCCGCAACGGCAATGCGGGGTGCGGGATCTTTCAGGACGCGTTCGTCCTCGTTCACCAGTCGCTCAAGAATTTCTTTGGCCAGCTTGATGTCGGCGTCGTAAGAAATGCCAACCAGCAGGTCTACGCGGCGGCGAGGCTTCATGCTGTAGTTGGTGATGGGGCCAGACATGATCTGCGAATTGGGGATCACTATGCGTTTGAAATCGCCGCTGATCAGAATGGTGGAGAACAGGCTGATGCTCTCGACGGTGCCTGAACAGCCACCGGCATCCACCCAGTCGCCCACCCGGCAGGGGCGGAACGCGATCAGCAATACGCCAGCGGCAAAGTTTGCCAGCGAGCCTTGAAGGGCGAGACCAACCGCCAAGCCGGCAGCACCCAGCGCGGCGATGACGGATGCGGTTTGGATACCTGCATGGGCCAGGGCCGGGATCAGTGCGACGGCAAAGATGATGATAAAAACCAATTTGCCGATAAACGCGGTCAGCGTCGGATCAAAACTCTTTTTTTCCAGCGCTCCACGGGTAAAGCCGGATACCAGCTTGGCCAGCCAATAGCCCACCAGAACAATGGCGAGCGCGCCGGCGGCGTGGATACCAATGTCGACAAGTTCCGGGCCGTATTTATCGAGTAAGTCTTGAACTGCTTGCTGGTCCATTCACACCTCTTGTGATGATTAAAGGGAATGGCCGTGATTATAGACATGTCTGCCGTCGGCGCTTCAAGCAAATTTCGTGATCTACCTCTAGTTCGCGGTGCTCAGAGAATGTGCGATGAGCGCATGGCTCTGCGCTCAAAATGGCCAGGTCGTCGACTCTGCTCCCCCATCGACCTCCAGAATTTTTCCCGTCACCCAGCGCCCTGCGGGAGACGCGAGATACAGCGCAGCGGCGGCAATATCCTGTGGCTCGCCGAGGCAGGCCATCGGTGTGAGGTCAGACATTTTGGCCTGTGTGTCCGCGTCGAGAAATTGCTGTAAGGCGTCGGTCAGAATGGTGCCGGGCGCGATGCCGTTAACACGAATATCCGGCGCAAAATCAGCGGCCAGCAGTTTTGTTAGCTGGGTGAGCGCGGCCTTGGCGGTGCCATAACTGCTAAAGCCCTTTTGCGCGTAGCGGGCGGACGCCGAGGTAATGTTGATGATGTTGCCCTTGCGCTTCAGCAATTCCGGCTGAGCGAGTCGGCAGAGATTGAACGCTGTGGTGACGTTGAAGTCGAAATCGCGGTTGAAGGTTTTGGCATCGGTCTTCAGCGGGTCGTTGGGCCAGGCGCCCCCGGCATTGTTCACAATAATGTCGATGCCACCGTATTTTTCGACGGTGGTGTCGACCAGCGCTTGTAGCTGGGCCTCATCCGCGACATCACAGCTTACGGCGATGGCATCACTGCCCGCCTGCTCGCACAGCGCTGCTGTGGCATCGATATCGGCCTGTGTGCGTGCGGCGCAGACCACACGGGCCCCGGCTTCGGCAAATTGCAGAGCAATGCCGCGACCAATACCCCGGCCCGCGCCGGTAACAATGGCCACGCGACCGTTCAGAGAAAACAGAGATTCCGGGTGCATAAACGTCACTCCTCTTGTTTATTGCTTTTTTCGAGATGAGCTTGAAACAACTAGGCCGCAGCTTGCCCGCACCGACAAACCGCGACAATGACCAAAGCGGTCTTGCCATAGTCATTTGAGAGCAGCGGTCATTTGAGTGAAACAGCCATTTGCTAACAAAAAGAAATAATACTTGATATCATCAAATGATAATCATTATCATTTGTGCAAAAGGGGAACGCGAACAACAACTGCCGGGAGTGCCAACTATGAGTATTCGATTTCTGTGTGATGCCCATCGAGAACAGCTACAGCAAAGTCAGGCGATCGCCTGTCAGCGCTGGGATGAGTGGATGGAAGCGGGGCGTGAGGCGTACAGCCGCCGCGACTGGCTGCCAGCATTGCGATTCCTAGGGTGCTGTTTTGAGCTGAGTGAACTGATGATGAAAGGCAATCATCAGCCGGATGTCCCCGAGCTCGATCGTCATATGATTTCCGGACACTATCTCGCCGAGTGCTTTGCCCGCTGTGGCGAGAGTGATTTGCAGCGTCACTGCTTGCTCGCCGTGCATTACCGCCTGTTGCAGGCCCTGAGAAATGCCCGGGGACGGCGATTGCCATTGAAGCACAATGTGGATATTTCCCTGCAGATGCTGGAGCGTTACTACCGCGATGCGGGCTGTCTGGACGAATTGACCCACTGCCGTCGAGAGAGCAAGCGTTTGTTGGCACGCTGCTATCACTGAGTCGATTGCGGTCACTGGGTCGATTGCGGTGTTTCCGAGTAGGCGAGCTGTCGTGCTCTTGCTATGCTGCGCGTAAAGCCATAGGAGTCACGAAATGGACCTTAAACACCTACACGACCAGCTGAACCGCCTGCAGACTGAAATCGACAGCCTGCCCGTGGGCAGCGATGAACACGCCAAATTGCACGCCCTGATCGACGATATTGATCGCGAACTGGGCAGCGGTCCGGAGCTGGTGCTGGAAGATACCGGTATCCAGGACCGCCTCGACGACATGGTGTCGACGTTTGAAGTAGAACACCCGACGGTTGCCGGTATTCTCAAGGATATTATGGTGAAGCTCGCCAGTATTGGTGTGTAAGCGCTTCAGCGCCGCAGCGGGGCGAGACCCTGTTTGTGGCGCTGCCTCTGTGGTGGCCTGTGTGCCGCCCAACTCAGGGAAGACCGACGCAGCCAATAATAATAAGTGGAGGCCCTATGCCCAGTATTGATCCCCGCCGTGAAGATATTCATTCGCTGTTGGCGCGCGTGCCGCCCGGGCAGCCGGTGACCATGCTGAATCTGCTGCGATTTCGCGACAGAGCGGCTTATGCTGACGGCGATCACGGGCAGAGCGGGCGAGAAGCCTATCGGGAATACAGTCGGCAGGCCGAGCGCTGCGTGAAGGCGGTGGGCGGTCAGGTGATCTGGGCGGGCAGGGCGGTGTCGCCGATTATCGCGCCGCTTGAGGAAGACTGGGATGCCTCTTTGCTGGTGCGTTACCCGGATATCGCGGCGTTCGAGGCGATGCTGAGCAATCCCGATTATCAGGCGATCACGCCGTTTCGCAGTGCGGCGCTCAGCGATGCGCGATTGATTGCCATGCTTGATGAGGCGCCGTACTAGCGTCGCCGCTATCGCAACACTATTCCGACCGCTCATCCCTTGCCGTACACTTCTGCGCTATACAGGCGCAGAGTAGTGAATAACGTGATTCATCCCGGCTGGACGGTGAACAGCACCAGCATCAACAGCATTGTGCAAGCCAGTGTGGCGCTGGGCGGCGACGCGGACGCCATGCTGCTGGCGGCCGGTATCGACCCCGACAGTCTGCTTGACCCCGAGTCGCGACACCCGTTTTCGGCGATGCTGGCCCTCTACAAACAGGCCTCACAACTGAGCGCCGATGTGGGCATTTACGTCGGGCGTATCGAATATATCAGCCGCATGAATATGCTGCTGTATGCCTGCAGCGTTTGCGAGACGCTGCGCGAATATCTCAATCTGATGCCGAGTATTCTCCGCTTCGCCGGGGATATTGGCGAAACCCGCATCCGCCGCGATGGTGAGTATCTGTGTTTGGACTGGTTGCCTCTCTGGAAAGGATCCCGCGCGCTGCGCTACCCGGCCGACGCCGTGCTGACCACGGCGATGGGCATACTCGGCTCGCTGTGTGTGCAGCCGATTCCTTTGTTGCGGGCGCAATTCAGTTATGCGGAACCCGCTGAAAAACGCTTGTTACACAGTGTGTTTGGCGACAATCTGCAGTTTGGCGCTGAGGAGAGCCGACTGTATTTCGATCGCGCCTGTCTCGACTATCCGCTGATCCAGCTCGACTCCGACTGGGGACGCGCTGTGCGAGCGTCCACCCGCCACCTTTTCGACAGCGCAGACAGTGACCCGGTGTTGCGTTCATTGCGTGCAACACTGATGGGCATGTTGCCTGCGGGGGGTGTGACGATCGACCGCACGGCGGCGGCCCAGAATATTTCCCGGCGTACCCTGCAACGACGTCTGGCGGAACGCGGCACGCAGTTTGCACAGGTGCTGCAGGGGTTGCGCGCAGAACTGGCGCTGCAATATCTGGCCGACGAGCGGCTGAGTATTACCGATATTGCTTTGCTGCTGGGTTATGCCGACCACGGCAGTTTTTCCAGTGCGTTCAAGAGCTGGTACGGACGTTCTCCTCGCGACTATCGCCACTGATCTTCCATTCTGCGCAGCGCGTCCTCGTGTCTGGCACCAAATCCCAAGCTGCTGGCACCAAATCCCAAGCGCCAGTTGCGCACTTTTATAGACTGTCCCGACAAGAGCAATAAACGAGACGGTGAACCATGGCTTTGGATTTTGACAGTGCTCGACTGCACAACCCCTATCTGCGTCCCGAACATGAAGAGTGGCGCAGTCAGTTGCGAAAATTTTTGGAGGTCGAAGTGCGGCCCCATCTGGATGACTGGGAGGAGGCCGGCAAGCTGCCGGATTCCCTCTGGGCGAAAGCGGCCGATATTGGCCTGCTGCAATTGGGTTACCCCGAGGCCTATGGCGGCATCGCTGAAGGCATCGATCAGTGGCATGTGAACATCGCCAATGAGGAAATTACCCGCTGCGGCTCGGCAGGTGGTCTGGTGAGCAATCTGCTGATCCACGGCATTGGTCTGCCGCCGGTGGTTAACTTTGCCAGTGAGGACATCAAACAGGCGGTCATTCCTCCGGTGCTGGCCGGTGAAAAGCGCATTTCACTGGGCATTACCGAGCCGTCTGGTGGCTCCGATGTTGCCAACATCACCACAACGGCCAAACGGGACGGTGACCACTACATTGTGAACGGCAGTAAAACCTTTATCTCCGGTGCGATGGGGGCAGACTGGGTGAGTACGGCGGTGCGGACCGGCGGAGAAGGTGCGAAAGGCGTATCGATGTTGTTGATTCCCACCGACTTGTCCGGCGTGTCACGGACACCCCTGGATCGAAAACAGGGCTGGTGGTGCGCCGACACCGGGACGTTTTACTTCGACAATGTGCGAGTACCGGCCAGTCACTTAATCGGCGACGAAGGCGCGGGTTTCTGGGTGATCATGAGTAATTTTAACCCCGAGCGACTGAGTCTGATTGTGACCATGGAAGCCGCGGCGAGGGCCTGTCTTGAGGACGCGGTGAACTGGGCGCGTGAGCGCAGTACCTTTGGCAAGCGCCTGGCCGATCATCAGGTGATCCGCCACAAAATTGCTGCCATGAAGCAGCGTATTAATGCCACGCAGTGCTATACCAACTACCTGACGCAGGCTTATATCGAGGGCCGTTGTGATCCGGGTGATCTGGCATTGGCGAAGGTGCAGGCCAGTGAGACGATGGAGTTTTGCGCGAGAGAAGCCAGCCAGATTCTCGGCGGCGCCAGTTATTTGCGGGGCAATCGCGTGGAGCGTTTTTATCGCGAAGTGCGGGTGAACGCCATCGGCGGTGGCTCCGAAGAAATCATGCGCGACCTCGCCGCGCGACAATATCGATTGTAAGGCCTTAGATAAGGATACCCGAATGACTGATAAGCCGACCTTGTGGCACAGCTACCCCTCCCGTTCGCTGCGTCCGCTCTGGGCGCTGGAGGAAATGGAGATTGACTACGAGCTGGTCACGCTGCCTTTCCCGCCGCGCCTGTTTCAGCGCGAGTACCTGGACGTGAACGCGTTGGGTACCGTGCCGTTTTTTCGCCACGGACAGGTGGAAATGACTGAGTCCACCGGAATTTGTCTCTACCTTGTAGAGCAGTATCAGCGCTACGATCTTGGGCTGCGCAGTGGCGATGCCGATTATGGCAATTACCTCAACTGGCTGTTTCATAGCGACGCCACGCTCACCTTCCCGCAGACGCTGATCCTGCGTTATTCGCAATTTGAGCCCGCAGAGCGCCGCCAGCCACAGGTGGTCGAAGATTACCGGCTCTGGTATCTGGCGCGGCTGAAACGCCTGAATGCGCACCTGCTGGACCACGATTATCTCTGCGAAAACCGTTTCACCATTGCCGATATCGCCGTGGGCTATGCCCTGTATCTTGGCGAGGGGCTGGGGCTGGCTGGCTTTTATGAGCCGCAAGTGCAAGCGTATCTCGCAAGACTTAAAGCAAGACCGGCGTTTCAGCGAGCAGAACCGATGGGCGCCGGCCCCGACAGCCTGGTCGTCAAGAAATACCCATTCAGCGATTAATTGATCACAGCGCCGCTGCAGCGGCGAGGGAGCAAAAATGATTCTCAGCGAAGAGCACCAGAAACTCCGCGATACCGTCGCACAATTTATTGACCGCGAAATCAATCCCCATGCCGATGAATGGGAGGAGGCGGGTATTTTTCCCGCTCACGAGCTGTTCAAAAAAATGGGCGATCTCGGTCTGCTGGGGATCAGCAAGCCCGAGGCTTACGGCGGCCTGGGGCTGGATTACAGTTACCAGACCGTCTTCTCCGAAGAACTCGGACGGATTAAAACCGGCGGCGTGTCGATGGCCATTGGTGTGCAGACCGACATGGCCACACCGGCGCTGGCCAAGTTTGGCAGCGATGCACTGCGCGCGGAATTTCTCGCCCCGGCGATCAGTGGCGAAGCGGTCTTTTCCATTGCAGTGAGTGAGCCACACGCGGGCTCGGATGTGGCCGCGATCAAGACCACAGCCCGCAAAGAGGGCGACGACTACGTGATCAACGGCACTAAGATGTGGATTACCAACTCCACGCAGGCCGACTATCTCTGCCTGCTGGCCAATACCAGCGAAGGCAAACCTCACAGCAATAAATCGCTGATTATCGTGCCGACCAAAACCCCCGGCGTGAGTTTTTCGCCACGGCTGAACAAACTGGGGATGCGCTCGTCCGATACGGCCCAGGTCTTCTTTGACGACGTGCGGGTGCCGCAGCGTTACCGCATCGGTGACGAGGGGCAGGGCTTTATCTACCAGATGCTGCAGTTTCAGGAAGAGCGGCTGTTTGCGGCGGCGGGAACGTTGAAAGGGATGGAGGATTGCATTCAGCAGACCATTGCCTACACCCGCGAACGGGAGATTTTCGGCAAGCCGGTGCTGGACAATCAGGTCGTCCATTTCCGGCTGGCGGAGATGCAGACTGAAGTCGAGGCACTGCGCGCCTTGGTGTATACCGCGGTTGAGCAGTATATCCACGGTCAGGACGTGACCGAGAAGGCATCGATGGCCAAACTGAAAGCCGGGCGGCTGGTGCGGGAAGTGACCGATGGCTGTCTGCAGTACTGGGGTGGCATGGGCTTTATGTGGGACAATCCCATCTCGCGTGCCTACCGAGACACGCGCATCACGTCGATTGGTGGCGGCGCCGATGAAGTGATGTTGAGTATTATCTGCAAAATGCTGGGAACCTTGCCCGGTAAGCGTTAACACCGGGCTGACCGCGAGCCCGTCACTTGAGGGAAACGGGGTGAGCAAAAGCACGGCTTTCGGGCGCTTATTGCGCTTCTGGCGTGGGGTGCACAGCCTTAGTCAGGAGCAGTTGGCCGATCGTCTGGACAGCTCGCCACGGCACATCAGTCGCCTTGAGAATGGCAGCAGCCGCCCCAGCGAAGCAATGGCGATGGATATCGCCCGCGCTCTGTCGCTGGGGCGTCGGGATCAGAGCCATTTACTGGTCGCTGCCGGATTTACGCCCCGGGAGGCGCCGATCGATTTCTTCGCTCCAGATATGAAGTGGCTGCGCACCGCCATGACCCGCAGTCTGCGTGCCCTCGACCCCTATCCGGCTTCACTGCTCGACAGCGCCTCGAACATTCTTATGGTCAATCGCGCCTGGGTCGGTTTTCACCAGCGCCTGATGCCCGCCGAGGAGCTGCGTGAGATGAAAAACTTTTACGAGTTTATGTTCAGCTCTCAGTCTGCCGAGAACGCCGTCAGCAACTGGCCGGATACCCTGTCGGCAATTCTGCTGTCGATTCAGCAGAATGCCCTGCTGCGGGATGATCCCGCGACCCAGGCGACGGTAGACCGTCTCAGCCAGTGTCCCTCGGTGCCGCGGGACTGGCGCCAACGGGCCGCTTCGGTGGAGCCGATGGCGAGTTTTCGTGTGCAGATTCCTGTGCATGGCGAGCTGCAGCGCTTTTTCAGTGTGAATACCACCGTCGGGGCGCTGGGCCCCACGGCCTTTGTCTCTGAGCCCATGCTGAGTATCAGCAGTCTTTATCCCGAGGATAGCCGTCTGAATCTCGATGAGTTATTGAACGGCAATCTTGAGCATCCGCTGCTGTTTTACTGAGGGCGACACGACCGGACATAGCTTGTCGTGGCAGGCCGCCGCAACTGGGGCCAAACTAGGGCATAAATCGTTCTAGCGTCCACGCCGGACAGGAGAGATTGCCGTGACAGCCCCGCTTCTTAATGAGCGCGATATTGCGTTCATGCTCTATGAATTCCTCAACTGCGAGTCATTATGCGAGCGCGAGCGCTACGCCGACCACAATCGCGAGAGCTTTGATGCCGCCATCGCAACGGCCAGATCCATTGCCGAACGCTATTTCCTGCCCATCCGTGGCAAGGTAGACCGCAACGAGCCGCGCTTCGAAGACGGGCGAGTGGTGATGCTGCCGGAAGTCCAGCAGGCGGTGCAGGCGGCGACCGATGCCGGCTTTGTTTCGGCGACGGCCGACTACGATGTGGGCGGCATGCAGCTTCCGCTGGCGGTCGCCGCGGCGGCCAACGCCTGGCTGTCGGCAGCGGGTAGCACCACGATTGGCTATCTGAGTCTGAGCAGTGCCAACGCCAGTCTGATAGAGGCTCACGGCAGCACTGAGCAGATAGCCAAATGGGCCGCACCGCTGCGCAGTGGCCGGTTTGCGGGCACCATGGCGATGACCGAGCCGGGGGCGGGCAGTGGCCTGGCCGATTTGATTACCCGCGCGGAACCAGCCGGCGACGGCAGCTATCGCATTACCGGCAACAAGATTTTTATTTCCGGCGGTGATCACGAGCTGAATGACAACATCGTGCACCTGGTGTTGGCAAGGGTGAAGGGCGCGCCGAAAGGGGTCAAAGGTATTTCGCTGTTTATCGTCCCCAAGTATCTGGTCAACGACGACGGCAGTTTAGGGGAGCGCAACGATGTGGCGCTGGCCGGGCTCTTCCACAAGATGGGGGGCCGGGGCCACACCTCCACCTCGCTGAATTTTGGCGAGCAGGGCGGCGCGGTGGGCTATTTGATCGGCGAGGAAAATCGCGGTCTCAGCTACATGTTCCACATGATGAACGAGGCGCGGATTATGGTGGCCAGTGGCGCGGCCACGCTGGCACTGGCGGGCTTCCAATACTCGCTGAACTATGCGCGTGAGCGTGCCCAGGGACGTCTGCCCTCCTGTAAAGATCCTCACTCACCGCCGGTGAGCATCGTTGAGCACGCGGATGTACGGCGTATGCTGCTGACTCAGAAGGCCTATGCGGAAGGTGCATTTGCGCTCTGCTTGTATGGCGCGCAGTTGGCGGACGATCAGCATACGGCGGCCGATGCGGAGACCCGAGATGCCGCGCGCTTGCTGCTGGATTTTCTCACGCCAATCATCAAAACCTGGCCGTCGGAGCAGGGGCCCAAGGCCAATAGCCTGGCGATTCAGGTGCTGGGGGGCGCGGGTTACACCAATGAACATCCGGTGGAAATGTTCTACCGCGATAATCGCCTGAATCCCATCCACGAAGGCACCACGGGCATCCAGTCGCTTGATCTGCTGGCGCGCAAAGTACCCATGCACGGCATGGCGGGGTATCAGGCCTGCCTGAAGGCCATCCGGGAAACCATCGCCGAGGCGCAGACGCTGCCACCGTTGGCGGCCTTGGGCGGAGAACTGGAGGCTGCGCTGCGGTGTCTGGAAGAAACAACGCAGTCGCTGCTGACTGCCATGGGTAGTGAGTCCATCGACCGGGTACTGGCGAACTCGGTGAGTTATCTGGATATGTTCGGTCAGGTGGTAATGGCGTGGATTTGGCTCAAACAGGGCTGTGCGGCACAGCAGCGACTGGCGACGGCACAGGGCAATGACGCGGACTTCTATCGCGGAAAATTGCAGGCGCTGCGCTATTTCTTCGCGGCTGAATTACCCAAGATCCAACACTGGTCAAACTTGCTGAAAAATCTTGAAAGTTCGGCTTTTGAGATGCAGGACGCTTGGTTCTAAACTGTGGCTCGGCACCGCGATAACGTGGCGCCGACCATAACAACAATAAAATAAGGATGCACTATGAAGCAGATACGTCGCGCGTCAGTGGCTGAGTACATTGGCTACGAGAGTGAACCTACCGACTGGCACACGGTGACTCAAGAGGCCATTAATCAGTTTGCCGACTGTACCCTTGATCACCAGTTTATTCATGTTGATCCCGAGCGCGCCAAGCAAACGCCTTTTGGCGGCACCATCGCCCACGGTTTTCTGAGCCTGTCGATGCTCTCCCACTTTGCCGAGCAGTTCTCGCTGATGGTCGAAGGTCTCACCATGGGCCTTAACTATGGCTTCGACAAGGTACGGTTCATGGCGCCGGTGCGTGAGGGAAAACGTATTCGCGCGCTGAGCAAAGTTCTGGATATCGACGAGACCAAGCCAGGGCAATACCGCTTCAAAGTTCAGGTGACCATTGAAATTGAGGGTGAAGAAAAGCCCGCACTGATTGCCGAGTGGCTGACTATGCAGCTCGTGGCCTGATTGATTACTAACAGGAGATAAGAAATGGACGTACGTTTTGACAAGCAAGTTGCTATCGTGACCGGCGCCGGTAATGGCCTGGGCCGCAGCCATGCATTGGCACTGGCGCAGCGTGGTGCTCGGGTCGTGGTGAATGATTTAGGGGGCGCCCGCGATGGCAGCGGTGCCTCATCTCAAGCCGCACTGGACGTAGTGGCGGAAATCGAAGCCATGGGCGGCGAAGCGCTGGCACACGGTGCCAATGTCGCGGTGATGGCCGAGGTGGAAGACATGGTTGCGCAGGCCATGGAAAAGTGGGGGCGGGTAGATATTCTGATTAACAACGCCGGTATTCTGCGCGATAAAACCTTCGCCAAAATGTCGCTGGATGATTTCAAGTTGGTCATGGACGTCCACCTGATGGGCTCCGTAAACTGCACGAAAGCGGTTTGGGACATCATGCGAGAGCAGGAATACGGCCGCATTGTGATGACGACCTCTTCCTCCGGTATGTATGGCAACTTTGGGCAGAGCAACTATGGTGCTGCCAAGATGGCGGTGCTGGGCTTTATGAATACCCTGGGCCTGGAAGGCGCGAAGAAGAATGTCCGGGTAAACGCCTTGGCACCCACAGCGGCAACCCGCATGACTGAAGATTTGATGCCCGAAGAACTGCTTGCCTTGTTGTCGCCCGAGTCAGTGACCGCCGGCGCTTTGGTGTTGTGTCACGAAAGTGCACCGAGCCGACACATTCTGTGTGCGGGGGCGGGTGGTTATGCGAGTTCGCGCATTTTTGAAACAGAAGGCGTTTTCCTGCCCGCTGACCAGCAAACTCCGGAAGTGATCCTTGCTAACTGGGATGCGATTACCAGTACCGAGGGGCAGCGTCCGATGGAAACTGGTGGCAAGCAAAGCGAGAAGTTCCTGGGTAAAGCCATGGAAGCGCTCCAGGCCAAATAAGCATTTCTGGAGATGGTGTTAAAAAGCCGACAGCCACTTGAGTGACTGTCGGCTTGGTGCCGAGTAATTGGTCTACGACTCGTTGCGAATCGCGCCCTAGCTGTTGCGAACGACGAGTTTGTCTTCGACGTCGGTCACCTTGTCGAAACTTTTGGCAATCTCAATGGCAAGATCGCGCGCTGCATCGCTTTTGACGGTACCGCGCAGGGTCACAACGCCGTCCTTGGTATCAACGTCAATGCTGGTGGCAGCAATATCATCGTTCGTTGCGTACTTCATATTAATCGCGGCGGTTGTGGTCAGGTCATTCCACGTGCCAGCAAAGTTCTCACCAGCCTGCTTCATCTTCCCGCGATAGTCTTTCTCCACATTCAGTTTATTATCCACTGATTGGACGCCATCGACGTTGTGAGCAATCTGGCCCGCCAAATCTTTTTCAATGTCGCTCGTGACTGTACCACTGAGCGTTACCTTGCCCTGTTTGACTCCGGTATCGATCTCAAAATTGTTTAGCTCGCCGTTAAGCATGATGGCGGTCTCGACTTTGCCATCGATCCAGGCGTCGTTCGCTTTACCCTGCCAGGTTTCCGCCAGTGCGGGAGTGCTTGCCAGGGCGCTGAGAGTCAATGTGGTGATTAGCGTTTTCTTGATAGTCATGGTTGACCTCCGTTTCGCTGCTCATGAATCGCATGGTTTTATCTCAATAACGTTGGCGTCGTTTTCTCCATCGTTATTGACGTGGTGACAGGCACGGTTTTCGTACCGTCAGTCTTTTCCTAAGATGCCTTTTTGAATAAAAACTTGAAGAAAAATTCCTCTAAGAAACTTTCTTTTTCAGTTCTTCAAATTGCTTTTTAGCCTCTTCGCGAGCGAGGCCGTAGCGCTCTTGCAGTACGCCGATAAAACGATCACTGCTGCCTTCTACTTGGTCTATGTCATCGTCGGTGAGTTCGCCCCACTTTTCCCGAATTTGCCCTTTTAACTGCTTCCACTTACCTTCTGCAATATCTCTATTCATACTTCGCTCCTCGTGAGTGACGTGATTAACGATGTCAGTTTTGTTAAGCCAGAATGCGGATTTTCAGTGCTATATTCGCGGCGGTTTTCCGCGTAAAGCCTGGGCGACAAGAGAAATTATCAGCAGTGCAATAAAGATAAAGAACAAGACTTTTGCGATGCCCGCTGCGGCACCCGCAATGCCCCCAAAGCCCAATACGCCGGCGATAAGCGCAATAATTAAAAACATTAACGACCAGCCAAGCATGTTGCCTCCTTGTCATTTCTGCCTACAGTTTTTCTGACACGCTGAGTAAAAACAGTTCAATATTTTTATTTTCATCAATGATTTTTTATGCGGTAGATGATTTATAAATTGCCAGTGTCATTTTATTTAATCGATTTTGAACCTTTTTGTTTTTGCGTTTTCAGCAACAGGGTAAGACGCCGAAAAATTCGTTGAATAGGGAGGTGCAAAATGGCGACACAGCAGAACCAGGCTGACGTAAGTTCGAATCGTCACGATAAGGTCGACGCCGCGGCCAGCAAAGCCCACGAGGCCGTCGATCGGGCAGCGGCAATGGCGGGCAGCAGTGAAGAACGCTTGCATCAACTTGCTGAAGAGCTACGGCTGCAAGCTGAGGGGCTGGTCAGCTCGGCACGCAAGCATTCCGAGGCAGCCAGTGAGGCCGTGGGCGGTTATACCCGTGAACACCCGCTGAGAACCGTGGGACTCGCATTTCTGCTCGGCGCGGTGGTGGCGTTCTTATTCCGCCGCTGACGGGGGAGTGGAGTGGTGATTATCCGCTGTCAGAACAGGAGGGCGTATGCGCGGCGAAACAGATTGCGCATCTGAAAGGGAACAGAAGGCTGAGCCCCAGTATGGTGATCTGCTGACCGAGTGCTTGGCCTTTGGTGCAGAGGAAATAGAGCGCCTGCAGTTGCGAGGACAATTGCTGTGCTTAGCCCTGCTGAAAATGCTGATCTTTGCGCTGTTAAGCGTGATCTCGGCGACAAGCGTGTGGTTGCTTGCCATGCTGTTTCTCGCTCGCGTAATGGCGCAGGCAGGAGTGCCAGAGCCCTTCGCAATGTCTCTGTTACTGCTGATGAATCTGCTGGCGTTCTGGTATTGCCAGCGACAATTGCGAGGCGCCTTGACCGGGGCACGTCCTCGCCGGACAGCAGTGGAGGGGCAGCATGCTCAGCGGTGAAGAAGCGCGGCTGCGCTCGGCGCTGATCCAACTTGATCAGCGTCAGCGAAATCGCCGTTTTCGGCTCCGGCAACACTACTGTGAGCAGCGTGTGGGGGTGATTGCGTTTTTCGGCATGGCGGGGCTGCTATTCGGCTTGCTGATGGGGAAGTGCGGAGAGACCGCAACGGACTCCAGAAAGCTTGCTCGTCTGCGCTCGATGATGTTTGATCTGCTTAAGCAGGAGATCTATCAGCGTATATTGCGCCAGCCTCGCCAGCAGCCCCCCGCGGCGGATGGTCACCACGAGGGGCACTCGGCAAGTAATGGCTAAGTAACAGCGACGACGTGCGTTTAGACGTGAATTCCTTTCAGTACGGCAGCCAGTGCCACCTGTTCTGAGGACGCCTCGGTTTTCGCCTCTTCACCTTCTCCCTTTGCCGCTGCGGAGTCAGGGAAGGTTCTGAACACGGTGTTCATGATGATTTCCGTGGCCTTGGGCGCTACCGCATTGAGTACCTGCATGCTAATCCCCAGGCCGGTGGCGATGCGCTTGGGTCGCTTCACGATCGCTTCGCAGATCATGTCCGCAGCTTCTTCGGGAGATAGCGTGGGCACGGCGTTGTAGATTGAGGTGGGGCCGATCATCGGCGTACGGACCAATGGCATATTGATAGTGGTGAACGCGATATTGCGGTCGGAAAACTCTGCGGCTGCACTCCGGGAGAAGGCATCCAGCGCAGCCTTGGACGCCGCATAGGCCGAGAACCGGGGCGAGGTGCCTACGATGACGGCGATCGAGGAGATGTTGATCACGTGACCGGCGCGACGCTCAAGCATCGATGGTGCCAGGCCCATGATCAGTCGAATCGCGCCGAAGTAATTGAGCTGCATGGTGCGCTCGAAATCGTGGAAACGGTCAAAGGTCAGTTCCAGCGAGCGACGGATTGAGCGGCCCGCGTTATTCACCAATACATCCACATGGCCGTGGTTTTTCAATAGCGTGGCGACCAGCTCGTCGCAGGCCTCAAGGTCTGAAACATCGCAGCTATACGCATAGCTCTTGCCCCCAAGGTCGGCGATTTCCTTCTGGGTTTCCTCCAGTTTTTCAATACTGCGAGCCACGAGCACGACTTCGGCACCCGCCTCGGCGAGCTTGAGTGCGCTGGCCTTACCGATGCCGGAGGACGCGCCGGTGATCACAATGACTTTGCCGCTGACGTTGCCGCGTAGGCTGCGGTCCTTGAACAGATCCGGGTCGAGGTTGCGCTCCCAGTAGTCCCAGAGTTTATAGGCGTAGTCTTCGAGATCCGGCAATTCGATACCGCTGCCTTTAAGGGCCTTTACGGTGTCGCGGTTGTCGAAACGGGTAGGCATGTTCATGAACTGCAGGCCATCTGCAGGAATCTGGTAATCGGCCAGTACCGCGTTGGTCAGCCGTTTCACCGGGGGCATGTTCTTGACGATTCCGGCAATTGACGAGGGGACGAAGGCAAACATGCGCGAATCGATACGCATGGCCATTTTCGGCGCGTGGGCGGCTTCGGCAAAGATATTCAACACTTCACCGACTTTGTGAGCGTTGGGGTTCACTAAGTGGAAGCACTTGCCGTCCAGCTTGGGTTTGTGTGACAGGTAGTCGATGGCGTCGGCGACATAATCCACCGGGACAATATTCATTTGCCCGCCTTCAATACCAATCAGCGGGCACCATTGAGGCACTCGGTAGCGCAGTTTCTGAATCAGCTTGAAGAAGTAGTAGGGGCCATCAACCTTGTCCATTTCGCCGGTTGTGGAGTCACCGACAACCATCGCCGGCCGGTAGATGCGGTAGGGAATTTTGCACTCTTTGCGCACCAGCCCTTCGGAGACGTGTTTGGTGCGGAAGTAGGCGTGTTTGAGTCCCTCGGCTTCTTCGAACATGTCTTCGCGGAAGATGCCTTTGTAGAGTCCTGCTGCGGCGATGGAGCTGGCCAGGTGGAAGCTTCCAGCCTGCATGGCTTCAGCCGCTGCAAGGGCATTGCGAGTGCCTTCAATATTGGTGATTTCCTGACTTTCTGCGTCGGCCTTTAGGTCGTAGATGGCGGCCAGGTGATAGAAGTGGCTGACTTTGCCTTTCAGCTTGCCCATCTCCCGGCTGCTGATGCCCAGTTTGCCCTTGGCAAGGTCGCCCCAGACGGGGACCAGTTGCTCTTTACTCAGCCCGGTTTTTTCCAGTAGTTCCTGATACTTGTGTTTAGAACTGCGGCGCACAAGCACGAAAATCGTTTCGTTGCGCTTGGCCAAGCGGGTGATAAGAAATCGTCCGATAAAGCCGGTGCCGCCAGTAACAAAGTAGCTCATAGTGCCTCTCCAGATAGTACAGAAATACGCCTGCTGCAGCTCCGAGCCAACGCGGAGCTGCACTGCTTTCTGTCAGCGAAAGCGTGGGTTTGTGTTGTTGTCAGGTCGTTCTGTATGGCTTTGCCTGTTGTTATTGTAGTGCGTTATTACGCCAGTGCCGTTGGTGAAACCGCATCGTCAAGTTCAGCAAAAGCATCGTGAATATAGTCGCTCAGAATCTCCAGTTTGGGCAATGCCGAACTGGCCACCAGTCCGAACTGCAGCCGACCATCGTAGCTGTACAGCGTAATGTTCAGGTGACAGCCCGGCGTCAGCGCGCTGATCGGGTACATTTCCTCGAGCTTGGCGCCGCGCAGATACAGTGGTTTTGACGGCCCGGGCACATTGGAGACCAGCGTATTGCCCAGCGGCGGCAGTCGGTCATCAATTTTCAGGAATTCAGTTAGTTGAGCAAAGCTGCCCAGCAGTACGGTGTAAGCGATGACCGATGCCGGGGGGACGCCATCTACTTGGTAGCGAACATTGCGAAGCGTAAAGCCAATTTCCCGCAGCCGCTCGTAGGGGTCGGTGGTTTTCTTGGCGAGTTCAACCAGCACGATGCCGATTTTGTTGCCCATGCTGCGGTCACCGGGGCGGCGGAGGTTTACGGGCATTTGAATGGTGATGGGCTCGCTGATATCGGCGCCACATTCTTCCAGATAGCGGTGCAAGGCGCCGTCAATGCAGGTGAGGGCAACGTGGTTAAGCGTCGAGCGTGTCTGCTTGCGAATCTTGTTAACGCGGGTCATCGGGACGGCGGCGGTGGCCACTTGACGACCGGCCACGACATGACCATTCAGTGGTGTTTCCGGCATGGGCTTGTAGGGAACCGCCACGGCATTTTTAGTCAGGTTGACTGCCTCCAGAGCCAGCTGGGCGCTGAGCTTTGTCAAACCCAGCACCGAGCGCAGATAGTTGCCGGACAGGCCGAGCATCTTGCGCAGCAGTGCATCCTCTTCGCCTTTGCGACGTCGACGATTGGGAAGCGCTGCCCATATTGGCGATACCTTCCTGGCGCGTGAGGACTGGCTCAGGCTTTTGGCAAGGATGGCCGACATCGTAACGCCGTCTGCGTAGGCGTGGTGCAACTTGATATACAGCGCAAAGCGCTGGTCGTCGATGCCCTCAATAACGTGGACTTCCCACATCGGCTTTTCACGATCCATCTTCGGGCTGTGTAGCTCGCCCGCCAGGACATAGAGTTCATCCCGAAAGTCGTCGCCTTCCAACTGGTGGTAGTAGATGTGGTCGTTAATATCGAAGTCGGGAGCATCTACCCAGCGGGGTGTGGACAGGCCGCCGAATTTGATGATCTGGTTGAACGGCGCCTGGATGTCTTCGTTACTGCCCACGTATTCGCGGACGGCCTTGTCCACGAAGTCCGCCCCCGCCTTGGCAGGTTTGCGGAACATCATCATTCCGCCTACATGTTTGGGGCTGTCTTCCGTCTCGGTGAGGAAAAACGCCAGATCCATGATGGATAGTTTTGTCATAGCCGCCACTGTTTCCTGTGTTGCTGGGGTCGTGTACACAGGCGAATTAATACCACCCTGATTTAAATCGCGCTGGTGGGGTCTCCACGATTGAAGTCAAAAATAGTCTATGTCCTAATGGCTGCTTCCGCTATTGCCGGGTGTGCTCACTAGATAAAAAATTGGGTCAATGCCATAGGGTTACGCTAGCGCAGAACCCTTGCCCTGAACAAGAGTGCCAGTTCACTGCACTGACACTCTCTAACTGAGATGCGATGAATTTACTCAAAGCGCTGGCTAAACGTTACTTTGTGACTCCCTACGTCCTGCTCTGTGGGGCAGCCTCGCTGCACGCACTCTGGCAGATGTGGGTCGAGCCAGGGTTTAGCCTGTCCTGGTTTGCGGCTTGGCTGGCTGTCACGCCCGTCCCGGTGTTCGTGTTGCTGTTGTATCTGGTGCCGTTCGTTAACACCGGCCGGTTTGTGGTGATACAGATTCTTGCCGCGATGATTGGCGCGGCGCTGGCCGTGGTCGAGATGCATCCCCTGCCAACGTTTTATGCGTTGGTGCCGGGACTCGCTGGCGTGCTGATTTATGTCTACTGGTATTCCTATCTGGATCGCGACGATAATCCGCGACTGACTGTCGGTCAGGCGCTGCCCGCCTTCCATTTGCAGGATCGAACAGGCGAACACGTTGACTCCGCGAGCTTTGTTGGCAGAAAAACGCTGCTGTTGTTTTTCCGCGGCGGTTGGTGCCCGCTGTGTCGCAGTCAGCTTTACGAATTTTCAAGCTATTTTGACGCGCTGCGTGAGTACGGCCTTCACATTGTATTGATCAGTGATCAGGCGGTGGACGAGAGCGAAAAACTGGTGGGGACATTGCCACAGGGGGTCGAGGTCTATTTCGACAGTGGTCTGCAGGCGGCGAGGACGCTCGGGCTGGTTCACCCGTTTGGCGTGCCTGCCGGAGTCTTCGCGAAAGGCCCGCATACCTCGCTGCCCTCACTGATACTCAGCGATGAGTCCGGCACCATCCGCTACGCGGACTTGCCAGAAAATTTTCGTGTTGGACCGCGTCCGGCACAGCTTATAAAGGTTCTTGAGCAACAATGGCTGTAAATATTGAACAGGAAATACGCCCTTCATCCACGGCCGTGGTACTGCGCGACGCGGCGTCGGGCTTGGAGGTGTTATTGCTGCGTCGTCACCAGCAGCTGAAGGTGGGCGGTGGGCACTGGGTTTTCCCAGGTGGCACCGTTGATCCCGACGATGTGGCGGATGCCAAGGGCGATCGCATGACGGCCTTTCACCTTGCTGCGGTACGTGAGACCGAGGAAGAGGCGCAGATCCAACTGGATCAGAGTCGGTTGCAGTTGATCTCCTGGTGGACGACGCCGCCATCGATAAAACGTCGCTATGAAACCGCCTTTTTCATCGCGGACTGCCCCGGTCAGCAGGTTGTCGTGGATGGTGAGGAGGCCGACGATTTTCTCTGGTGTCACCCGGGCGAGTTGGTGGGCTCCCATCAGCAGGGGGAGCTGGCTCTGATGCCGCCGACTCTGGTCACGCTGACCGAGTTGTCCAGCTGTGCAACGGTTGCGGACGCTCGCGCGTTTTATGACCGTCGTCCGGTGCCGGATATCCATCCCAAAATCAGCGATGCCGATGGTCGCGTGTGTATGCTCTACGGCGGCGATGCGGGGTATGACAGCGCCGACCCCAAGGTGCTGGGTGCGCGCAATCGCTGCTATCTGGAAAATGGGAAATGGCGCTATGAGTTCTCTGTTTCGTAAATAGAGAGCCGGGCTGCGGCAAGGAATGCCAATAAAATAATTGTCTGTTGTGCGAGGGATTTGTCCGCCGGCGGTGTTTAAACAGTAACGGCCGTTAAAATCCTCTTACTGTTCGTGGAGCACAACGTGATGAAAACTTCAGTAACGCTTTTCGCTGTATTGGCAATGACGGGTGCTGCCAGCGCCTACGCTTTTGGCCCCGGGAAAAATGGTCCCTTTGATGGCGCCAGAACGCCACCCAGTATCGAAGAAATGGCAGACCGCCAAGCGGAGCGGTTTATGAAAATGGACTTGAATCAAGACGGTCAGGTCAGCCGTGAGGAAATTGAAGAGTTTCGTGCCCAGATGCGTGAGAAGCGTAGCGGGGAGCGTGCGGACCGATTTGCAAAAGCGGATGCCAACGGCGATGGACTGGTTTCCCAGATGGAAATGAAGGCCGCAGCAAAGGCGCAGATGGAAAAGCTCGATACAGACGGTGACGGCGTTTTGTCGAGAAAGGAGGCCCGTAAAGCCTTTGGTCGCGAGGGTATGCCCCCGCATGCCCCGGCTGAATCGTAAACGCCGATAGCGAGCGCAGCGAGTATGCCGCTGGTCAGTGACTCCCGATTATTAGCGCGTGTAGCCGACGGCGACAGTCGCGCCTTTAATCGGCTTGTGGAGCGTCACAGCCAGCGGGTACTCAATGTCATTTACCGAATTGTGTTGTCCCGAAGTGATGCGGAAGATCTGTGTCAGGACGTTTTTGTGCGCCTGTGGAAGCAGGCGCCGGACTGGCAGGACGATGCCAAAGTCAGTACCTGGTTGCACCGGGTAGCTAGCAATCTGGCGATTAACCACAGTCAGCGAGTTCAGCAGCGCCAGATCGTAGATAGTGAGCTGACCGAGCAGCTGCTCGATGGTCAGCGTGATGAGGCGGATGACGAGGCAAACGCCCTCTCTGAAAAAATGATGGCGGCGCTGTCCAGCCTGCCCGCAGAGCAACGCGCTGCGATGGCATTTCGCTATTACCGCGACCTGCCCGTCAAGCAAATCGCCGATATTCTTGATAGCAGCCCCAAGGCAGTCGAATCCTTACTGGGCCGTGCGCGCAAACAGCTTAAGCAAGTATTGGGAGAATCCGATGATTGACTATGCACAGTGTCTGGAGCGCTACGGCGATCAATTGCGCAACTGGCCGCTGTGGCTCTGGCCTTTCGCACTGCTGGCGCCGATGTCAAAGGCGGGGGCGGCCTGTTTGAAGGAATACCGGCAACGAGAGGTATTCTGGTCGCAACGGATGGATGGCGAGCTGCGGGTCAGTCCCGGCTTGCAGCAGCGTCTTGCCCGGATTCCCGAAACCCGCCGACAGGCCCACGTCAGGCGTTTGCCGCTTTGGTCCGCGGGCATGGCAACCACCGCCGCGCTGATACTTGGCGTCGCGGTAGGAATGTCCGGTCTGCCCAGCCAATATCCATTGCTGGATGAGGATTATCAGGCCTTTACCGAACTCGATTTTACCGGCTCTCTGGAAGTGAGTAGCTGGTTGGAGGAAGAACAATGACACGTCGCACGGGTTTGTTGATTGCGCTCATCGCCTCGCTGGTGGTGAACGGTCTGCTCATCGGCTTGTGGGCGGGCAAGGCACTGGACCGCGATCGCGGCCTGTACATGATGAGCCAGCATATTTTAAAGCGCCGTCCGGATCAGCTCAGTGATCAGGCAAGGGCTGTACTCAGGGCCAAGCGTGGAGAAATGCGCAGTGCCTTTCGGCAGTTGCGTCTCGCGAGACGAAATCTGGACCAGATTATTGCCGAACCCGAGTTGAATATTGAGAGTGCCCGTCAGGCGCTGGCAGATTTGAGAGCGGCAGACCAGTCACTCAAGCGGCTGGTACATGACGTGTTGCTGGAAGTCTTGCCGACCTTGTCGCCAGACCAGCGGCTGGAGATGATGCGCCATGACAAAGGGCCGCGCGATGGCGATCGCAAGGGGCCAAAACCCGATGGGGCTGAGCGCGGGATGCCTCCGCCGCCTCCGCCTCAGTCGTCGATGCCACGGTAAGCCAGCGGGCCGTTATACCAACGCTTGCGCCAGGCATTAAATACCCGGTCAGGATACCAGTTCTTTCCCAGGCTGCCGTTGTAGCGGGCGAGGGCGCGGCGCATATTGCCCTTTTCGCGCTGCAGGTAGAACTGCAGAATCTGGCAGCCGTAGCGAAGATTGGTGTTCGGGTCGGTGAGATTGTCGTCCGGGCGGCCAATTTCCTTTTTCCAGAATGGCATCACTTGCATCAGCCCCTGGGCGCCAACGCGGGAGATGGCAAAGCGGTCAAAGGCGCTTTCCACCTCAATCAGTGCCAGTACCAGCTCCGGGGGCAGTGAGGCCGAGCGTGCCTCGCGGTGCACGCTTTGCAGCAGGGCCAGACGGTCTTCTGGCTCTGGGAGTCGCTTGCTCAGCCGCTGGGACATATCCAGCAGCCACACCTCGGCGTCGAAGCGATCTTTAAAACTGTCCTCATGGTGCAGGGCGTCTTTCAGATAGGCGGTCAGCGCGGCCCTCTCGACGGGGTCGCTTGGCTGGGCGAGAGCGGGTAGCGCAACGGCCACCAGCCCTGCCAGCAGCAGACGCTTAAGCAGAGAGTGGAACACGCTGACGGACGAAGTCCATAATGCTGTCGATAGCGACGTCTTCGTTGTCGTCGGCACGGCGATGGCGGTATTCCAGTTGGCCGTTGTCCAAGCCGCGGTCGCCGATCACAATGCGGTGGGGGATACCCATCAGTTCCATATCGGCAAATTTCACGCCGGGCCGCTCGTTGCGGTCATCCAGCAGCACATCGTAGCCTGCATTTTTGAGCTGCGCGTACAGGGCTTCTGCCGCCTCGCGCACGCGCTCGGATTTCTGCATGTTCATCGGCACCAGCGCAATCTGGAACGGCGCGATGCCGTCGGTCCAGATAATGCCTTTGTCGTCGTGATTCTGCTCAATGGCTGAAGCCACCACACGGGTGACGCCGATGCCGTAGCAGCCCATGATCATCACCTGCTCTTTGCCCTGCTCGTTGAGTACGGTCGCTTGCAGGGCTTCCGAGTATTTGGTGCCAAGCTGGAAGATATGGCCCACTTCAATGCCGCGTTTGATTTGCAGTGTGCCCTGGCCATCGGGGCTGGGATCGCCGCTGACGACCTCGCGCAAGTCGGCGATCTCGCCAAGAGCCAGATCCCGTTCCCAGTTGCCGCCGCGCAGATGGTAGCCGTCTTCGTTGGCACCGCAGATAAAGTCAGCGCAGTGCGCGGCGCTGCGATCCACAATCGTGCGCAAGCCGAGATCGACCGGACCAATGGAGCCGGGAGAGCAGCTCAGCGCCGCTTTAATATCGTTTTCTTCGGCCAACGTCAGCGGGCTGGCAACGCCGTCCAGCTTCTCGGCTTTGATTTCGTTCAATTGGTGGTCGCCGCGCAGCACCAGGGCAACCAGCGGCTGCTTGCCATTGTCGTCGGCCTCGCCATAGACCAGCAGGGTTTTCAGAGTTTGCTCGGGCGTGCAGTTAAAGAACGCGCACACCTGCTCGATGGTGCCCACGCTGGGCGTGACGACTTTCTCCAGCTCGGCGCCGGGGGCGGCGCGCTCGCCAGCCGGTGCCAGTGCTTCGGCCATTTCTACGTTGGCGGCGTAATCTGAGCTGTCGGAAAAGGCGATATCGTCTTCGCCCGATTCGGCTAATACGTGGAACTCATGGGAGGCGCTGCCGCCGATCGAGCCGGTGTCGGCGATCACCGGACGGAAGTCCAGGCCGAGGCGAGTAAAGATGCGGGTATAGGCCGCGTGCATGACGTCGTAGGTGGCCTGCAGTGACTCCTGGTCATTGTGGAAGGAGTACGCGTCTTTCATGATGAATTCACGCGAGCGCATCACCCCGAAACGGGGGCGGATTTCATCGCGGAACTTGGTTTGGATCTGATAGAAGTTCGCCGGCAGCTGCTTGTAGCTGCGGATCTCGTTGCGAATCAGGTCGGTAATCACTTCCTCGTGGGTGGGGCCAAGGCAAAACTCGCGCTGATGACGGTCATTGATGCGCAGCAGTTCTGCACCGTACTGTTCCCAACGACCCGATTCCTGCCACAGTTCAGCGGGCTGGACCACGGGCATCAGCACCTCTTGCGCGCCTGCCGCGTTCATCTCTTCACGGACAATGTTTTCCACTTTGCGAAGTACCCGCAGGCCCAACGGCAGCCAAGTGTAGAGGCCGGTGGCCAGCTTTCGTATCATGCCGGCACGGAGCATCAGTTGGTGACTGATAACCTCGGCATCGGCGGGGGTTTCCTTTACAGTGGCAATAAGAAATTGGCTGGCGCGCATAGCGGATCTGGCCTTAAAGCTGCGAATGAAGTCGCCGCATTTTACGATTGATAGGCGGTCCGGTACAGGGCGCCACCGCTTTATTGGAGAACATCATGTTTACATTACACCCCCAACTTGCTGCCGACTGCTTTGTGGTCGGCGACCTGCCCTTATGCCGAGTGCTGTTGATGAACGACGCCCAGTATCCCTGGCTCATTCTGGTACCGCGCAGCGATGCCGAGCTGCGGGAACTCTGTGAGCTGAGTGAGGAGGACCGTATGCAGTTCTCTCGGGAGTCTGATCTGGCCGCAGGTATTCTCAATACCGTCTTTGCTGCAGAGAAGCTGAACATTGCCGCGCTGGGTAATATGGTGCCGCAGCTGCATGTTCACCATATAGCTCGTTTTGCCGCGGACCCCTGTTGGCCGAAGCCGGTATGGGGGCAGTTGCCGGCAAAAGCCTATGCCGATTCCGATCGCGAAGAACGTCTGGCGGCATTGAGACACGCCTTTGCCGCTGAGCCACGCTTTATTTCGGGCTGATGCGATGGCGAGTGCCGGGAGTTACGATGTCATTATTGTGGGGGCAGGCATTGTTGGTGCTGCCTCTGCATGGCAGCTGCTGAAGCAAAAGCCGGACAGCCGAGTGCTGATTCTGGAGAAAGAAGCGGCGCCGGCCCGCCATCAATCAGGGCGTAATAGTGGTGTACTCCATGCGGGGGTGTACTACCCGGCTGGCAGTCTCAAGGCACGCATGTGTCGGGAGGGGCTTCAGCAGACTGAGGCCTTCTGCCGGGAACACCAGCTTCCGTTCTTGCGCTGTGGGAAGTGGATTGTCGCCACCGAAGCCCATCAGCTGCGAGGGCTTGGGGAGTTGCAGCAGCGTGCAAAAGCCAATGGTTTGAACCCTGAGTGGCTGGTGCGCGACGCCATGCGCGAACAGGAGCCCGAGCTGAGGGGGGAAGCTGCTCTGGCGGTCAGCGAATCGGCGATTGTTGACTATTCGGCGATTTGCCAAGCATTACTGGATCAGGCTCAGGCGGCAGGCGCGGAGCTGAAGACCGAGGCAGAAGTGCTCGGTATCACCGAGAGCCAGCGAGACATTCGTGTGTTCACTCGTGCCGGAGAATTTACGTCGTCACAGCTACTCTGCTGTGCCGGTTTGATGGCCGACAGGCTGGCGAGGTTGCAGGGACTCGATTGCCCGCTGCATATCGTGCCGTTTCGCGGAGAGTTTTATCAGCTTGCCGCTCGCTGCGAGTCCTGGGTATCGCGCCTGATTTACCCCGTTCCCGATCCGGCTCTGCCGTTTCTGGGCGTCCACCTGACGCCCCGCGTTGATGGTCGGTTGCTTGCTGGTCCCAATGCGGTGCTGGCGTTGGCTCGCGAAGGCTACCGCTGGTCGGATGTTGAGTGGCGCAGCCTCGCGGAGCTGATCGGCTTTCGTGGCTTCTGGGCGCTGGTTCGTCGTCATCATCGCGCGGCCGTGTCTGAACTACACAACTCCCTTTCCAAACGCCGTTATTTGCAGTTGCTGCAAGCCTATTATCCGTCGCTGACGATGGACGATTTATCGCCAGCGCCGGCGGGAGTGCGTGCCCAGGCGGTCAGCCCCAAAGGTGAGCTCTTGCACGATTTTGCCTTTCTCGAGAGTCGTCGCAGCGTTCATGTCATCAATGCGCCGTCACCAGCGGCAACGTCTGCACTGCCAATTGGCAGGCATCTGGTTGAGCGTTTACTGCAGCATTAGCCGCATAAAATAGGCTTTTTCGTAGGGATATTGCGCTTCGCTCTTGTTTTGCAGCGGGCAATCGACTATTAGTAATGCACAGGCATAGCCATGCCGCCAGCTCTTCTGAAACGGGGCAGTCAGCACCGGGAAAAGGAACGGCGGTAATTCGGTATCGGCAGCGTGCCCTCTACTGGCAAATAATAAATTTCACACCCAGAACAGGAACGATTCCTTATGGCGACACGAAAAGCAGCACCGAAAAAAGCAGCGCCGAAAAAGGCCGCCCCCAAGAAAGTTGCAGCGAAGAAAGCCGTAGCTAAACCGGCTGCAGCCAAGGCGGCTCCGAAGCGCAAAACGACCGCAATCAGCGAGAAGATGACCAAGACGCAGATTCTCAATGAAATCGCGACTAACACCGAACTCAATCGCAAGCAGGTTGCCAGTGTGCTCGACGAGCTGGAGTTGCTGATTGAGCGCAGCATCAAAAAGCGTGCGCTGGGTGAGTTCACCATTCCCGGTTTGATGAAAATCACCACGGTGAAAAAGCCTGCGACCAAGGCGCGCAAGGGTATCAACCCCTTCACCGGTGAAGAGACGACCTTCAAAGCCAAGCCTGCCAGCGTGGCGGTGAAAGTTCGTCCGCTGAAGAAACTCAAGGATTTTGCCTCCTAAAGCCGGGCTTTTGCCCGCCGGCGGTGTGCCTTCGTGCTCACCGCCGACCCGATCTCGGTGATTCTTGCTTCCTGCGTTTATCGCCACGCCCGCTTTGCGTTATAATCCCGCTCCTTTTTCTACCCTGTGGTTGTGCCCGACGGTTTTACTCCTGTAGGTCACGTTTTCATTAGTTTGTATTGGGAGGGGATTCCAATGCCCATTTATGAATATCAGTGTCAGGCCTGTCAGCACGAGCTGGAAGCGTTGCAGAAGATGAGTGATCCAGCCATGACCCAGTGTCCGCAATGCAAAGCGGACAAACTGGTCAAGAAAATCTCGGCGGCGGGTTTTCGCCTCAAGGGTGGCGGTTGGTACGAAACCGATTTTAAATCGGGCGGTAAGAAGAAAAACCTGGCCGGTGACGGCGGTGGTTCCTCTGCCGGATCCGATAGCTGAATTTAGGGGCCCCGAATTACGGGGCCTGTTTTTGACTTTTTAAGAAGTGGGAAAAAATCCATGCGCAGCCATTATTGCGGGAGCCTCGGTAGCGAGTACATCGATCAAGACGTCACCATCTGCGGTTGGGTGGATCGCCGCCGCGATCACGGCGGCGTTATTTTTCTGGATATGCGCGACCGCGACGGGATTGTTCAGGTCGTCTTCGATCCCGACACCCAAGAGCACTTTGCTACCGCCGACCGGGTGCGCAGCGAATATGTTCTGAAGATTCGCGGCCGGGTCCGCGCGCGGGATGCTGCGACGGTTAACCCCAATATGAAAACCGGCGAGATCGAAGTGCTCGGTAAGGAAATCGAGATTCTCAATGAGTCCGAAACGCCGCCGTTCCAGCTCGATGATCATACCGAAGTGGGCGAAGACGTTCGTCTGCGCTACCGTTACCTCGATCTGCGTCGCCCGCAAATTGCCGACAAGCTGCGCCTGCGTGCCAAGGTGACCTCGGTGCTGCGTCGCTATCTCGACGAGCAGGGCTTCCTGGATATCGAAACCCCGATTCTCACTCGCGCTACTCCGGAAGGCGCCCGCGACTACCTCGTCCCCAGTCGTACCCATGCAGGTAAATTCTTTGCGCTGCCCCAGTCGCCCCAGTTGTTCAAGCAGCTGTTGATGGTGTCGGGTTTTGACCGCTACTACCAGATTGCCAAGTGTTTCCGCGACGAAGACCTGCGCGCAGACCGCCAGCCGGAATTCACCCAGATCGATATCGAAACCTCCTTTATGGACGACGCCCAGATGATGGCGGTGGCCGAAGGTATGATTCGCGATCTGTTCAAGGAAGTGAAAGATCTGGATCTGGGCGACTTCCCGAAGATGCCTTACAGCGAGGCCATGAGCCGCTTCGGCAGCGACAAGCCCGACCTGCGGATTCCGCTGGAGCTGGTCGACGTTGGCGATCTGATGGCCGAGGTGGAGTTCAAGGTATTCTCCGGTCCGGCGACTAATCCCAAGGGCCGTGTGGCGGCACTGAAGGTTCCCGGCGGCAACGACAAGCTCAGCCGTAAACAGATTGATGACTACACCAAGTTTGTCGGCATCTACGGCGCCAAAGGGCTGGCCTACATCAAGGTCAACGACAAGAGCGACCTTGAGGGCGGCCTGCAATCACCGATTGTGAAATTCCTGCCTGAGCCGGTACGTGCCGCGATTCTGGAGCGGGTCGGCGCCGAGAACGGCGACCTGATCTTCTTTGGCGCGGATTCGGCCAAAGTGGTCAACGAAGCACTGGGTGCCCTGCGCTGCAAGCTGGGTGAAGATCTCGACCTGTACACCGCCGAGTGGGCGCCGTTGTGGGTGGTTGACTTCCCGATGTTTGAAGAGGATGACAAGGGCGGCTGGACCGCGCTGCACCACCCGTTTACCTCGCCGTCGTGTACGCCGGAAGAGCTGGAAACGGCGCCGGGCGAGGCCCTGTCTGTGGCCTACGATATGGTGCTCAACGGTACCGAGCTGGGTGGCGGTTCGGTGCGTATCCACCGCAACGACATGCAGCAGTCGGTATTCCGGGTGTTGGGGATCGACGAGGCGGAAGCGCAAGAGAAATTCGGCTTCCTGCTGGACGCTTTGAAGTACGGCGCGCCGCCGCATGCCGGTCTGGCCTTTGGTTTGGATCGTCTGATCATGCTGATGAGTGGCGCACGCTCCATTCGTGACGTGATTGCCTTCCCCAAAACCCAGACGGCAGCCTGTGTGATGACCGATGCTCCGGGTGTGGTGGAGTCTCGCCAGCTCACCGAGTTGAGCATTCGTCTGCGTAAAAACGAAGAGTAATACCAGTATTTGCCAAGCAGTAAACGGGCGGTGTGGCATCACCGCCCAGCGGGAGGTTAGTTGTGGCAGGTCACAGTAAATGGGCCAATATTAAACACCGCAAAGCCGCGCAGGATGCCAAGCGCGGCAAGGTTTTCACCAAGCTGATTCGCGAGTTGGTCGTGGCTGCCCGTGCCGGTGGCCCGATTCCAGAGGACAATCCCCGTCTCCGGGCCGCGGTCGACAAGGCGCTCGGCGCCAATATGAAGCGCGACACCATCGACAAGGCCATCGCCCGTGGCGCCGGGAATGCCGAGGGTGACAACTACGATGAAATCACCTACGAAGGTTACGGCGCGGGTGGCGTTGCTGTCTTGGTTGAATGCATGACCGACAACCGCAACCGCACCGTCGCTGATGTTCGCCACGCCTTTACCAAGCGTGGCGGCAATCTGGGCACCGATGGTTCGGTCGCTTTTCTGTTCAGCCGTCTCGGTCAGCTTCTCTACGCGCCGGGCAGCAGTGAAGAGCAGATTATGGACGTGGCGCTGGAGGCGGGCGCCGACGACGTGGTTGCCCATGACGACGGCAGCATCGAGGTGCTGACCCCGTTTGAGGATTTTCAAACCGTCAAGGACGCCATGGTCGCGGCGGGACTCGAGCACGAACACGCCGAGCTGATCATGCAGCCTTCAACCACCGTACCGCTGGACCGCCAGGGTGCTGAGACCCTGCTGGGGCTGGTGGATATGCTGGAAGACCTCGATGATGTGCAGCAGGTGCACACCAATGCCGAAATCCCCGATGAGGTGCTCGCCGAGCTGTAATGGCATTGGCGGTATTATCTTTTCGAGGCCTGATCTGTGCATAATAGGCGCAGTTTCTGGCAGCGACGATTTATGACCATTATTCTCGGCATCGACCCCGGCTCACAGCGCACCGGTTTCGGCCTGATCTCGGCCGAGGGCGGTCGCCATCGCTATGTGACCAGTGGGGTTATTCGCCTGCCGAAAGGCCCGCTTCCAGAACGCCTCAATATTATCTTTCGCAGTCTCAATACCATCATCGACGAATACCGTCCCAGCGAAGCGGCGGTAGAAGAAGTGTTTATGGCGAAAAGCGCGGGTTCGGCGCTTAAGCTGGGACAGGCCCGTGGTGCGGCCGTGGTGGCCTGCGTGGGCGCTGATCTGGCCGTGGCGGAATACACGGCGCGGCAAATTAAAAAAGCGGTGGTGGGCACCGGTGCCGCGAGTAAAGAACAGATACAGCACATGGTGAAAGTCCTGTTGAAATTGCCTGCCAGCCCACAGGAAGACGCCGCCGATGCGCTGGCGGCGGCCATCTGCCACGCCCACGCCCGCGAAGGGCTGAATAATATGTCTGAACCGATGCTTGCTGCGCGGATGCGGCGGGGTCGGCTGAGTAATAAGGTAAGCTCATGATTGCTCGTTTGCGCGGAGTGCTGATCGAAAAGCAGGCTCCGGAGATTGTGGTGGACGTCAACGGTGTTGGCTACGAAGTGCTGGTGCCGATGACCACCCTGTACACCTTGCCTGCGCTGGGTGAAGAAGTGTCGCTGTACATCCAGATGATCGTCCGCGAGGATGCCCACAGCCTGTTTGGCTTTAACGATACCCGCGGGCGGCAGCTGTTTCGCGACCTGATCAAGGTTAACGGGGTCGGGCCCAAGCTCGCATTGACAATTATGTCTGGCATCGACAGCGACGATTTTGTGCGCTGCGTGCAGGATGGCGATACGGCGTCGCTGGTGCGCCTGCCCGGCGTTGGTAAGAAAACCGCCGAGCGCTTGGTGATGGAAATGCGCGATCGGCTGGCGAGCTGGGCACCGGATCAGGCGGTATCGCAGGTCAGCCTGCCTGAAACACCCTCGGCCTCGGCGATTCTGGCCGAAGCGGAAGCGGCGCTGGTGGCCCTGGGGTACAAACCGCAGGAAGCCAGCCGGGCAATTAATGCGCTGGATACCGAAGGGCAGAGCAGCGAAGCACTGATCCGTGCTGCCCTCAAGAATATGATTCGATAGAGGCTGACTTCGTATGATTGATGTCGACCGCTTGATTGCCCCGGATACGCTGGAGTCTTCCGAAGAGCGTTTTGATCGCGCCATTCGCCCCAAGTCGCTGGCGGATTATATTGGTCAGCCCGCCGTGCGTGAGCAGATGGAGATTTTCGTCAGCGCCGCTCGCCAGCGCAGCGAGCCGCTGGATCACACGCTGATTTTTGGGCCACCGGGGCTGGGCAAGACCACGCTCGCCAATATCCTTGCGAACGAAATGGGCGTGGCGTTGCGCACGACCTCCGGTCCGGTGCTGGAAAAGGCCGGAGATCTGGCGGCGCTGATGACCAATCTCGATGAGGGCGATGTCCTGTTTATCGACGAGATTCACCGTCTCAGCCCGCATATTGAGGAAATCCTCTATCCCGCAATGGAGGATTATCAGCTGGATATCATGATCGGCGAGGGGCCGGCGGCGCGCTCGATCAAACTGGATTTGCCACCTTTCACCCTGGTGGGCGCCACAACCCGTGCAGGCCTGTTGACCTCACCGCTGCGCGACCGCTTTGGCATTGTGCAGCGGCTGGAGTTTTACGGTGTGCCCGATCTGTCTACCATCGTCAGCCGGTCCGCTGAAATTCTTGGCATGAGCCTCGATGATGGCGGGGCGCGCGAAATTGCCATGCGCTCGCGGGGTACACCGCGTATTGCCAATCGTCTGCTGCGTCGGGTGCGCGACTACGCCGAGGTGAAAGCCGATGGCAAGGTGTCGGCGCAGGTCGCTGATGCGGCGCTGAATATGCTCAACGTCGACAATCGCGGTTTCGATCACCTCGACCGCCGTCTGCTGCTGGCGATGATTGAAAAATTTGATGGTGGGCCGGTAGGCATTGAGAGCCTTGCCGCCGCCATCAGCGAAGAGCGCGGCACGATTGAGGATGTGCTGGAGCCCTATCTGATTCAGCAGGGCTATATTATGCGCACGCCGAGAGGTCGGGTGCTGACCCAGCACGCCTATCAGCACTTTGGTCTGGATGCGCCCAAAGGGGACGTGTCCTGATGGATTTTCATATCCCCCTGCGCGTTTATATTGAAGATACCGACGCCGGTGGCATTGTCTACTATGTGAATTACCTGAAGTATATGGAACGCGCGCGCACCGAGTTTATGCGCGCGCAGGGCTTTGCTAAAACGGCGGTGGCTGACGACGGGCTGCTGTTGGTGGTGCGGGATGTGCAAGCCCGGTATCACGCTTCGGCGCGCCTCGATGACGAGCTAATCGTGACCGCGGTCATAGAATCTATGCGTGCCACGGCACTTAATTTCAAACAATGTGTCTATCGCGGCGAAGAGTTACTGTGTGAGGCGCAGATACAAATTGCCTGTGTCGACCCGGTGGTCGGCAGGGCCCGGCGGCTTCCGCCGATGATTTATCAGCGACTGTCTGGCGAGCCGGACGGCGCCTAAAAAACTACGACAACAAACCCGAGGGGACTGCTGTGGAGCAAGACCTGTCCATTATTACGCTGGTCAGTCAGGCCAGTATTTTTGTTCAGGCCATTATGGCGATTTTGGTGCTGGCGTCGCTGGTATCCTGGTATTTGATTGTGCAGCGTGCCATGTACTTCAATATGGCTGAGCGCGAGCGCAAGCGTTTCGAGTCGCTGTTCTGGTCGGGGACTGATCTGAATACTCTGTACAAACAGGGTAGTGACAGCCAGACCATGGCGGTCGGTATGGAAAGTATTTTCCGTGCGGGTTTTAAGGAATTTACCCGCATGGCACAGCGCAATATCGACGCGGATGCCATTATGGAAGGCTGCCAGCGCGCTATGCGGGTGGCCATGAATCGCGAGGAAGAGCGCCTGGAACAAAGTCTGCCGTTTCTGGCGACGGTCGGCTCGACCAGCCCTTACATCGGCCTGCTGGGTACAGTGTGGGGGATCATGGGTTCCTTTCACGGCTTGGCTCAGGTGCAGCAGGCGACGCTGGCGACGGTAGCGCCGGGTATTTCCGAAGCCTTGGTGGCGACCGCAATGGGCCTTATCGCGGCGATTCCTGCGGTTATGGCCTACAACCGCTTCTCGGCCAAGATGGACGCCAATATCGGCAAATACGAAACCTTTGCTGACGAGTTCTCCAGCATCCTGCACCGCCAGGTTCACGTGCGCTGAGGACTTCATGATGGCTCGTCGCAACAAGCGCAAACGCATGTCGGAGATTAACGTCGTTCCTTATATCGACGTGATGCTGGTACTGCTGATTGTTTTTATGGTGACTGCACCGATGCTGGTACAGGGTGTTCAGGTTGATTTGCCTGAAGCATCAACAGAGCCGGTGCCGCCGAGTGATGATGACCCGATTATCGTCTCGGTAGACAAGCAGGGGCGTTACTATGTGAGCCTGGGTGACCCCGATAAGCAAGGTGAGCCGGTAGAGCTCGCAGAAATCGGTGATAAGCTCAGCAAGATCCTGCGCCGCAAGCCCAAAACGCCAGTCATGGTGCGCGGTGACACGGCGGTCGATTATGGCAGTGTGGTAGCGGCCATGGCCGCGCTGCAAGGCGCCGGTGCTCAATCCATCGGACTGATTACCGACGAACCACCTGTGAAAGGGCGCCGCTGAAACCATGCCGGGCTTTACGCTTGTTCCAGCTCTGGTGTCATTGACACTGCATGGCATCGTATTGGCCGTGTTGCTGATAGGCCTGCCTGGGCTCAGTGATACCCAGCCGCTGAAAGAGCCGCCTCGGGTGATTCACGCCAAACTGGTGGTCGAGCCGGTGCGCAGCAAGCCTGCTCCGGCGCCAAAGCCTGCGCCGAAACCCAAGCCTAAACCCAAGCCGAAGCCGGAACCCAAGCCAGAGCCCAAACCGGTGCCCAAGCCTGAACCGAAACCCAAGCCGGTCCCCAAAAAGGGGCCAACGCCGGAAGAATTGCGCCGTAAAAAGGCAGAAGAAGCTGCGAAGGCCAAGGCGGAGGAGCAGGCGCGTCTGGAAGCCTTGCAGGAAGAACTGCAGCGCCAGCAGGAGGATGAGCTGGCTGCCGCACTGGCATCGGAAGACGCCATGCTGGAAGAAGCAGAACTGGTCAGCAGTTATCAGGACTTGATTGTCGCGCTGGTGCAGCGTAACTGGACCCGTCCTCCGTCGGCCCGCAACGGTATGTCGGCGACGGTGGGGGTTGAAATGTTGCCGACGGGTGAAATCCATAATGCCTATATTGTGGAGGGAAGCGGTGACGAAGCATTTGATCGATCTGCGATTCGTGCGGTCAAAGGTCTCGGGCGAATCGACGAGCTGGGCGAACTCGGTCGCCAAAACCCTGCTGTCTTTGAACGGCAGTTCAGAAAATTTAACTTTGTATTCAAGCCAACAGATTTGAGGCGATGATGGTATTGCGTTCATTCCTGCTGATGTTTTTATTGTGTACAGCCCCGCTATTAAGGGCGGAGCTGAGCATTGAAATTAACGAAGGCAACGACGATCCACTGCCCATAGCGGTAGTGCCTTTTGGCTGGACGGCCGGTGTGACGCTGCAGGAGGACGTTGCGTCAATCGTCGAGCGAGACCTGCACCGCAGCGGCCTGTTCGAACCACTGAGCCGTGCCGACATGCTCAGCCGTCCGTCCAGGGCGTCAGAGGTTTACTACCGGGACTGGAAAAGCCTCGGTGTGGACTATGTGGTGGTGGGTGAATTGAGCTTTGGCGCCAACAATAACCTGATTGCGCGTTATGAGTTGCTGGATGTGAATACCCAGCAAAGTATTTTGAAAGGTGAAGAGCAGCAGAGCCTTAAAAAAGTGCGCTTTCTGGCGCACACTATCAGCGATCGCATTTATGAAAAACTCACCAACATTCGCGGTGCGTTCAGAACACAGCTGCTCTATGTTTCCGCTGTTCGAGAGGGTGATACGCGGTTTCGATACCGGCTGCTGAAAAGCGATATCGACGGTGTGGGTGAAGAAGTGCTGGCCGACAGTATGGAGCCTATTTTAGCGCCGACATGGTCGCCAGACGGCAAGAAAATTGCCTATGTATCCTTTAAAACCACCCGGCCTGCGATATATTTACATAATTTGGAAACCGGTGAACGGCAACAATTGACCAATTTCCGTGGTCTGAATGGTGCGCCGGCGTTTTCGCCAGACGGTCGACAACTGGCGATGGTGCTGTCAAAGGATGGCAGCCCGGATATTTATGTGATGGATTTGACAACAAGTGCTATACAGCGGGTAACAAATCATTTTGCTATCGATACCGAGCCGGCTTGGGCGCCGGACGGTAAATCGCTGTATTTCACCTCGGATCGCGGTGGTAAGCCGCAGATATACAAGGTGGAACTGGCATCAGGCAGTGTCGAACGCATCACGTTTGAAGGGGATTACAATGCCCGCGCCCGTGTGTTGGGCGACGGTCTTGGCCTGGTTATGGTACATAGAGTCAAGGGGCGGTTTCATATTGGCGTTCAGGACTTTAAACGCAATCGCGTTGAAATTCTGACGACAACGGACCTTGATGAGTCGCCAAGTGTGGCGCCTAATGGCAGCATGTTGCTGTATTCTACTACCTACAATGGTCAGGGCGTTTTGGCAGCAGTATCTGTGGATGGTGGGGTGAAATATCGCCTTCCATCCCGGTTTGGAGATGTGCGCGAGCCGGCATGGTCGCCTTTTCTATATGAGTAGTGGCCGGAAAAACAGTGCGGACAATGGTTGTCCGCCGGTAAAAGTAAACTTCATCAATGGGGAAATGCTATGAAATACCAATCCAAGTTGTTCCTGAGTGTCGCCTTTGCCGGTGCCCTGCTGACCGGTTGTGCTTCAAATGACGTAGAAGAAGGCAGCGGCAGCGAAATGAACACTTACACCGAGCCGACTCAAGGCATGGAAAGTGATGTTTCTGCTTACGAGACGCAAGAGCCTGAAGTGGTTCTGGAAAACATCTTCTACTTCGAGTTTGACCAGGCCACCCTGACTTCAGAAGCACGTCGCAACCTGGATGCCCAAATCGCCCGTCTGAAAAAGACCAGCGGTCCGATCCGTCTGGAAGGTCATGCTGACGAACGTGGCACTCGCGAATACAATATGGCGCTGGGTGAGCGTCGTGCCAACTCTGTAGCCGATTACATGGCTATCAATGGCATTGCTCGCTACCGTATTGAAACTGTGAGCTACGGTGAAGAGCGTCCGGTTGCCTTCGGTCAATCTGAAGCTTCTTACTCTAAAAACCGTCGCGTTGAGCTGAAGTAATTTGTACAAGGCAATCTGATGCAACTGAGAAAAACACTGCTGGTTTCCCTGCTGCTGTCCAGCCCGCTGGCGCTGGCACAGGCCCCGGTCGAGGATATTAACGACCCGAATCGATTTGCCAACTCGGGCAATGCCACGATGGGGGCGCAGGTTTACGAGCAGATTCAGCAACTTCGCACAGAGATCATGACGCTGCGCGGTGTGGTTGAAGAGCAGGGGCATCAGATTCGCCAGCTCAAGCAACAGGGGCTGGATCGATACATTGATATCGACCGGCGCCTGGCTGCCTTGTCCGGCAATGCGCCAAGCGCAGCCGTCGACGAGGTGGATGCTCCGGAAATTCCGCTTATCGGCAAAAATGCTGACGGAAAGTCGTCGGAAAAAGGCGCGGAAGCGCCGACCGTGTCAAACGCAACCGAGGATGGCTTCACCACCGGGCAGCCCTCTATTGACTATGCCAATGCCTATGGCTTGGTGAAATCACGTGAATACGAAAAGGCAATCGAGGCGTTCAAAGCCTATGTTGCCCGCTATCCCGATGATCGATACACCCCTAATGCCTGGTATTGGCTGGGTGAGTTGCATGTTGCGGTCGAACCCCAGAACCTAGAAGCGTCAGCCAAGGCGTTCCAAAACTTGTTGTCGGCCTACCCTGACAACAACAAAGTACCCGCTGCGATGTATAAATTGGGTACGGTCTACTTCCTGCAGGGTGACAAACAGAAAGCCCGAGAACTGTTGACGCACGTGATTGACCGCTATGGCAACACCGGCAATTCAGCGGTGAAAAAAGCTCGGGAATTCCTGCGCAGCAATTACTGATCTTCCCGAGTGGCAATACTGGCACTTGGCGCCACTGCGCTCAGCTTTTAAAATGGGCGCGTTCTGCATTTCGTTTCTCAACGGCACCGCCGTTTCAGCCGGAGCGGCCCTGCGATGAGCGCCAGTCTGCGTATTACCGAAATTTTCTACTCCCTACAGGGAGAGTCCCGCAGCATCGGCTTGCCCACGGTATTTGTGCGCCTAACCGGCTGCCCGCTGCGCTGTGTTTACTGCGACACTGAGTACGCTTTCCATGGCGGTGAGCGCCAGTCTATCGATGAGATCGTGGCGAAAGTGGAAAGCTACGCGCCGTGCTACGTATGCGTGACCGGCGGCGAGCCCCTGGCGCAGCCGGACTGCCTGCCGTTGCTCACGGCACTTTGCGATGCCGGTTATGAGGTATCTCTGGAAACCAGCGGTGCGATGCCGGTTGATGCGGTGGACCCGCGCGTCTCCCGAGTGGTTGACCTGAAAACACCGGCCTCGGGCGAGCAACACCGCAACCTGATGGATAACCTCCCGCACCTTGGCGCAAATGATCAAATAAAGTTTGTGATCTGTGACCGTGGCGACTACGACTGGGCGCGTTTCCAGCTGGATCAGTACCAGCTCAATGAGAAGGTGGGCGAAGTGCTGTTTTCACCGAGTTTTGAGCAGCTTCCCGCCAGACAGCTGGCGGACTGGATTGTTGAAGATAATCTGCCGGTGAGATTCCAACTCCAACTCCATAAACTGCTATGGCAGGACGCCGCAGGTCATTAACCAGACAGGCTACACAGTGAGTAAGAAAGCAATTGTATTAGTATCGGGTGGCCTGGACAGCGCCACTGTTCTTGCCAAGGCCCGAGCCGAGGGCTATGAGTGCTATGCGCTGGCCTTTGATTATGGACAGCGGCACCGCGCTGAGCTGCTGGCTGCCCAGCGCGTGGCCGATGCCATGGCTGCGGCGGCATTCAAGGTCATCAAGCTCGATTTGAGCAGTATTGGTGGCTCGGCTCTCACCGATATCAACATCGATGTTCCAGACGCCGGTGGAGAGGGTATTCCTGTCACCTATGTTCCGGCCAGGAACACGGTATTTCTCTCGATTGCCCTGGGCTGGGCCGAGGTGATTGGTGCCAACAGTATCCATATCGGCGTCAATGCCGTCGATTACTCTGGCTACCCTGATTGCCGTCCCGCCTTTATTGATGCCTTTGAAAAGCTGGCGAATGTCGCGACCAAAGCCGGTATCGAGGGGCAGGGGCTGCATATTGAAACGCCGCTGATCGACCTCAGTAAATCGGAAATTATTCAGCTGGGAATGCAGTTGAATGTTGACTACGGCTTGACCGTTTCCTGCTACCGCGCCGATGACAATGGACTGGCCTGTGGCCGCTGTGATAGCTGCTACCTGCGTCGTGAGGGCTTTGCGCAGGCGGGTGTTGCCGACCCGACACGCTATAAATAGCACCGTAAAAAAATCGAAATTTTTTGCGCTTATCCTGTTGTTTTTGATCTCAAAATCCGTATTATAAGCGCCTCCTTCGGGGCCGTTAGCTCAGTGGTAGAGCAGTTGGCTTTTAACCAATTGGTCGATGGTTCGAATCCATCACGGCCCACCATCTTTTCCCCCAAATTCTCCCGCACTTCTGAACACGTCCATCACGGTGTTTTAGTTCGCGTTTCCTTGGATATTTCTTCTCGATACCCATGCATCGCGCATTAGTCGCTGACGATCACGGGCAAGGTGTGATGGGATTACACTCCGCCCCGCGACACCGGCAGCAGCGCACCACTGATGGATGCCGCTTCCGCCGAACACAGAAATAGCATGACGTCCGCAATGGCTGAGGGGCTGACCCACTGGCGAGTATCCGCCTCTGGCATGGCCTGCCGGTTGGCATCTGTGTCGATAATACTGGGCAGCAGGGCGTTAACGGTCACCTTGGTATCTGCCAGTTCCTTTGCCAGCGCCTCCGTCATTCGGTGCACACCAGATTTCGACGCGGCGTAGGCACCGAGCCCGGCATCGGCTGCCAGTGCGCCCAGCGCACCGATATTGATAATGCGGCCACAGTCACTGCTCCGGATCGCGGGCAGTGCGGCCTGCGTCATGGTGGCGGCTGTCAGAACATTCATCCGGTGCAGGCGCTCCCAATTCCCAATGTCGCCATCCTGAAGTGTTTCCCAGCAGAAGCCCCCGGCGATATTGATCAGCACATCCAGTCCGCCCATTTTATGCTGGACGTTCTCCATAACGCCCGCACATTCCGCCGCGTCGCAAAGATCGATGGCGGCCAGGTCCAGTGTCGATATGCCGCTCGTGGAACTGCTGCTGGCATAGTCAACCCGACAGACCTGATGACCTCGTTGATGAAAGGCGGCAGATACGACGCTGCCCAGCGCGCCAAATCCACCCGTAACAATGATGTTTAACGACATGACTAGATCGTCCGTAAGTAACAGGAAGTGGGGTCCGCCTGGCGCAGCACTGAGGAGCGCCAGACGGTGAAGGGGTGGGACTTATGCGTCTTTGGCGGGGGAGCCGAGTACGCCCGGCCAGCGGCTGCCGCCGATGGTGTCCACAAACGGCCAGAATGCATCGGGGTCCAGCGGGCCTTCCATCGAGATATGGCGGCTCTTGTATTCCGGCCACCACAGGTGCGCGGATAACTGTTCTTCCATTGGCAGTAATGAGGCGACCGGATCCCAGGGGCTGTCTTTAAGCGTGAGCTTGCCGGAGACGGCGAGTCTGTAGCCGGGACCATAGCTGCCATGAATTTTCACCACATGCGGGGGGAAGTCATAGCCCTTTTCGCCACCGACCTTACGGACACACTTTGTCCACCACTCAAAGCGTTCGATGCCGGATTCCAGCGGGTCTTCGCCTGTCGCTTCCCCGGTGAATTCGAGGAAGGTATAGCCCTGATGGTGACAACGTGCAGTGACGCTGTTGCCCAGGCGATAGTATTCCGTTGAGCAGAGGAATTTGGGCTGACCATTCATCATGACGCTGATTAATACCACGCCCTCCTGATCAATACCGTAGGCCAGCGCATACTCGCCTTTTTGACCTTGATAGTCGGCGTCGACGGTAATGATCACGCCATATTCCGGTTGTTCATTTACCGGGAGGTTGTAGACCGTGATATTCACGTTGGAAGTGTCGCTGGGGTCTATGCCGGGAGGGAGGAGCTTCGCGATGGCTTCAGGCGTCGTTCGATAAACGATTTTCAGCATTGGCCATTGAGCGATCTCGCCGGGACTGGTGAGCGGTGGATGAATTGAATCTGCCATAAGAACCTGCCTTTGATTGTTGTCTCATTATTTTTTTACCGGCATTAATTTTCTTGGCGAATAAACTAATGTTGCTCCGGGCTGTTATCAGCTCAAAGGAAACTAGCATTAGCGAGGCGCGATTATAATAAGTCATCCGTAATATGAGTGTTCACAGCCTGGGTTAAATAGCAGAACTTTGGGATTAGCTACTGAGTGGATACATTCTGTTTTCAATTGCGTGTTTATTCAGTGCGGCGACCGGAGATAGATTGAGATACAGCAATGATTAAGCGTGGTTTTTAGCCGTTGCAGACCGCAGGTCGCGGAAGATCTATCGATAGAAATACCAGCAGGGAGGCGGTGTCTCCCGTCGCCTGAGAGGCACGCGAAAGTTCGTTGTAACTAATAATAAAGCCGTGTTAGCGGCCCTGGGAGATTGTTGTGAATAATTTTAAAGGTAAAGCCGCTGTCATTACCGGCGCTGCAAGTGGTATCGGTCGTGCGATTGCCATCAAGGCGGCAGACGAGGGAATGAACCTGGGCTTGATCGATATGAATGCGTCAGAGCTCGAAATCCTCAGCGAACAATTGAAGCAAAAAGGCGTAGATGTGCTGTATCGCCCCGTGGATGTGACCGACTCAATCGCGATGGAGGATTTTGCACAAAGCTGTTTCGAACGATTTAATGAGATCGATCTGCTGGTCAATAATGCGGGTATTCTTCGCGTTGGCGGCTGCTGGGATCAACGTGCGGATGACTGGCAGAAGATGATGTCTATCAACATTATGGGTGTGGTCAACGGCATCAATGCCTTTGTGCCACGCATAATTGACAATGGGAATGCCGCGCATATCGTTAACACCGGCTCTGTAGGGTCGCTGGTTGCCGCACCGAACATGGCTCAGTACACCACCTGTAAAATGGCTGTCAGAGGATTGACTGAGTGCCTGTATCTCGAGCTGAAAATGCAGCAAAAGCCGATTGGCGTATCGCTGCTGTGTCCGGGCCCCGTGTCTACCAATATCGCCAATTCACTCATTGGTGGCTTCCTGGGAGACGACGCCAGTCCGGAAAAAATCGCCGAAATAAAAGCCGCAACGGAGGCGATGGACCCCAATTTCATCTCTCCTGATGCCGTGGCTGAAAAGGTCTTTGATGCTATTCGCAGTGAGTCTTTCTGGATATTTACCCACCCGCTCAAGAAGCATCTGCATGGCTTGACACAAGCTGTCGTGAATGGCGAGAATCCGGAATATTCAGAAGTAAAATTCGATTAAAAAATAAGAATAACGCACGCGGACAGGGGCGAATTTGACTAAAAATGTGGTATCACCAATAGGCCGTTGGGACGGAATTGATGAGTTTGTGCATTCCGTTTCCACTGGCAGCTTTACCGCGGCGGCTGAAAAACTCGGTGTTTCCAAGTCGTATGTCAGCAAGCAGGTCAGCAAGCTCGAAGGCAGGCTGAATGCCAGACTGCTGCAACGCTCGACCCGGCAGCTCACCCTGACAGATGTGGGGGAAGTTTTTTTCCGCGAATGCCAGCTGATAAGCCAGCAGTATGAAGAGCTTGAATCCGTCGTTGCCGACTTGCAGAACAGCCCGAAAGGCACCTTGAAAGTGGCGGTGAACAGCCGCTTTGGCGTGCATTATATGGCGGCGGCGATCGCCTCGTTTTCGCGTCTTCACCCCGATATTTCCATACAGGTTCATTCCAGCTTCAGAGATGTCGACCTCATCGCTGAAGGCTACGATATGACCATTCGCTATGGCGACCTTGCGGATTCGTCTCTGGTTGCCCGGAAGCTGGGTGGTTACACCATGAGCTTGTATGCCACCCCCAAATACTGGGCGGAAAGGGGAATGCCGGAGACCATAGAGGATCTGCAACACCACAACGGCATCTGCGCGCCAGAGCGCCTTTGGTATTTTGATACGCCTGAGGGGAAGCAGCGATTTCGCGTTAACGGAAACTGGGTCAGCGAAGATGGATTCGCGTTGCTGGCTGCGGTGAAAGAGGATCTGGGCATCGCGCAGCTCCCTGACTTTTTTGTGAGTGCTCTGGTTGAGCGCGGTGAATTAGTGCGGCTTTCCCAGCCCTGGAATTTCTACTTCCGTACGGCTTGGGCGGTATATGCGGGTAACCAGCACCTGTCAGCCAAGGTCCGGTTCTTTATTGATTTTCTGTGTAAATCCATGGCGGGCAGTACCTGGCTGAAGTACAAAGATATCTTTTACAAAAATGACGTGCAGTTGTGAGAGTCAATATTCAGGCGGGCAAGCCAGCTTAGGTTAGATCACGGCGTGCAGCAGCGACAGTCCGCGTTCTACGCACCAATATACTGAGACGCCGCCCATAATATAAATCAGCGTCGCGACGGCAGGGCGATGGGCCGGAGCATACAGTCGTTTCAAGCTAATCAATACCGCCGCCAGACTCGCCACAAAGACAAGCTGGCCAATTTCAATGCCAATATTAAAGGCGGCGAGCGCGGTCACCAGTCCCTCTTTCGGCAGGCCTAGCTCCGTCAATACGCTGGCAAAGCCCAGTCCGTGTACCATGCCGAACACCGCCGCTATCGGCCACTGACGCCTTTTGAGTATCGAGAGTTTTCCCCCTTGGTCACTGTTAAACATAGACCCAGCCAGCTCCAGGGCCAGAATGAGAATCGTCATTGCGATGGCAAATTCAATGAGGTCTGGCCATTGGGGAATGATATTTAACACAACCATTGCCAAGGTCAGGCTGTGTCCCGCAGTAAATGCTGTCACCGTCTGAACCAGCGTGCGGGGTTTGTCAGCAAGTAACAGCAGGGCCGCGACAAACAGCAGATGATCCAGGCCGATCAGAATATGTTTCACGCCCAGTTGCAGATACTGCCCGATGACACTACCAGGGGCGGCAGTGAGCGGCGGCGTGTAGCGCTGTTCGTCTCTGGTGAGTAGCCGCTCCTTCGGGGCGCCATCAAGTGGAACAAAGCGCGTCAGAACGGCCGATTGCCCTGATGGCCTCTCTGGAATAGTAATGTGTTCTCCCACCAGCCCATTGACGCAATGCATGCGTTGGCGTCGCACAATAGCGGTACCTGTCTTTGTAAGGCTGGCATTGCTCCAACCACTTTGCTCACAGGCATCCGGCAGTTGCGGCAAAGCGGTAGCCAGCTCGCCTATCGCTGCGGTCCATGTCACTGTGTAGCGGTGGCTCTCGCTTTCCTCTACCTCAAGTAACGCTGGTGCCAGCTTGTGTGCCAAAGCGCTGTTGGCAAACGCACTGACGATTATGGCAAACAGGATGCTACGCCCCATGCCTTGGCGACTCATCGTGTCACCACGCTGTATTTTTGCTTGAGTTGATGGAGGTAGTGCTCGTAAGCCGTTTGCTCCTGTTCGCGTCGCCATTCCTCGGCAATCTCCGGCCTGGCATCCGTAAACGCAATCCTCTTCGCCGGGCGGTAATCGTTAAACTTGATGAGGTGGAAGCCGTATGCCGACTGGATCGGGCCGAGCCATGTTGAGCTATGAGCGTCGCTATGCGTTATGTCATCGTGGGTGTAGAGCAAATCAAGGGCACGACTGAAACCTCTGCCCATCAGGCTGTCCAGCTCTGCGGCGCTGACTTGCCCGAAGTATTTTCCTTGGAAAAAAATATCGCCGGCATCCGCTGGCTGCCCGCGATTGAGCGCGTCCAATGCTCGTGACGCGCGCTGTGACGCATTGCCTTTGTCTGTGCTGAAAAACCGCTGCACAATAGAATAGTGCGCCTGACCATCCCAGCGGCTGCTGTCGTTGCGGTATCGCTGTTGAAGTTGCTCTTCTGTTGGTTGGAGCTCCGAAGACAAAGCGGCTCGCGCGCGTTGCTCCATTCGCAGAACCATCATCCGCCGAATGGCTTCATCGCCCAGATGGAGTTGCAGGGTATAGGCGTGTTCAAGCTGCTCATCACGATCCCCCGGCAAGCCGAGATAGTCCGCATCCAGCAACAGCCTGCTTATGATTTGAGGGTCGTGGAGGTGTATCTCTTCGCGTATGGCTTCGCTCAGCAATAATGCCTCATTCAACAAAACCGTGTAAGCGCTGGCGCTTAGCTTGGCGGGCGAGACCTGATCTGCCGGATTCTGTTGCCAACCATTAATCAGTTCTGCAACGTCCCTGTCACTTGGGGCCTCGATCAAATATGAGTTTTTCCACTGGAAAAACATGTCTGCCGAATACAGCGCCAGCCCTATCAGCAGGAAGTGTGTCGCAGGCCTGAATATAAAATGCTTCATCATTATTATTCTATTAATAAAAGGAATGTCTTGCGCTTTTGATAAAGAAATCTAGCGCAGGATTTGCGTGGATGTCATCAATTATTTTTTGATTGTTTTCTATAAATAGTCGCTGATCTTTATATTTTGATTGATTCCAGTATTGGACGCTGAATGAAAACAATGTGATTACAGTTGGGTTCTTCCCCGGTAGTTTTCCTACGACTATATTTTCAAGCCTCAGAAGCAAAGAAAGAGAATAATTAATATGGATCGTTTTCTGATTGTGTCTACCGACGGACATGCTGGTCTGCCGATGGAGCGCTATAGGGACTATCTGGATTCAAAGTACCATGCAGCCTTCGATGAAGCCCTGCCTATCCAGCGCGAAATGACCCGTAGAGCCGAAGAGTTTCTCCTTCTCTCCGACTTTAATGATAAGTGGCGAGAAGATGTGGGCGACGGGCTGGCGGGTGCCTGGGATGGCACGGTTCGCAACCGAGTGATCGATGCGGATGGTGTAGCCGCTGAAGTACTGTTTCCGGATGGGATTACCGAAATGAATGCTCCCCCGTTTGGTGCCGGTCTGGCACTCAAGCCTTGGGGGATCGATCCCGAACTCCAGTGGGCCGGTGCCCGTGCACACAACCGCTGGATAGCGGAATTCTGTAAGGAAGATCCTGTTCGCCGCATTGGTCTGGCAATCGTGCTCATGCTTTACGATGTAGATGAGGCACTTCGCGAAGTGAAGTGGGCTCACGAGAATGGCCTGAAGGGCATTCTTATTCCGCCATTGATGGGCGATAAAGACGCCTACAACCACCCCAAGTACTACCCGATTTGGGAATACTGCGCGGAAAACGGTCTGGTGGTTCATACCCATTCCGGACCGTCGCCCGACTACGACTACACCTTGCCCGGCGCCATTGGCGTATTCGTTACCGAATTCGCCTGGTGGGCCGCTCGCCCCTTGTGGTTCCTGATTTTTGGCGGTGTTTTCGAAAAGTTTCCCAAGTTGAAGTTCGCTCTGACTGAAGTCAGCGAATTCTGGATTCCTCATATGCTTGAGCTCATGGATGTCCGTGCGTCGGTCAAGCACACCTCGGGAAAACTCGGCGATTTCAGAAGCCATCTCACCATGAAACCCAGCGAGTATTTCAGACGAAATGTCTGGGTCGGCGCGTCTGCGCTGTTTGACGAGGGCTCTACCGCGGTTCGTCATGAGATCGGTATTCGCAATGTCATGTGGGGCACGGATTACCCGCATCCGGAAGGTAGCTGGCCGAAAACTCGCGAAAAGATGAAGCAATATCTGAAAGGCGTCCCTGAGACGGAGCTGGAATTGATGTTGTCGGGGAATGCGGTCGACTGCTATGGCCTGGATGTCAGTCAACTTAATCCCATCGCGCAGCGCATTGGGCCAATGAAATCTGATTTCGCCTGATTAAAACGACGTGTGAGAGGGAGGTGTATCGTGGGTCAACGTTTTCCCATGCCGATGCCCTATGGGTGGTTTTGTATCGGGTTTAGTGATGAATTGCAGGTCAATGACGTTAAAAATATTCACTATTTTGAACGTGACATGGTTCTGTTTCGGACAGCGTCAGGAAAGCTTGGGCTGACCAGCCCGGTGTGTCCCCACTTGGGCGCGCACCTCGGTTTCGGTGGGACCGTTCAGGGAGAGTCGCTGCGCTGTCCCTTCCACCACTGGCAGTATAATCGTGAGGGTGTCATTACTGACATTCCTTACGCAAGTACTATTCCGCCCAAGTGGGAAGGGAAGCCCTGTCTGAAAACCTATCCCGTCTGCGAAAAGAACAGCGTGATATGGGCGTGGTACCACCCGGAGGAAAAGGCGCCGGAGTACGAGGTGATGGATTTGCCGGAGTCTCGTGAGCCCAATTGGAATCACTCGCGCCGGTATTTCTGGGAGTTTAATTCCTGCCCGCAGGAAATTGCCGAAAACGGTGTCGACCTCGCGCACTTCCAGTTCGTTCACAAAATGGATGCGGTTCCGCTTGGCAAGACCGAGTACGACGGTCATGTTCGCCGCAGCCTGGTGTCGGGGCCACGTATGGTGCCGAATGAACAAGGCGAAGTGGAAGAAGTCACCATCAGCGTCAATGTCGTGCAAAACGGGGCCGGCCAGAAATGGACGCGCTTCAGCGGCTTGGCCGACTACCTTGTTCAGGTATTGGTTACGCCGGTCACTGCCGAAAAGGTCGAAGTACGCTTTGCCTACAGCTATCCCGCCTATGAGCAGGGAAGCTATCTCGATACCGTCATGGAATTTGCCATTGCGTCGACCAATGGTCAGCAGGGACTGGAAGGCGATATCCCCATCTGGGATAAAAAATTCCACCTTGAAAAACCCATTCTCTGTGATGGAGACGGACCGATTATGCGCTTCAGGAAATACTTTTCGCAGTTTTATGCGTTTTCTTGAAGCCGGGACGTCCCTCACCGAGAAATAGTCTCTCGTCCTAAATTTAATAATAAACAGGTAGGAATAAAAATGAGTGATCGTGATACACGCGGACTTAACTCACCCCTCGCCCAGGAACTGCTCGAACGAGCCCGAGCGCTGGGGCCGACTCTGAAGGAGCGGTCGGCCCAGTGTGAAGCCATGTCGAAAGTGCCCGATGAAACGATCGCCGATTTTCAGGATGCGGGATTCTTTAAAATCCTGCAGTCAGAAAAGTACGGTGGTTATGAACTGGATCCCCAAGTGTACTACGGCGTTGTGCTGGAGGTCGCCAAGCACTGTATGTCGTCGGCGTGGGTGCTGAGTGTGATCGGCGTTCACAACTGGCAGCTCAACCTGTTTGACCCGCAGGCGGCAGCAGAGGTGTGGAAGGATGATCCCTCCGTCTTGATCTCGTCGTCCTACGCGCCGGTCGGACTGGTAAAACCCGTGGACGGCGGTTTTATGCTGACCGGTCGCTGGAGCTTTTCCAGCGGCTGCGAGCACTGCAAGTGGGTCTTCCTTGGTGCGGTCGTGCCGGTCGAAGGTCAGCCTTGGGATATCAAAAACTACCGGACCTTCCTGGTGCCGCTCGATGACTACAAAATCGAGAAAAACTGGGATGTCGTTGGGCTGAAGGGGACGGGAAGTCACGATATCGAGTTGTCCGACGTCTTTGTTCCCGAGCATCGCACCCATTTCATGTTGGGCGATACCACCTCGGACAAGCACAGTGACAAACGGGCTCTGTACCGCCTGCCCTTTATGCAGGTCTTCTCGCGTGCCGTCTGTACAGCGACCTTGGGCGCGCTCGAGTCAGCGCTTGAGGATTATATTCAGGTCGCGCAATTCCGTATTGCCGGCGGGCAGATGATGCGCGATCACGGTGATTCGAAGAAGGTGGCGGCGCAGGTTAAAGCCAATATTGAGTCGATGAAGCTGATCATGATGAACAGCTTTGACGAAATGCTGAAAAGTGCTGAAACGGGTATCGAAATCGATATGGTCGAGCGGGCACGCTATCGCTATGAGAGCTCAATGGTGGCTGATCGCTGCATAGAACTCTCTTCAAAAATGCTCAAGGCCGCGGGTTCTGGCGGTATTCGAAACAACAGCCCGCTGCTGAAGAAACATCTCAATATGCTGGCCAGCCAGGCACACGTAGCCAATGTATCTGAATCTTTCGAGTTGAATCTGGGCGGTATCTTGTTTGGGCATGAGCCTACCGAGCTGGGCCTGTAGCACGGGCGCCAGGACGAACACCGCTGCCTGAATACTCACACCTATTATCGAGGTATTTCTGATGACCATGAATGGCGTTTTGCCAGACGAAAATTATGCGCATTGCCAGAACGGCTACCGTATCCACTATATCGACAAAGGTGACGGGCCGGTGGTGGTGTTTCTTCACGGCTCAGGTCCGGGTGCCAGTGGCTATAGCAACTTCAAGCAGAATTACCCCGCTTTTGTGGAAGCGGGCTTTCGTTGCATCGTACCGGATTTGATTGGCTTTGGTTTTTCCGACAAGCCGGATGATGTTCAGCATCCGCTGTCGTTTTTTGTCGAGTGTGTCAAACAGACGCTGGACTTGGCCGGTGTTAAAGAGTGCGCTGTTGTGGGCAATTCCCTCGGCGGCGCGGTCGCGATCGGCTTGGCACTGGAGTACCCCGAGCTGGTCAGTAAGCTGATTGTATTGGCGCCGGGCGGCATGAGCCAGACCGAAGAGTACTTCACCATGCCCGGCATGCAGAAAATGTTTGAGGTCTATGGCTCTGCGGATACCGTCACGCCAGACATGATGAAAGACCTGTTCGCCAATGCGCTGGTACATGATCCTGCTTACGCGACCGATGAGCTGGTGGCAGAGCGTTCGCAGATCATGGCGCTGATGAATGGCCACGTCATGATCACCATGCAGATTCCCTATCTGGTCGACCGCTTGCCAGAACTGCAATGCCCGGTGTTGGCGTTCTGGGGAACCGATGACCGAATGATGCCGGACTCTGGCATTATCGGCCTGGCAAAGAACTGTGCACGGCTGAAAATGATCATGCTTTCCGAATGTGGTCACTGGGTGATGGTGGAATACCGAGACTTGTTCAACGCCGAGTGTCTGGCATTTATTTCCGACAGCGAGGTAGCGAAATAATGAGTATTCGCAGTCTGGGCTATGCATTTATAGAGTCGAATGATCCGTCGCAGTGGCTGAGCTATGGTACTGAAGTCCTCGGTATGATGGCGTCGCCATGGCGTGCTGACGACGACAATATTTACCTCAAAATTGATGAGCGTCCCTTCCGGTTTGCCATAGTGCCCGGCGATCAGAACCGCCTGCAGCTGCTGGGTTTTGAAATGAATGACAAGGATGATTTCAATAACGCCGTGCAAGCGTTGGAGCAGGCAGGACACAGCTACCAGCGCGGCAGCAAAGACGAGGCGAGGGTGCGGGCGGTTACCGAGTTCATTCGTTTTCAGGATCCGGCGGGGAACACCATAGAGCTGTATCACGGCGGCGAGCTGGACTATCTCAAGTTTGTGTCGCCGACGGGGGTATCCGGCTTCGTCACCGGGCTCAATGGCAGCTTTGGCTTCGGTCACGCCGTGTTACCGGCGCCAAATCTCGAAGAGACCCATGCCTTTTACAAGCAGCTACTCGGCTTTGGCGACACAGATTACATGAACTTCAAGTTTGGTGATGATCCGGAAGATCCCGGTCTGGGCCTGAACTTCATGCACGTTGAAAATCCGCGGCACCATTCTTTGGCGCTGTTTGGCGGCGCCAGTCCGCTGGGCTGTATTCATTTGATGCTTGAAGTGAACACCGTCGACGAGGTGGGTGAATGCCTGGGACGGGTTGTGGAGCGGGAAATTCCGATTACATCGACGCTCGGGCGGCATACTAACGACCGTATGCTGTCGTTTTATATGATGACGCCGGCAGGGTTTCCCCTCGAATACGGTTGCGAGGGTCTACAGATGGATTGGGAGAACTACACCCCCACAACCACAACGACGCCCAGCCTGTGGGGCCATAAGTTTGCTATCTAAGCGATCGCCGACACGCTCATAACAATACAACGATAACAACAGAATAATTGGTGGTGAAAATGCAAGCATACCTGGGAAAAACAGCCGTGATCACGGGGGGGGCCAGTGGCGTCGGCTTTGCGCTGTGCCAGCGCTTCGGTCGCGAGGGAATGAATATTGTTGTTGCCGACATCGAGCAGAGGGCGCTGGACCGCGCCGTGGCAACGCTGGAGGAAGATGGCATCAACGCCATCGGTGTGGTAACTGATGTCAGCGACGCCGAGTCGGTTCAGGCGCTCGCAGACAGCGCCTACGAGGCGTTCGGCCACGTGGATATGTTGTTCAACAATGCCGGGGTGGGGGTGAAAGAGGCGGATCGCAAGATCTGGAACCTCACCGCCAACGACTGGAGCTGGGGCTACTCCGTCAATGTGATGGGCGTTGCCAACGGTATTCGAGCCTTCGTACCACGCATGCTCGCCGATGACAGGGAAGGACATATTATCAATACCACCTCCTTTAACGGCGCGTGTATCTCTTTCCCGACAACCCCGATCTATGCCTCGTCCAAAGCGGCGGTCACGTCGATGACCGAGGTGCTGTACAGCCAGCTCAGCAAAGAGTCTCCCAAACTCAAAGTGCACCTGCTGTTTCCGGGGCCGCATATGGTGAATACACAAATTCTTGCCTCTCAGCGCAATCGGCAGTCGAAGTTCAAAGACGAAACGGAAGTCGGTGACTACCTGACCATGGAGGATTTGAAGAAATCAGCCTTGGGGGCAAATGTCGAGTTCAAACTTACCGAGCCCGACGAGGTCGCGGAAGCCTGCTTCGAGGGCGTCAGCAGTAATCAGTTCTGGATTCGCCCCTATCTGGACGATCATCAGGCGATGATTCAGGCGCGGACAAACAGTGTGATTCGCAATGAAAATCCCGTCGTCTCCTGACGTCGGGGTCTTTGTCGGCACATCGGTTTATCAATATCGGCACTGTGGCAGTCAGGTCTAGCGTTCACCGTGTCGATATATGGTCCGGGGCTTCTGGGAGCGGAGCGAGCTATGTCAGCCAGTCTTGTTCGTTACAAACGCTATCTCGCATGCATGATGTCATTCCTGGCACTGCTGCTGCCGGTGGGAGTCGCTGCGTCGACGGAGCGGCCTAACTTCATTGTCATTCTTGCCGATGATATGGGCTGGTCCGACCTCAGCTTTATGGGCAGCGAAATCCACACGCCGACACTGGACGGACTGGCGCGGCGAGGGGTAACCATGACGCGCTTCTATGTGTCGCCGACCTGCTCGCCCACGCGATCCATGTTGATGACCGGTGTCGATAGTCATATTGCCGGTGTGGGCAGTATGGAAGGCGTTCAGGCGCCAAATCAGCTTGAATCCATCAATTACGCCGGGCAACTTCACAACGGTGTGGTGACGGTTGCAGAAGCACTGAAAAGTGTTGGCTATGCCACTCTAATGAGTGGTAAGTGGCACCTTGCCAAGGAGGCGGCTCAGTATCCAGATAAGCGGGGTTTTGATCAGTCGTTTTTTCTAGCGGAAGGCGGCGCCAGCCACTTTAACGATGCGAAGCCACTGTACCGTGGCGGCCACGCAAGCTATTTCGAGAACGGCGAAGCGGTTGTTCTTCCCGACGATTTCTATTCTTCGAAAAACTATACCGATAAAATTCTTGAATATATCAACGCGGTGCCCGAAGGCGCGCCATTCTTTGCCTACCTCGCCTATACCGCGCCACATGATCCTCTTCAGGTTCCCCCGGAATGGGCCGATAAATATCAGGGCGTATATGCGGCGGGGCCGGAGGCAACCCTCCGCAAGCGTGTGGCAGGGCTGACAGGCCGCGGTCTGATTCCCGCCGATATCGATGTGTGGAGCGCACCTCAGTTCCCCGCTTTTCTTCCCGGCGCCGCGCCGTCGTGGAATGAAAGAAGCTTGGATGAGCGTGCGAATGACGCCAAGCCAATGGAGATTTACGCCTCCATGATCGAATACATGGACCAGCAGATCGCACGTTTGCTGGCCAGTCTCGACGCCGCCGGTAAGCTGGAAAATACTTACGTTATCTTCTTTTCCGACAACGGTCCCAACGGGGCCACGCCCCTGTCTTATCCCAATATGACAAGGGCGTGGTTTCATGAAAATTTTCCCGATGACGCGGTTAAACAAGGCGGCGAAGGCGGGCACCTGTTTCAGGGCAGAGAGTGGGCCTGGGCCTCGGCAGCGCCGTTCAGGCTTTACAAAGGCGTGGTGTCAGAAGGGGGCGTTCGCTCGCCGTTGATTGTCGCAGGACCGGGATTGGAACGTAATAAATTCAGCCAGTACCTTGCCAGCGTCAAAGATATTTCCGCCACCCTCTATGCGCTTGCCGGGGTCGATACCCAATCCAATCCGGTGTTTTCCGGTAAAGCTCAGCCCGAGGGGAAGTCTCTGATCCGCAATTGGCAAGATATCTCGACGTCTTCCGAGCGCCGTTTTGCGATGGAGTTGTTTGGTCATCAAGCGGTTATTGATGGTAGCTGGAAAGCGACAAGATTAATGCCCCCGGTGGGATCCGGTGACTGGCAACTTTATAACCTTGATAGTGACCCCTCAGAGACATTCAACCTTGCTGCTGAACACCCGCTCAGGCTGGAAGAAATGGTCAACTTTTATATGGACTACAAACAGCGGGTGGGTGTAATTCCACCTCGTCCACCCGTTTCCATTTCCTTCGGTGATCTGTTCGTGGGTGAGTGCGGACTCGTATGTGAATTTGCTGTCGATATTATCGATTTTTTTATGAGTATTTGGGTTTCTTTATCTGCCGATTAAGCGCGGTGTTAGTGAATATCGTCGATTGGTTTTTAATTGGATACATATAAATTACAAATGCATTCTTATATGTGCTGCCTTTTGACGCTACTGTAGCTTAATGCTGGTGGTAGATGAATGGTTTTTCATATTTATCAGCTTTAAATAATTAAAATAATTAATGGCAGGTAAAAATACTATTATGAAAAAAAGTATCATAATTGCGGCGACGCTTGCTGCGCCGATGTATGGGCAAGTTGCTATCGCACAAAATGCGCCCCGGGCAGGTAATGCGATTGAGGAAGTTCTGGTCACCGCGCGTAAACGCGACGAGAGCCTGCAAGGCGTACCGGTGGCAGTAACGGCTGTTTCGGCAGAGGAGATGGCAGCAAATAATGTTGCCACTATCGCCGATATTTCCAAGCTGGCTCCCAGTCTGGATCAGCGTGAAGGTCGCAAACAGGGCGCATTCTCTATTCGCGGTGTCGGGCAGGTACGGCTCAATGAAGTTCAAGCTGATCCCGGCGTCGCGGTCTATATGGATGGTATTTTCCTGGCAAGAAACGACAGCCAGTTGCTGGATACCGTAGCGCTGCAAAGTGTGCAGGTGCTGCGTGGTCCGCAGGGAACTCTGTTCGGAAAAAACAGTGTCGGTGGGGCGATTCTGGTAACCAGCAAAGAGCCGGCTGAGCAGCTTGCCATGAGCTTTAATTCTCGGCTGGATACGCTCGGGCAGCGCGACCTGCAGGTGTCGATGGACGTCCCATTGATTGAAGACCGGCTGCTGTCGAGATTGACGCTGGCCTCAGTGAAATCCGATGGCTATGCCGAAGATGATGATACGGGGCGCCACCTGGGGGATGACGACCGGCTGGTGGCATCGCTCCAGCTCGTGTGGCGTATCAGTGACACGCTGTCGATGAAGTCTCTGGCTTACTTCAACAAGCAGGACGAAAATATTTCGCCACACTATTGTCAGCAAATTACGCTGACTGGCGCCATGAGCTATGCGCGAACCCCCGGGCGCTCAGAAACCTACAATGAAGTGTGTTCCGAATCTGAAAAACTGATTGGCACCGAGAAGGTTAAAACCGAAAATTTCGGCAGTGTTTTTACGTCTCGCGATGCCCTGTTTGGGAATACCTTAACCTGGGATGTCGGGCCGGGTACGCTGACCAGTATTACGTCCTACGTCATCAAGGGCGACAATTTCAGCGACTTCGATTTTGACGCGACGGACCTGCTCTCAGTCGGCAACACCTCCCATGTTCGGGACCAGCTCAAGCGTCAGGGGGTCTACGACGATGAGGGTGGACGATACACCCTGGGTCAGGAAATCCAATACACCGGTACCGCATTCAGCGACAAAATGAACTACACCGTGGGGCTGTTTGCCTCGTGGGAATCACTGGATCGCCAGTTGAGCGGTCAGTCTACGAACGAAGAAGGTTGGGTGGGTTTTGAGAGCCTGCCAGGTCTGCCGTCGTTGAATATGTTTTGTGGCTTATTGCCGGAGGACTGCCTGTATGTTCGCGGGATCAATACCGCATCACTCAGTTCCTACGACAATACCTCATACGCCGCTTTTTCCCAGTTGACCTACGATATCCTGCCTTCACTGCAGCTCACCGCAGGTCTGCGTTATTCCTACGAACAACGAGAGATCCACGTCGAGCTGTTTGACTCTCAGACGGTACCGCCGATTCTGGGTATCCCGCTGCCGCCGTCGATTCCTATTACGGTGATGACAGAAACGCAGTTCAATCAGCTCGATGGTACTGAAATTGAGTTGTCTCGTGGAGATACGAGGAACGGCGAGTTGGACTTCGAGCGTTTGTCGCCGATGGCCAGTCTGTCGTGGAATGCGTCAGAACATTTCGATATGGCAGGCGTTGATGACTTGATGTTGTACGCCAGTGTCAGCGAGGGCTTCAAATCCGGGGGCTTTAATGTTCTCTCAACGGGAATTGGCAGTTTTGATCCCGAGTACGTCGTCAGCAAGGAAATCGGCTTCAAGCTCGACGCTCTGGACCGTCGCATGCGCTTGAACATGGCCCTGTACAGTTCAGACTACAAAGACATTCAAGTCGTGGTCTCGACCGTCCCTTCTCTCGGGGCGCCTGAGTTGTATACCAACAACGCGGGCCTCGCCAAGATGGAAGGTGTCGAAATGGAGCTCAAGTGGTTGCTGAGCGACAAGTGGATGCTCAATGCCTCGGGGAACTACATTGATGCCGAGTTCCTGGAATTCGATGACGAGACCTTAGACCCCATTACTGGAGCTCCGACCTCGGTCGATCGCAGTGACGAGCCATTCCCGTTCATCCCCAAATACGTGTACAACCTGTCGGCCAACTACACCACGCAAACACGGTTTGGCGTCATCGACTTCGTGCTCAGCCGCAATACCCGTGCCGAGCAGTTTATCGGTGGTGACTCCGCCGCCGGTCGCCCTGAGTTCCGCGACTCAGCCACAATCAAGGGCTTCAGTACCTGGTCTGCGCGCCTGAGCTGGGTGCCCAAGGACAGGGACAATGTCAGCCTGTCTTTGTACGGCAACAACATTACCAACAAAGAGTACATTGCTACGGGCAGCGCGGTGTACTCCGGGTTTGGTACCAACTCCATCACCCTGGGCAAGGAAGCGCATTTTGGTCTGGAGCTGAAATATGAGTTCGCTGACTGATGACCGACCCTGTTTTGGACGCGTGTAAGGAGCAGCAATGAAATTAGCGATATGCTCGGTTGGTGTTGTACTGCTCCTGGCGGGGTGTTCTCCCGTCGAAGATCCGACCCTCTATCCGAAATACGATCCGGACAAGGCCGTCCAGCCGCCGGCCAAGGCAGCGGTTGCCGAAAATCCGGATCGGCATCTGCTGTGGGGCGACGTCCATATTCACACCAGCTTTTCCACTGACGCCTATGTGATGGGCGTCCGGGGGCTGCCTGATGATGCCTACCGCTTCGCCAAGGGCGGCGAAATCGCCCACGCGGCGGAATATGGCATCCGTATCAGCAGACCCTTGGACTTTGCTGCGGTGACCGATCACTCGGAATTTCTCGGCGTTGTGCGAGGCATGCAGCCGGATCTGCCATTAAGTGATCGTTCACTCCGAACGCGCTTGATTGAGGACGGCCCGATCAGCAATACCCTTGCCTGGATACGCACCATGGTGGGCTTTGACCCCAAGGTCGGGCAGGTCGAGGGCGGAAAGGAATCGATGGCCGATGCCTGGCAGGAAATCATTGCCAGCGCCGAGAGGAACTACGAGCCGGGGACATTTACCACGTTTATCGGCTACGAGTGGTCGTCGATGCCGGACAAGAACAATCTGCACCGCAACGTGCTTTACCGGGGCAGCAAGGTTCCCGATGCGCCATTCAGTTCGACCATTTCGCAGAACCCCAAAGATCTGTGGGACGAGCTGGAGAAGCAGCGCGAGCAGGGTATGGATAACCTGGCGATTCCGCATAACGGTAACGTCAGCGGCGGCCTCATGTACGGCGACAAAACCTTCGATGGCTCGGCGATGGATGCCGCCTATGCCGAACGACGCATGCGCAACGAGCCGCTCAGCGAGATTTTTCAGGTGAAAGGCACTTCGGAGACGCATCCGGCGCTGTCGCCTGATGATCCCTTTGCCGACTTCGAAATCTTCGACACCATTCTGTCGGCAAAAATCAGGAAATCTGAGCCCAAAGGTGGCTATGCCCGCGATGCCTTGCGGCTGGGGATAGAAATGTCCCACAGCGAAAACTTCAATCCCTACAAGTTTGGTGTGATTGGCAGTACCGATAGCCACAATGCGTCGTCCCCGGTGGAAGAGGACAATTATCACGGCAAGCTTCCGCTGTTGGATGGCACCGCAGGCATAAGGCTGGGTAAAACGATTCTCCTGCCGGAGAAATACCGTATTTCTCGCCGCTGGGGCGCCGCAGGTCTGGCTGCCGTCTGGGCAACGGCCAATACCCGGGAATCCATCTTCGATGCCATGCGTCGTAAGGAAACCTATGCCAGTTCCGGGCCAAGAATCGTTGTGCGGTTCTTTGGGGGCTGGAACTACCCCAGCGATCTGATCGACCGGGCTGAGCGGATTACGCTGGCAGAGGCGAGTGGTGTCCCCATGGGCGGCGAGCTGCCCCCGGCAACAGACGCTGCACCCTCTTTCGCCGTTTGGGCGGTCAAAGACCCTGAAAGCGGCAATCTGGACCGCATTCAGATTATCAAGGGCTGGGTCGACGAGCAGGGGCAATCCCATGAGCGTATCTACGATGTTGCGCTCTCTGACGGCCGGGTAAAAGACCCGACTTCCGGGCGCGTGCCCGAGGTGGGGAATACCGTCGACGCCAAAACGGCCAGCTATACCAACACGATTGGCGATGTGCAGCTATCGGCTGTCTGGAAAGACCCTGACTTCAGGCCGGAACAAACCGCCTTCTACTACGCGCGCGTTATTGAGATACCCACGCCCCGTTGGTCTACCTACGATGCGGCCAAGCTTGGTGAGGAGCCCATGGACCCGGTGAGTATTCAAGAGCGTGCGGTGACATCGGCCATCTGGTATCAGGCCGCTGAAGAGCCGGGCGAGGGTGTCGGTAATTAAAACCCGCTCAAGCAGAACGATAGGGAGGAAACGGCGCAACGACGATCTGGGTAAGTATTACGTTTGAATAATAATTGATCACTGTGTGGAGAAAGAAAAATGAGTATTGCTGGATCTTGGGATATCACTCTGAACACCCCGATGGGGAAGCAGAAGGGCAAAATGACCGCCAACCTGAATGACGGCGCATTGGAGGGAGAGATTCTTTCCCCGCTGGGCGCCATTGTCATGGAAGACGGCAAGGCCGATGGCGATCAGGCAAGCTGGAATTGCAAGGTAACCACGCCTATTGCCATGACGCTGGAGTTCGCGGTGGAAGTTGAAGGCGACAATTTTAACGGCACCGTGAAAGTCGGACCAATGGGCAAGAACTCGGTGGAAGGGGTTCGTTGCGCCTGATTCTACGTTCACCTCGGCGTGGGCTTTTTGGCCGGCTGGATAGTCGGCCTTTTTTTAAGGTAATGATATTCCTATGGCAAAAGTACTCGTCGTCAGCGGCGGCAGCAGAGGGATTGGTTTCGCCACCGCACAGCGTTTTGCCAGAGAGGGCTATCGAATTATTAATCTGTCGCGGCGGCCCTGTGAACTGCCCGGCGTTATCAATATCACGGCAGATTTTTCAGCTGCGGACTGGTCTGAGGCATTGGCAGCGGTATTGAACGATGTCTTCCCGCATGAGGGTGGACGTGCCGAGGTCGCTCTGGTGCACAGTGCGGCGGTGATGACGAAAGGTGGGGTCGGTGGTGTCGAGTCTGCGCAATTCCGGCAGTGCTTTGAGGTGAATGTGGTGGCGGCAGCCGAGTTGGTGAAACGGCTCCTGCCGTATATGGCGCAAGGCTCATCGGTGGTTTACGTGGGGTCTACCCTCGGTGAAAAAGCGGTGAGCAATACTGCCGCCTATGTCGTGTCGAAACATGCACTGATTGGCCTGATGCGGAGCAGCTGTCAGGATCTGGCTGGCAAAGGTATTCACACCGCCTGTGTCTGCCCCGGTTTTACCGAAACGGAGATGCTGTTGGAGCACATCGGCAGCGATGAACAGGTCATGGCCTCCATCGTCAGCGGAATCACCCAGCAACGCCTGTTGCGGCCTGAGGAGATTGCCGACGTCATCTATTTCTGCAGCAACAACGCGGCGGTCAACGGCGCGGTACTTCATGCCAATCTGGGACAGATCGAGCGCTGAGACTACTGGCTCAATCGCACACCGCTTTTCAGCATCAGTCGCACAATCGCCGATTGCCGATGCGTGCCGGTTTTATGGAAGATAGCTCGCAGGTGCGTTCTTGCGGTGCTGTAGCTGATCCCCAATGCGTCTTTTATTTCCTCTGTTTTTAGCCCCTCACTCAGGAGTATGGCGATTCTCGCCTCGGTATTGGTGAGACCGAATAACTTCTTAATGATATCCACGTTTGGGGAATCCGCTGTTCGTCGCTCCGACAGTACAACCAGCAGTACGGCATCCTCCTCCGAACTGAGCGGGCAGGGGTGAGGCTTCAGCAGAACTTCCAGCTCGGGATAATTATCTTCACCATTAATCGTGAAGGCGGCGTTCAGGGAACAGGCCTCCCCGGTGATGGGCAAGCCTAGCTGATTCAGGGTCTGATTGAGCGCGGCCTGAATAGCATTATCCGCGATAAGCAGTTTTCCACGCTCGATATAAATGCCCGCATGCATATTGAGAATCCGTTGGGCGGAGTCACTGATGGCTTTGACTTCGCCTCGGGTATTGATCGCGATAAACGAATAGGGGGGGAGATCGATCATTCCCGCATAGATCTTTTTCTCTACGATTTTCTTATTCAGGGCTTTTTGTATTTTGATAATATTTTTAATATGCGCCGTACTGGATTGGATCTGGCCTTTTTTTAATCGGCTTGGGACTTTGCTCGAGTGAAAAAACAGGGTTTCGGCGGCGGCGTCATCCAGCTCCATACTGTGCGCATTGTCGAGGTGAAGCTTCTTTAAACTGAGCCTGAAGCTTTCTTTACTATTGAAATTCTCAATGGTGATGTCATCGCTGTTCTCGCTGGAAAAGACCAGTATCTGCCCTCGTGGCAAGGTGCGATTCTCGACAAGCGTTATCGCCACCCGCTTCGATCGCGTTTCCCTGCACAGCATATTCAGCATGCTCATTATCGGCCGCTGATCCAGGGCGCAGTCGTAGAGTCTTTCAGCAAGGTGTCGACGCCCGTTGGGGGCATGGCTGTACGGCGACATATGGCGGCGCTCAATTATTATTAAGCGATTATTTTATTCGCTTTATTGCGCCGTATTTCTTTGAATATGGAAATTGTTTTATTTCGCTGGACGCGTAATTCTTTTTAATCTTAAGGCGTGCGATCCATGCGGAGGATAGCGTCAGCGACGCTCGCTAGCTTATCTCACTGACTTAATTCCAGAGGCACAGCTCCAACAGGCCCAGCTCCTGAGACTCGGCTCCTGGAACTTAGCTGGCAGACGATCGTGGCAACAGTTCCCAGGCCTTAAGCTGATCGATGGCGGTTTGAATGCCGTTTTCGCTTCTGGCCTGCTCTCCCAGTGCCGCCGCGGTAATCTGCATCGGCAATTGCGAAGCTTGTTTTATGGCGCGGGCCAGAGCGGGGGCGGTGAGCTGATGACGAAGCGGCGCCGGGGGCGCGATGCCAAGTTGCTGAAGTCGCCAGGCCCAGAAGGGCTGGTCGCCATAGAAGGGAACCACAACCGAGGGAATACCTGCATGCAGCGCCGCTGCAGTAGTGCCTGCGCCGCCGTGGTGAACTGCCAGCGATACACGGGGGAACAGCCAGTCATGGGGGGCGCTGTTCAGCACAAAGATCTCCTGCGGGTTAACGGCATCTGGAGAGAGTCCTCCCCATCCCGTCGCGAGAATGGCGCGTTTGCCGCTGAGCTGGATCGCCTCAATGACGTTAAGGGTAAAGGCTTCAATATCCTCGCCGAGCATACTGCCGAAGCCGACATAAATGGGTTTTTCGCCGGCGTCGAGAAAGGCAAGCAGATCGTCAGGCGCTTGCCAGTTGCGCTCTTCCAGTAACCAGTTGCCAGTGACCTTTACCGAATCAGTCCAGTGTGGGGACGGGGGAAGCAGTGTGGGACTGAAGCCGTAAAGATGCTTTATTTTGTGGGCGTTATCGGAGTGGAAGGTTCGCCAGTAGCTCGCTTTGGGCAGGTCGAGTTCCTGCCGGACGGTTTTGTAGGCGGGACTCAACATTTGCCAGACCAGCAGTTGGCAGACATGGTAAAGCCCGGTGTTCACGAAGCCGGGTCTCGGCTTTTTGGGTGGCGGCAGCATCATGGGCGGAATGTCGGGGCAGGGCGTCACCGGCTGAAGGTGGGCGCCCGCTGAGGGGATTTCCAGACGCTCGCCCAGTGAGGCCGCGAGCCCGGCAACCATGCCGCCGCCGATCAATAAATCGGCTCCCAGCGCCGCGCGATAGCCATCTTTCGACCAGCCATCGGCCATTCGGCTCAGCTCTCGGCGGGCGGTTCGCACGAAGGCGATGGGGTTCAAGCCCTTCTGCAATGCCTTCGGATCACGCCGCATGATCTCCAGAAAGTCGGCGTTGAGCGGTGAGTAGTCCAGGCCATGGGCCTTGACCATGGCCTCGCTGTCTCGGCCGGTTGCGAGTCGCACCTCATGACCGTCGGCCATCAGCCCACAGCCCAGGGCGACAAATGGCCTCACATCGCCCTGTGTGCCAACGGAGAACAGCGTGATTCTCACGCGGCGGCTCCGCTGCGCCGGGCGGGCAGCACGGAGGCAATGCGCGGCGCAATTTTTGCGGCGATATCCGCATCCAGCATTTGCTGGTGGTGACAGTCGAGCGAGTGCACGGTCATTGCGCGAACATAGGGCTGCCAGCCCTCAGGCTCGTAGCAAACGGCCGGATTCTCGGCGGTGGCAGCGGCGTGGAAGAACTGAATATCCACATCCACATATTGCGGCACGAAATTTCGCATCAGCGTGATGTTGTTCTTCAGCAGCTCAACCATATTGGCCAGCGTCTCTTCATTACTCTGCTGCAGTTCTTCCAGCTCCGGCAGATTAAAAATATCGTACTCACGGCAGAGGATGTCGGTCAGCTCGTCAATAGAGGAGGGAATCTCACGGCTTTCGATACCCAGAAACGCCAGTGTGTCGGCCGCCAGTTCCGCCTCGTTGCGCTGCTGCATCGCATCGTCGAGCAGGCAGGGAAAGGCGTCGAGAATTGCCAGCAGTTCGAGCTCTTCGCCATCCTCTCTCAGCAGGCGGGCCACCTCATGGGCAACCAGTCCACCCATCGACCACCCCACCAGCCGGTAGGGCCCGTCGGGCTGGCATGCTCGCATCTGCTGCAGATAGTCTCTCGCCATTTCTTCGATACTGCCCGGCAGCGAACTGGCGTCGCGGAAACCACGGGCCTGCAGGCCGTACACAGAAATATCACTGCCGAGCATATGTGACAGCGAACCGTAGGCCCAGCTCAAGCCGACCACCGGGTGTATGCAGAACACCGCCGGGCCTTGTCCACGCTCGTTAAAGGGGATCAACGGGCCGAGTGGGTCGACACTGCGGTATTGCTCCAGTTGCTCCGCGAGGTCAGCCACGGTTGATGCCGCAAAGATGGCGGCCAGAGGAATATTCCGCTGCGTGATATCCCGGAGCTTGGCGATCAGGCGAGCAGCCATCAGCGAGTCCCCGCCCAGATCAAAGAAGTTGTCGTGCACGCTGATTTTCTCGATGCCAAACAGCTCGCTCCAAATCGCCGCGAGCTGGATTTCGGCCTCTGTGCGCGGCGCGACATATTCATGCTGCGCTTGCCAGGCGGGTTCCGGCAGAGCCTTGCGATCCAGCTTGCCGTTCACATTGAGCGGCAGTGCGTCCAATTCGACGAACAGCGCCGGCACCATGTAGTCGGGTAACAGGCGGCTCAGGGTTCCGCGCAGGGCGCGGGGCGACAGGGCCTCGGCATCTGCATCGGCGGCGGGCACAATATAGCCGATCAGCCGCTTGTTGCCGGCCGGGTCCTGATGCAGTGCAATCGCGGCCTGCTGTATGGCGGGCAGCGTGATCATCGCACTTTCGATCTCATCGCTTTCCACGCGGAAGCCACGGATTTTGATCTGAAAATCATTGCGACCCAAATATTCCAATACGCCGTCGTGCCGCCAGCGTGCCTGGTCGCCGGTTTTGTAGAGGCGACCCGCGCCGAAGGGATTGGCGAGGAAGCGCTCGGCGGTTAATTCCGGTCGGTGAAGATAGCCGTTTGCCACACCTTCCCCGGCAATATACAGCTCGCCAACGGCGCCCACCGGCACCGGCTGCAATGCGGCGTCGAGCACATATACCTGCGTATTCCAGATGGGGCGGCCAATGGGCGGCGAATCCAGATCGTTGCCATCCAACTCCATCATCGTTGACCAGATCGTGGTCTCGGTGGGGCCGTAAAGATTGGTGACGGGGTGGCCGAGCTGGCGCATTTTGTGGGCGAGAGCAGAGGGCAGCGCTTCGCCACCCACCAGCGCGCGAATCCCCTTGAGCGCGGCGGTATGGTCGGCAAGCAGTGCCTGCCAGTGGGAGGGTGTGGCCTGAACATGACTGACGCCGCGCTCAACAATGTGGCGAGCCAGTGCGTCGGGGTCTTTTGCCGTTTCCCTGTCCACCAGTTCGACACGCGCCCCGCACATCAGCGGCAGATAAAGCTCGAGCGCGGCGATATCAAAGGCGATGGTGGTCAGGCCCAGCAGTGCATTGTCGGGGCTTAGGCGGAAATGATCCTGCATGGACAGCAGGAAATTCAGCAGATTTCGGTGAGTGACTACCACGCCTTTCGGGCGCCCGGTCGAGCCCGATGTGAAGATCACATAGGCCGGTGATTGCGGATCGAGCGGGGGAAGCTGGGGGATATTCTCGGGCGCGGCGTCGCGCAACTGCGAGAGGGTGGCCGTCGGCAGTGTGGCTGTGCTGAGTGCCGCCTGCGCGGCATTGCCCACCAGCAGCAGATCCGCCTTGGCTTCCTCGAGAATCAGTGTATTGCGCTGCTCTGGGGCAGATGGGTCCAGTGGCAAATACGCCGCGCCGCTTTTCATAATGGCCATCAGCCCGACGCTCAGCCAGGCATCGCGCGGCAGCGCTGTCGCCACCAGGCTGCCCGGTCCAATGCCGCGCTGTTGCAGAGCCGCAGCCAACTGGCTGGAAAGGGTATCCAGCTCCCGGTAGCTGAAAGACACATCCGGGGTCGCAACGGCGATCCGCGTGGCGTGGTTTGCCGCCTGCTCCGCAAACAGTTGCGGAAGGCTGGTGTCCGGTAAGGGGTTGGCGGTGTCATTCCATTCTGTGACGATGCGGCGGTATTCGTCGGCAGACAGCAGCTCCGCTCGCATCAGACTCTCATCAGGCCGCTCAACGAGCTGAACGATCATCCGCATCAGGCGATCCCGGTGGTCGTCGAGTTCCGCCTGACTGTAGAGGCCGGGGTTGGCATCGAGGTCGATGCTCATCCCGTCTTCCGTGCCCCGATCGAAGACAAAAATGGTCAAGTCTTCTATCGAACCGTTGGACAGATTGCGCATCGCGGTTCTGTGGCCGCCGAATCCGAGGTCGTAATCAAAGGGCTCGATATTCACGCCGAGCCAGGATATCTGCTGGTTCTGACCGAGCAGTCCCAGGTCGCGGCGAAGGTCTTCATAGCGATATTGCTGGTGGCGCAGCGCGCTGCGCACGGTTTTGGCGACCTGCTCGATCAGCGTTGTCAGGCTCATCTCCGGCGACAGCGCCAGTCGGATCGACACCGCGTTTGCCATCATTGACGGTATCTGTCGCAGGGTTTTGTTTACCCGTGCAGAAACCGGCATGCCGAGCACCAAGTCTTCCTGACCCGTACTGCGGTAGTAGTACGCACCGATCAAGGCAATCAGCACTTGAGGCAAACTCGCCCCGACCTCCTGTCCAATTTCGCTCAGTCGCTCGGCGATATCGCGGCGCAGTGGCGCGCGGCTGCGCAGCAGTCCGCCCGAGCGCATGCCGCCGTTGCGGCTCAGGGAAATCGGATCGGGAATCCCACTCAGTGTCTCGCTCCAGTATTGCTTGTCGCGTTCGAATCGCTTGGACTCGCGATAGCTGGTTTCCTGTGCCAGTTGTTCGTGCAAGGGCAAAAACGGGCAGGGCGGCAGCGGCGTGCCGAGTGCACGGTGGTTGTAGACCTCTGCCAGTCGACGGGCCATCAAGCCGCCGCCGAAGCCGTCGATCACCACATGATGCACACGGTGGAACCAGCAATAGTGGTCGTCTGCCAGCTTTATCAGTCCGCCGCCCCATAGCGGGTCTGTTGCAATATCGGTCGGCGCCTGAATCTCATCCAGCATCCACTGCTCTGCTGCCTGCAGGGGGGTGGCGTGATTGCTGAAATCCACCATCGGAAAATGTCCGTGGTAGCAATCCATGATCGCCTGCCGGGGGCCGTCCTCGGTTTCGATAATCTGCACGCGGGCGGTGTCAGATTCCTCGGCCACTTGATAGAGCGCGTCGATAAAGGCGCTCTCATCAACCGGGCCAAAAATCTCGCAGTACTCGCCCAGATTGTAAACGGCGCCTTTCGATTGAATACGTTCGGCGACCCACATGCCTCGCTGCGCGCGGGCCAGAGGAAGAAACTCGGCGGCCAGTGATTCATGACGAGGTGAAAGCGCGGTATTCGTTGCTCGTCCTGTTTCACCTTTTATGGTTTTTGTGTTGGTGGCGGGGGCAGTGGGCGCTCGGTCGGCAGTGCTGTGATCCATTCGCATAGTCTCTTCATGATGTGTACTAGTAGCCTCTAACGTCACAGCCTAGGTAAACAGTTTATTTGTCTGTATAGGCACTAATACGTAATACCATTCGCGTAGTTACGGTGATAGTGCACGTATGCAGGGGGATGGGATTAAGTGGTTAACACATTGAGAAATTGCGGTAGTGATGTGCTGGATACACGATAAAAGCGGTTTTGATTTTTCTCTTTTAACGACAAAAGTATCCTTGTCTCCATATTCGCATTGCTGCGAGAAATTGGGTCAATTGCTGCCAATGTGAGTGCCTGCCACGCCTTATCGTTTGTTCTCTTTTTAACAGGCGATGATGAAGGAATATGCTGATATAACAGCGTCGTCGCGATTGATGTATTGCAGTATCTGTCTTTTGATAAAGCCAATGCGGCGAGTTTATACGATGCGGGGTTCCACTCGGTACGGTGTTTAATCATCGGTAATTTCTCGTTATGAGTGCCTTGCTTAATAAGTGGGTGAGCGCCGGATAAATAACCGCAAATGAGGGCTTCTGTGTCACTGCAAACAAGTAAGGCTTGAATGCCCTTTCAATGACACAGGTATTTTTATATGAGTTTCAGTGGCGGGTTTTTTTGCGGCCAATCGCGATGGATATTTGTGAAGCAGTAATCATTTTTTTTGCGCTTGGGTGGGGCCGTACTTAGCTGCGGAAAAAATGAAAGGTGTCAGTTCCGGCTTGCTGCGTTACGATGTGGTGAATGTGTGATGTTGTATGCCTGTCTGCGATTGGGAAAACATGGAACGCGAAAAAATAATAATTAACGATGTGGGGCCGAGAGACGGTCTGCAAAACCAGGCCAAGGTCTTGAGCGTTGATGAGCGCCTTCAGCTTATCAACGCGCTGCTTCGCGCTGGGCTGACGCATATTGAGATCGGCGCCTTTGTCTCGCCCAAAGCGGTGCCTGCCATGGCGGGGACGGACGAGCTTGCCCAATGCCTGCTCCCCGGCAAGGAACACTTGTCGGCGTTGATTCCGAATCGCCGGGGCTATGATCTGGCCCACGCCGCCGGGGTTCGCACCATGGGGCTGGTGGTGGCCGCCAGCGACACCATGAACCAGCGCAATATTCGTATGGGAACGGAGGATGCGCTGGCCGTCAGTCGGGAGGTGATTGCGCAAGGCCGCGCCGACGGAAACCGGGTACTGGCCTATGTGGCGACCGCCTGGGAGTGCCCCTTTGAGGGCGCGGTCAGCGCAGATGCGGTCCACCGGGTCTGCGACGACTTACTCGCGGCGGGCGCCACAGAAATTGTATTGGCAGACACCATTGGTGCGGCGAGCCCGGATCAGGTTCGGCGTTTGCTGCCGCCGCTTATCGCCGAATACGGCGTCGAGCGACTCTCCTGCCACTTTCACGACACCCGAGGCATGGGCGTTGCCGATGTCTACGCGGCCGTGGAGTGCGGCATTCGCAAGTTTGATGCCTCCGTCGGCGGTCTGGGCGGCTGTCCTTTTGCGCCGGGGGCAACCGGCAATGTTGCCACCGAAGACGTGGTCGTCATGCTCCGGCAAATGGGCTTCGATACCGGCGTCGATCTGGCTGCCTTGCTGGACGCGGTCGATCTGGTGATTGCGCTCACCGGCAATTGCGAGGGCGGCCGAGCCATCAATTGGATTCGGCGCCAGCGCGAAAAGGGGCTTCTCTAGGCGCCGTCGACGGTGCTCAAGGCGCTGTCGTCCAATGACACAGCTGGCACCGTTAAACAATCTCTCCCCGTCGCTTTGCGACACTATGGTTAACAATAATTCTAATAAGGAATGACTATGGTCCGCAGTAAATGGAGCGCTGCACTGGCGTTAGCCGCCTTGCCGGCTATCAGTGTGGCCGCAGAAGAGGGCGCCCGTGCGCAGCTTGAAGAAGTCATCGTCACGGCGCAAAAGCAGCAGCAAAGCCTGCAAGACGTACCGATTGCCGTGGCGGCTGTCGATGGCGCCAAAATCCGCGATGCCGGGCTTCAGCGCATCGAAGAACTGACCGCGTATGTGCCTAACTTCAAAATGGCCGTCACCGGCCAGGGGAACGCCATTTATATACGCGGCGTTGGCTCCGGCGATAACCGGGGTTTCGAGCAGTCGGTAGGCATGTTTATCGACGGCATCTACGCCGGGCGCGGTCAGCAGTTTCAGTCGCCGTTTCTCGACATCGCCCTGGTGGAAGTGCTGAAAGGCCCGCAGGGCACGCTGTTCGGTAAAAACACCATCGCCGGGGCGGTCAATATCAGCACCGCCCGGCCCAATGACGAGCTGGGCGGCGAACTGGCTTACCAGTACAACCCCGAGATCGGTGCCCGTGAAGTGACGGCAATTATCAATACGCCGCTGGGTGCGGGTTTCTCCGCCCGCGCCGCGTATAAGCGGCTGGAAGAGGACGGCTATGTCGATAACTTTATTCTCGACCGCGACGAGGCACAGCGTGCGGAAGACTCCATGCGTCTGGCGCTGCGTTGGGACGCCACCGACAAGCTGGACATGAACCTGAAGCTGGAGAAGTCCGACTTCGGCATTAACGGCACCACCTTCCAGCTCACCGACAATACCGGCACCTTTAACCTTTATCAGTCCAACATCTCGCTGCCGATCAGCTTGCCGATCAACCTGCCGTTTGCGTTGCTGTCCTTCAATCTGGAAGACGAGATTGACCCCCGCGAAGACGGGCGACTCGACCGCCGCAAATCCGACAAGCAGTTCGAGTGGCAACCCGCGCTGACGCAGAACAACAGCGAAGCGGCGGTGTTTACCGTGGAGTATGCGCTCACTGACGCGGTCACGCTGACCAGTATCACCGGCTACTCCCACTTCGATTTTGTCTTCAATCTCGATGCCGACTTCACCGACCTGGAGTTTATCGGCACAGAGAATACCGAAGACTTCACCCAGATCAGCCAGGAATTCCGCATCGCGGGCTCAGTGGGCGAGCGGGTCGACTACATTGCGGGGGTCTACGCCCACCAGCAGGACCTCAACAGCACCCTGTGGCTGAACCTCGACTTCAACGCGCTGGGCATCCCAAGCACTTTGCTGGGCCTGTCGCTGCCTACACAGCTTGCGACCTTCACCGAGTTCGAACAGACGACCGACAGTCTCGCCGTATTCGGGCAGGCCACCTGGAACATCACCGACACCCTCAGCGCCACACTCGGTCTGCGCTGGGGTGAAGACGATAAAGAAGCCACCAAGTATCTGGACGTGGCCCAGTTCCGCTCCAAAGAGCGCAGCATCAACCCGCTGTACGCGATTATTGCCGGTGCGCTCAACAACTCGGAAAACCACGACATTGCCAATGAGCGCAGCGTGGATAACGTCTCCCCGGCATTCAATATTCAGTGGTATGCCACCGAAGACGTGATGAGCTACTTTCGCTACGCCAAAGGCTTTAAAGATGGCGGCTTTAACGCCAGCGACACCACCGCCAGTCAGGACGCCTTTACCTACGAAGATGAAGAAGCCGACACCTTCGAGCTGGGTGTCAAAACCACCCTGTTCGACGGCGCCGCCACCTTCAATGCCGCCGCGTTCTACACCGAGTTTGCCAACCGTCAGGTGAGTAACTTCACCCTGACCGGCTATGTGGTGGGCAATGCCGCGGAATCGATCACCCAAGGCGTAGAGGCCGACTTCCGCATGGCGCTCAGCGAGCGCCTGACCGTCGGCGCCTCAATGGCCTGGCTGGACTCCTACTTCACCTCGTTCAAAGACGGCCCTTGTACCGCTGTGCAAACCGATGCCGCATTCCGCGCAGGCAACCCCGACTGTCGTCAGGACCTGTCGGGAGAGGGCACCGACTACGCGCCGGAAGTAACCGCCAGTCTGACCGGCCAATATGTCTACCCGATTGGCGATGTGATGGAACTGCGTCTGCAACTCGACCTGAACTACACCGACGAGTACTACACCACGCAGGATCGCGACGAAGCCGACGTGCAGGACGCCTTCTACAAAATCAACAGCCGCCTGTCGCTGATGCACTTCAAACAAGGCTGGGAAATCGCCCTGCTGGGTAAAAACCTGACCAACGAAATTACCACCTCGCACGGCAACGACGTGCCCCTGTTTGTCGGTGCCCACTTCGCCTCAACCGATCCCCCGCGCAGCGTCGCCGTTGAAGGCGTATTGCGCTTCTGATCCAGCGTAAACCAATCCGCTGACAGTCAGTTGAATTCCAGGCCCTCTCCAAGAGGGCCTTTTTGTTTCTGCTATGAATGTTGAGCGACCTGAAGAAAAAGGGGAATGACAAAAAAAATGTATAGATAGCCAGTATATTTTTTTGCCAACAAGATTTATGCTCGTTTTTCCACAATGGAATGCGCGTTTATCCAGAATAAATAATACAAAACGCAAGCAAAACAGCCACATAGGGACAATGAGGCAAGACATATGAGACCCCCTCTCCAAGATATATGCGCACGCTCGGTTTCTCGGGCGGGTTTTCTTGGTCGCTATAAAATTTCTTCAAGATTCTTAGTGACTTGCGTGATATCTGTCGAAATTCCCGTCAGGGCAAACCGAGCGTGCTTGTTATTAAAATGTTAGCTTCATTAAGGACACGTTAGATGAGAGGTATTGAAGGAAAAATCACACGAAAACTAGCCACAATAGTTGACGAGAAAGATGTGGCCTCTGGTGATGGTTTTCCAGTCGATACATACAGAGAGCTAGTTGAATACTGTGCCGCTCTCGCTTACCTGAACAAAGACCATCTTCTGTTCTTTAGGGGGCAAAGTGTCGATTTTAAGAATAAAAACGATAAATCCACTTTTTACCCTTCTATTTATCGAGGAGACTATCTTCTAAAGCGCGAAGTAGAGCATCGATTTGATATATTAGGACAAGCTTCAAGCAAGCTTGTAGAACTGCTCAGCGCGAGAACAAAGGATGGAGCTGGGGAGCTAAAAAGAAAAAAATATATTCAATGGAGCATACTTCAGCACTACGAAGTCTGTGGTACACCACTGATTGATTTTACTCACTCACTAAGAGTGGCGTGTTCTTTCGCACAATTGGAAAACGAAAATGATCATGCCTATATCTATGTGTTTGGGCTTCCATATATAACCAACCGGATCTCCATAAACTCAGAGCATGATCTAATCAACATTCGCCTCCTAAGCATATGTCCGCCTGATGCGCTTCGGCCTTACTTTCAAGAAGGGTATTTGGCTGCAACGTCTGATATAGAGCATGATTACGACTCAAAATCGGAGTTGGATTTCAACCGAAGACTGGTGGTCAAGTTCCAAATTCCCAATTCAAAAAAGTTCTGGGGAAAGGATTTCAAAATAATCCCAAAATCCGCCTTATACCCGCAACAAGATGTATTTCACAGCATATGTAAAGAAATCGAAGTGGATGTAAAGAGAGAGCTTAAGCCTGGTGAAATTGGCGATTTCCTCTCACTGTGGTCAGAGATAGAAGATAAAATTGTGTCAATGAATCAGCAGGCAACGGAGCACAATACGTTCTTTGGCTCACTGCAACAGTTGAAGAAGTCAGAGCATTTTGAATCCAGCCTAATCAACAACATAGATAAGCTCAGGCGTTTTAGAAACGAACTCGTTCATTCCCCCAAGAGAATAAGCGATAAAGAAATTTCTCCTTATATGGATCTCGTGAGGTTTGTCACGAATGAAATCAAGAAGAAAAGCTAACATCAGGTCAACAAGGACGCTGCGCGCTAACGCGCTTGCGCCTTTTACCTGTAGCGTTAAATTTCCGAGAAAAAGCACCATTACTTAGGAAATCAATTTTGAATATGCCAGAGAGCGAAAAGGAAATCACAAAATTACGTCAGATAAAATGGAAATCTCCTCTATCTCGTAAAATTGAAGAGTTCACTGATTTAATAAGTGACGACGAGATATTCGAGCAGTACTTTGGTGAAAGTTATATCAATGACTTGGCAACAAAATCAAAGGCGATTACCGGCATAGTTATAAAGTTGGGAATAGTTTATACGGCCTTAATGGTTTCACTATATGCATCCCAGAATATTGCCGAATCTGAATTTGAAATTCTAGGATATGGTTTTAAAAACCTAGAGAAATACAAGGAATTTCTTCTCCTATTAGCCTCTATAATTTCACCAATATCGGCAGTATATAGCGCGTATCAAAAGTACATTAAAGCATTAATTGGAGAATGTATTAAGAAGGTCTCGCCAAACGAAAAGGCCCGAAAGTATTATTCGCTTAAATATATAGATGAATATTTTGACTGGCTTCCCAGTCATCCAAAGGAGCCAACACTATCTTGGCATGGCGTCACTGGATTCTTAATGGCTTCTTTAGGGGTGATTCTGATTTTACTGTTTTTCACTCTTATTGCAGGATCCTTTTTTATACAAATAAATGTGATTTACGATATAGCTGCAAACCCATCATCAGCCAAATATATAAATATCTTTGTTTTGGTGGTGTCTATTTCAGCAATACTTCTTTCGTGGTTGATTGCATTAGTTCAGCTTCCAATGCCTGAGATTGATATAAGTAATTACCTTAAGCTGGACGAGATCAAGGAAAACGATCCGGAAAAGTATCAAGCTATCATGAGAAGAATGGCCAAAGAAAGCTCAAGAAAAGAGGCTGTCTCCATACTGGTGACGTCTTCTGTTATATATATTGCTACATATACCATGCTGTCTGTTTTTTGGTTTTCTGAAAGCCTAGATGATATGGCGTCGTTTTTAGTAAAAGCCATACCCGGCGTTTTCTGGGTACTGTTTTTCTCTAACGAGATAATGGGCTTTATGAGAGCCCGTATTCTAAATTGGTTTTTTGCTAAGTATCCCGAAGAATCAGCAAATAGACTAAATGTTTTTGGTAAGGTAACTAAGGTTCTGGTTATAAACAGAATTCTAATTCCTCTTATATTAACGGCTTTTTATGGGTTCTACGCTCTCGGTTCAAGCCCTGCTTAACAAGCCGCTCAAATGCGTTCCGGCCACTAAAAACGTGGCCTCCACCGGACTCGCTAACGCTCGCCGTTTAGCGGGGCGTTATCAGTCCGTGTGCCCGATGCGTTTATCGAGGGGATTGCGGCGATGGGGCGCGAGTATCTGAGCTTTGGTCCGGCTCACCACAGGGGTGAGCAATGGGATTTGGTTTATCTGCAGTTTTCATTTGGCGATCAGCTTGTGGAGGTTGGCAGTGACAGGAACTGCCGAATCAGGGAAGCGAGTTCCGGAGAATGGCATAGCAAGGTGCTGAATTTTACGCGCTATCAAACCCTTCCTGTTTACGGTCGCAGGGTGAGGATCATGGATAAGGCGGATCTGATCGCCTACAAGCGGATACTGGGGCGCGAGGTCGACCGGGAGGATATTCGGCAGTTAGGCGAGGTCTGAGCGGTTCTCAACCCCTGCCATCCCCTGTTTCGTTGTTGATCGGAGTAAATACCACGGCGTAGCCGCGTCCGTTGATGCTGGCAATGCGCGTCAGGTCGCAGGCAACGGCAAAGGATTTTTCCTGCCCCTGGTAGATGAGTTTGATCTGGCCATAGCAGGTGGCCGGTGCGCTGTCCTCGTCGGGCAGTACCAGCCCGCGCTGAAGGAGGTCGGCGAGGCTGCCGATGTCGTTTTCTGCCAGTAGCAAGTGGGCATGCCGGTTGAGCTGGATGATGTCGCCGTGGGTGGTGGCTTTCAGAAAGGGGACGGGGATGTTGATGCTCGGGTCGATAAAGCGGTCCTGGCTTTTGAGCTGGGTAAAGCCTTCAAAGCATTCGTTGATCAGCAAGTCGTGCTGGCTGCCCCGGTCTTTGCGGTAACTCATTACACAGAAGGCATGCTTGGGATTGCCGTTGGGATAGAAGGTCCACGAGGTGTTGACTTCCCGCTCACCGCTGTCGAAGCGCAAGCGCATGCTTTGCAGGCGAATACGCACATCATTGCTCATATCTTCAAAGTCGCGGGCTTGCAGCTCCGTCAGTGAAGAGACTTCCCAGAAGGCCAATGCGGCATTGTTGGCCCAACTGATGGTTCTGTCGTCAAAATCCCAGACCCAGACCGGGTTGTGTTTCTGTGCCAGAAACAGGCGCTCGTCGTGGGTAAAGTAGTCGGACTTGAAGCTGGGCATCGCATCGTGTGGGGCCGCGCCGAGAAAGCGGTTGCTCTGATACCAGTCCAGCAGTTGGCTGCGGTCGATGCCGCGACTGTACAGGTAGCCCTGTGCACGCTGCGCGCCGAGATTCACCATCATATTCTGCATGTGCAGCGATTCGATCCCTTCCACAACGCAGTCCCAGCCGAGATTGTGGGCGAGGTGAATAATGGAAGAGACGCCGGCGAGACTGACGCGATCATCGAGGGCGTGGCTGACAATGCTGTGGTCGATTTTGACTTCGCTGAAGACGTTGAGCTTGGCACGGTCCAGCGTGGAGAACCCCGTCCAGAAGTCGTCGATGCTTAGCTTGATCCCCATTCTGAACAGCTCGGTGAGATTGGCTTTGGGCACCATGTCGTCGATGCTGGCGGATTCTGTCACTTCGAAAGTCAGACCCAGACTGAGGCATGCGGACTTCTCCAGCGCGATCGCGACATCGCGGGCGAAGTGGCTGTCTTCCAGATCCTGTGGCGAGATATTAATGGAGAGCTGGCCGGTAAAGCCGTGCTGGTAAAGCTGGTCGCGGGCGTCGAGTGTTTGCGCCAGGACGAGCCGTGTCAGCAGATAGGTCTGCCCGGATTCTTCCAGCATGGGAATGAATCGGGCGGGAGAAATGTTGCCGTATTCAGGACTATGCCAGCGCGCGAGCGCCTCAAATCCGGTGACTTCCCCTGTGCTTAAATGGATTTGTGGTTCGAAAATGGTGTAGAACTCGCCGCGCTGTATGCCATCAACCGGATCGATTTTTATTAGGCTCAAGGTGGTAACTCAACATACACGCCAATACTGGGTCAGTATCGGCGGCTGCGGCGATGGCGAGAATGCGGTCTAGTACCTAGCGTCGTTGGGATAAGTCACAGTGCGGCGGTAATGCGGCCTACAGCGGCGTGAAGGTGACGGGCAGACCATCGGCGGGGAAGATCAGCGGCACCCAGCTCCTCGGCATTTCGTAGCCCGCTTTGACGCTGATGTTGTAGCGCGTGAGCAGGTGGAACAGGAAGAGCTTGGTTTGCACTTCGGCAAAATTGAGGCCGAGGCATTTGTGCGCGCCACCGCCAAAAGGAATCCACTGGAAGAAGTGCTTTTTGTCTTCGGCGCGGGCCTTGGAGAAACGCTCGGGGTCAAACTGTGTGGGGTTGCTCCAGTATTCCTCCATGTAGTGGGTGAACAATGGCGACAGGCCAACCGAGGTGTTTTTGGGGATGTGGTAGCCGAACAGCTCCATGTCTTTGACGGTGCGCCGGGGGATGGCCGGAACCGGCGGGTACATGCGCAGTGCTTCCTTGAACACCAGCTTGGTGTCTTCCAGCTTGGAGAGGTCGTCGTAGCTCAGTGATGCTGTGCCCAGACTCTGGTATTCCTCGCGCAGGCGCTGTTGCCACTCGGGGTGTTTCGCCAGCGCATAGACGATGGAGCAGAGCGTGCTGGTGGTGGTGTCGTGGGCGGCGAATAACAGGAAAATAATATGGTCGCGTACCGCGCTGTCGGAGAACACATTGCCGTCTTCGTCGGTGGCGTGGCAGATCTGCGAGAAGATGTCCTGCGCTTCGGTTTCGCGCTTGGCGGCAATATGCGTCATGACGAAATCTTCGAGGTGTTTCCGGCCTTTCAGGCCGCGATACCAGAGAGTGCCCGGCACCGGAATTTTGAAGACGGCCATGGAGGCGAGCATGGTGTCGACGAAGGCGGTGTTCACGCTGCTGGCTTCATCGCCCATTTCCACACCCAAAAAGACTTCGGCGGCCACTTCCAGTAGTAGCTGTTTGACGGCGTGCTGAAAGAAGAAGGATTTGTTCTGTGGCCACGCCGTCAGCCCGCGCTCCAGATGCGGGTTCATGGTGTCGAGGTAGCCCTCAATGGCACTTTTCTTAAACGCGCTTTGCAGGATTTTCCGGTCGTAACGGTGGGCGTCGGCGTCTTTGAGCATCAGGCCATCGGGGAACAGGCGGTCGAGCAGCGGGTTCCAGGCGAGGCGGCTGGAGAACTGCCCCTCGCTGTTTTTCAGCACGATTTCATTGGCTTCGGGGCCGAGCAGCATCAGGTTGTGCTGGAGCAGGGTATTGCCGCGAGAGATCAGCCCGAAGCGGCGGTAGCGCTGCTCCACCAGACCGCGATAATCCCGCAGAAAGTGGAAGGTTTGGCCGAACAGTGGCAGACCGCTGTCACCGGGGATATGGGTCAGATTTTTGTTCGGGCGTCGTGGGTAGTCGCTGTAGTTGATGCTTGGGCTGCTCATGCTTCACCTGCTGTTGGCCGCCGTTAGGGAGCTAGCGGCGATTCCATTCGATTTTTTTGAAAACAGTAGGTCAGTCGCTCAATGGCGTCTAGTCATTGAGCGACGACCGTAGTCAGGTCGCGCCAGCACGCTTGTTCTGAAATTTTTTGTAAGAAAATGTCAATTGTATGTCACGGCGAATCATTGCCGCTTATGTGGCAGGAGAGCGATGCTTGTCGCCGGAATAACCGGGTCGTCATCAAGGGCGGCTGTGATAACAACAAATTATCGGGCGCTTGCAGCCCGGTCACTGATGAGAGACTGACTATGCTTCCGAGAAATTTCACCGAAGAACAGCAGATGTTCCGCGCGGCGTATCGCAAGTTTCTGGAAAAGGAAATTGCGCCGAATGTAGAGCGCTGGCGCGAGCAGGGCATTGTGGATCGCGAGGCGTACACCAAGGCGGGTGAGCAGGGTTTTCTGATGATCTGGCCGGACGAGCAGTACGGCGGTATGGGTGACCACGACTTCCGTTTTGAGCAGATCATTATCGAGGAAACGGCGAATGTCTATGCGGGTGACTGGACCAATACCCTGCACAGCCGTTTGGTCGGCCCCTACCTTGACCGGTTTGGCAGCGACGAACAGAAAGCGCGCTTTCTGCCCAAGTGCGTGAGCGGCGAGTGCATTCTGGCCGTTGCGATGACTGAGCCGGACGCCGGGTCGGATCTGGCGGGTATGCGCGCTACCGCAAAAGACATGGGTGACCACTGGCTGCTTAACGGCGCCAAGACGTATATCAGTAACGGCATCAATGCGGATCTGGTGGTCGTCGCGGCGAAAACCGATCCCGAAAATAACCCGCATGCGATGGGGCTGTTCCTGGTTGAGCGCGGCATGGAAGGTTTTGAGCGCGGCCGCAATCTGAAGAAAATGGGTATGAAGGCACAGGACACCGCCGAGCTGTTCTTCAACGACGTACAGGTTCCCAAAGAAAACGTGTTGGGCGACCCGACTCTGGGCTTTGTTTACCTGATGCAGGGCTTGGCGGAGGAGCGTCTGATTGGCGCGGTGGGTTTCCTGGCGGCCGCTCAGAAGGCCTTTGAGGTGACCCGTGACTTTGTTATGGAGCGCAAAGTGTTTGGCAAGCCGCTGTCGGCAATGCAGAACACGCAGTTCCAAATGGCCGATCTGCGCACAGAAATCGATGTGGCACAGGCATACGTTGATCAGTGCGTAGCGGTGCATAACGAAGGCAAGCTGACCGCCGAAGATGCGGCCAAGGCGAAACTTTATACCAGTGAGGTGCTGTGCCGAATGGTTGATGAAGGCGTGCAGTTGCACGGCGGTGCCGGGTATATGGATGAGTATCCGATTTCCCGCATGTACACCGATGCGCGCATTACCCGCATTTTTGCCGGGACCTCCGAGGTGATGAAGCTGATCATTGCCCGGGATCTGTTTTCTGACAAGTTCGCGCCGTATATCGACCGGACTTGAGTGGCTGTTACCGAAACCATTAATGATAAATTGAGGAGCACACAATGGATGTAAATGGAAAAGTTGCGCTGGTTACTGGCGGCGCATCAGGGCTGGGGCGTGCTACGGTAGAAATGATTGTTGCCGCTGGCGGCAAGGTGGCGATTCTGGACATGAACGAAGGTCTGGGTAACGCACTGGTTGCCGAGCTGGGCGCAGATAACTGCCTGTTCGCGGCGACCAATGTTGCCGACGAGGCGTCGGTGCAGGCGGCGGTGGATGCCACGCTGGCCAAGTTCGGGGCGATTCACATTTGCTGTAACTTCGCCGGTATTGGCAATGCGATAAAAACCGTCAGCAAAAATGGCGCTTTTCCGCTGGATCAGTTCAAGCGTGTCGTCGACGTTAACCTGATCGGCACCTTTAACGTGCTGCGTCTGGCGGCGGAAGTGATGAGCAAGCAGGATCCGCTGGATGATTTCGGTGGTCGTGGTGTGATCATCAATACGGCCTCTGTGGCGGCGTTCGATGGCCAGATTGGTCAGGCGGCTTACAGCGCCAGTAAAGGTGGTGTGGTCGGCATGACTCTGCCCATTGCCCGCGATCTGGCTAGCTACGGTATTCGTGTTAACACGATTGCGCCCGGCCTGATCGACACCCCGCTGCTGGCGACCCTGCCGGAAGAGGCGCGTCAGTCGCTGGCGGCATCGGTGCTGAATCCCAAGCGTCTCGGCCTGCCCGAAGAAATCGCCAGTCTGGCGATGCACATTATCAGCAACGATTACCTCAATGCCGAAGTCATTCGTATGGATGGCGGCATTCGCATGCAGCCACGCTGAGTTTGCATCCATCGGCTGCGCCTGACATTGTCGTCGGGCGCAGCCAGCAAACGGCGCCCAATGACCTAGCTGCAGGAGGTGTATCTGATAGCCTGACTTCAGGCTCAAAGCTTGCCTCCCATAATAAGAGAGAATGCTATGCACGCGACGTTTTCCCCCGAAGAATTGGCCTTTCGTGACGAGGTCAGAGTCTTCCTTCGAGACAATTTTGACGAGCAACTTGCCGCTCGGATTCACAACCCCAAGACCTTCAAGACCGCGACCATTGAGTGGCAGAAAAAGCGCTACGACAAAGGTTGGGTTGCGCCCGGCTGGCCCGTTGAGCACGGCGGCTGCGGCTGGACGGATACGCAGAAGTATATTTTCGACAGTGCGCTGGCCGAGGTCGGCGCGCCGGATGTGCCGCCGTTTGGTCTGAAAATGGTCGGGCCGGTGATTTACACCTTCGGCAACGACGAGCAAAAACAGCGTTTTCTTCCCGGCATCCTGACCGGGGACACCTGGTGGTGCCAGGGCTATTCAGAACCCGGCGCGGGCTCGGACCTTGCCGGTTTGCAAACCCGCGCCGAGCGCGATGGTGACGACTACATCATCAACGGCACCAAAATCTGGACCACCTACGCCCAATACGCTGACTGGATTTTCGCCCTGGTGCGTACCGATAACAGCGGCAAGCCCCAGCAGGGCATCAGCTTTCTGCTGATCGATATGCGAACCCCGGGCATCACCGTGTCGCCGATTATTGCCATTGACGGTGAGCATCACCTCAACGAAGTCAGTTTCGACAATGTGCGGGTGCCGGTGGCCAATCGCATCGGCGAGGAAAATCAGGGCTGGACCTACGCCAAAGCACTGCTCAGCCATGAGCGCACCGCGCTGTCGGGCATTGCCTACTGCAAGCAGGTGCTCAGCAAGGTGCGTCGCTTTGCGGCGGAGGAAAATGATGATGGCAGCCGCCTGCTGGATGACCCGGTGTTTCAGGCGCGTATGGCCGATATTGAGATGGAGTTGATGGCGCTGGAGTACACCGAGTTGCGTGTGCTGGCGACCGTGGCGCAGGGCGGCGCGCCGGGCATGGAGTCGTCACTGCTCAAACTGAAGGGCACCGAGCTGCAACAGGCCGCACAAAGTCTGCAGTTTGATGTGGCCGGGCTCTACGGCAGCGTGCTGCCCACCGAGCATGAGGTGGGGCATGCCTTCGGCGACCGCAGTCGTCGGGAGTATATGTATGGCCGCGCCTGCACCATTTATGGCGGCAGTAATGAAGTACAGAAAAACATCATCGCCAAATTCGGCCTGGGACTGTAGGAGCGCGCCATGGATTTTTCATTAAGTGATGAGCAGCAGCTGCTGAAAGACAGTGTCGATAAATACATGCTGGAGCGCTACAGCAGCGAGCAGCGCCGCGGCTACATGAACGCGGAAGCGGGCTTCAGCACGGCTGTCTGGTCGGACTTTGCCGAGCTGGGTTGGCTGACCGTGCCCTTGCCGGAAGCATTGGGTGGTTACGGTGGCAGTGTGGTGGATACCTCTCTGTTAATGGAGGCATTTGGCCGGGCAGCGGTTGTTGAGCCCTACTTGGGAACCGTACTGCTGGGCGCCCAACTGCTTTCCGGTGGCAACAATGCGACGCTGCAAGCTCGCTACCTTGAAGAGATTTTGTCCGGCCAGTGTCAGGCGGCTTTTGCGTATTTGGAGCGTCGCAGTCGGCATCAGCTAACGGCGATCGACAGCCGGGCCGAACGGCAGGGTGAGGGGTTTGTTCTGAACGGCAGCAAATCTCTGGTGCTCAATGGCATGGCCGCCGATGTGATTTTGGTCACCGCGTGGCTGGAGGATGCGCTGGCACTGTTTGCCGTTCCCGCAGACAGCGCCGGGCTTAGCCGCGAGGCCTTCCAGTTGATGGATGGGCAGGCGGTGGCCAACCTGCGTTTTGATCAGCTGACGCTGGCGACTGACAGTCTGGTTTGTGAGCCTGCAGACAGCCTTGCGCTGATTCAGCGGGTGATCGACGAGGCGACCATCGCCGTGGCCGCGCAGGGACTCGGCGCGATGGAAACGCTGTTGAAAGCGACCGTGGAGTACAGCAATACCCGCAAGCAGTTCGGTCAGCCTATTGGCAAGTTCCAGGCCCTGCAGCACCGCATGGTGGATATGTATACCGCGACCCAGCAGTGTCGTTCGCTGTTGGTGCGAGCCCTGTGCTCACACAGCGCGGGTGAGCCGCAGGCGGCCATGGATATTGCCGCGCTGAAGAGCATGGTCGGCAAACTGGGCCGTAGTGTCGCGGAAGAAGCCGTGCAACTGCACGGGGGGATGGGCGTGACCGAAGAGTTGAGTGTGGGTGATTACCTCAAGCGATTGATGGTCATCGACAGTCTGTTTGGCGACAGCGCCTGGCAGCGTCGGCGGTTTGCCGAGCTGCGCTACGGAGATGTGGCGTAACGCGTCTCCGCCTTGGCTTTACAACAATAATGCACGACAGGAGCCAGTGAATGTTCGAAAGCTATCTTGATTATCTGTCCTTTCAGGTGCGCATGCGGCCCCGTCAGCTATTTGGCAGCGACGGCCTGCAAAGCCTGACTTACGCCGAGGCTTGGCAACGCGCTGGCCATGTGGCCGCTGCCTTGCAGCGAGAAGGCTTGGGCGGGGGTGATCGTGTGGCGATTCTCTGCAAAAACTCGCTGGATAACCTGCTGGTATTCTTTGGCTGCGCGCGCGCAGGCATGGTGCCGGTGGGCATTAACTATCGGCTAACGGCGGACGAAGTGGGGTTTATAGCCGAGGATGCCGAGGTGAAGCTGCTGTTCGTGGACGGCGAATTCGCGCCCTTGATCGGTCCCTTTCTAGCGAAGAAACCGCAGGTGTCTGTCGTGGGTGACCTCGATGGCGCCCCCTCGCTGTCAGCTTGGCTTGAGGGTGTGGGTGAGCCGGTCGATGTGGCGATCCGCGCTGACGACGTGCTGTTTCAGATGTATACCAGTGGCACGACGGGACTGCCCAAGGGCACCTTGCTGACTCACCACAATGTGATCTGCAACAGCGTGCAGGCGCCGCTGACCACCGGTCGGGCGCCGCGGGCGGGGGATCGCTCTCTGCTGATTGCCCCGACTTTCCATGCGCTGGGGCTGGTTGGCGCGCTGATGGCGATCTATTACGGCAGCTCGCTGATTATTCACCGGGACTTTGACCCGGTGGCGATGGTGGACACCCTGCGCGACGACAATATCAATTACCTGTCGGTGGTGCCGGTGATGCTCCAGTTTGCGCTGGCCTGCGTTCCCGACATCGATAGCTACAGCTTCCCGAATCTGAACTGGATGAATTACGGCGCATCGCCTATTTCTGTCGATCTGCTGACGCGTTGCCTTGAGGTTTTTGATTGTGAGTTCTATCAGGGCTACGGTCAGACCGAGGCGACCACAGCATTGACCTTCCTTACACACGATGACCATATGCGTGCGCTGGAGAGCAAGCCGGAACTGCTGCGCTCCTGCGGGCGGCCGGTGTTTGCTACCGAGCTGCGGATTGTGGATGACCAGGGCAAGACACTGCCCACCGGAGAGATTGGCGAAATTCTGGCGCGTGGCCCTCAGGTGATGAAAGGCTACTGGAAGCGTGAAGAAGCAACGGCCAAGACGGTGGTCGACGGTTGGCTGCATACCGGTGACGCGGGCTACCTGGATGACGAAGGGTATCTGTACATCAAAGACCGCGTGAAAGATCTGGTGATTTCCGGCGGCGAAAATATCTATCCCGCCGAAGTGGAGAACACGCTGATGTCGCATCCGGCCATTGCCGATGCGGCGGTGATTGGTGTGCCGGATGAAACCTGGGGCGAGGTGCCCTTGGCGGTGCTGGTCGCCGGTGATCAGGGCCGGATCTCGCTGGAAGAACTGACGATCCACTGCCGCAAAACGCTGGCTGGCTTCAAGGTGCCCAAGCATCTCGAATACGTCGATATGCTGCCGCGAAATCCCAGTGGCAAAATCCTCAAAAAAGAGCTGCGTGCCAGCATTGTGCCTAAGTACACGGCAGAGAACGCCTGACGGTAAGGAGTCTGGTTGTGAGTAAATTGATTCGCACGGCACTACATCGCCTTTATCTGGCGTTAATCGCCATTCCTTTCAAGCTGATGCCGTCGCTGGCCTATATGACCTTCAGTGGCGCTGGCAGTACGAAGCAACTGTGTCGACATATTGCCCGGCAGGGCTACAGCCGAGTACTGATCGTCAGTGACGGGCCTCTGGTGGCCTTGGGGATTGTACAGCGCGCCATCGATGCGCTGGAGGCCGAAGGGGTGAACTGCACGGTTTACGATGGCATTTTGCCGGACCCGACGTTTGCCATGGTTGAGGAAGGGCTGGCTATGTGCCGTCAGCACAACTGTGATGCGGTGCTGGCGATTGGCGGCGGCTCGTCAATTGATTGCGCCAAAACGTTGGTGAGTAGCTTCAGCAACGGCGATGATCCGCGCAAGATGGTTGGCTACTTCAAGGTGAAGAAGACGCCATTGCCACTGTTTGCACTGCCCACGACCTCCGGCACCGGCTCCGAGGCAACCATTGCGGCGGTGGTCTCCGATCCCGCGACGCACGAAAAATGTTTTATCGCCGATCCCAAGCTGCTGCCTCTGGCCGTAGCGCTGGATGCCGAGCTGCTGTTGGGGATGCCCAAGCCGATTACCGCCGCGACGGGCATGGATGCGCTGACCCACGCCATCGAGACCTACATCAGCTTGTGGGGCTCAGACAGCAGTAATGCATACAGCCGCGCTGCGGTATCGATGATTTTTCAGTATCTGCCTCGTGCGTATCAAGATGGAAGCGATGCCGATGCCCGGGAACAAATGGCACTGGCGGCTTACTATGCGGGGATGGCGATCAACAGTGCCAGTGTCGGCAATGTCCACGCGATTGCGCATCAGCTAGGGCGTCATTACAGCACGCCGCACGGTCTGGCGAACGCCTTGGTCATGCCCGCCGTGCTGCGGTTTTCTGCGGCAGCCGCGCAAGCGCCTCTGGCAGAACTGGGGCGCCTGATCGGTGCGGCTGCGGTCGGCGACAGCGATGCTCTGGCAGCCGACAAATTCATCGATGCGGTAGAGGCGATGAATCGCCGTCTGGATATTCCCTCTCAGCTCGACAGCCTGCGAGAGGCGGATATTTCCGCGATTGCCGCCGATGCGGTCAAGGAGGGAGCCAGCTATCCTGTGCCTGTACTGATGAGCCGCGCCGAATGCCAGGATATTTTGCGGCAACTGCTGCCGGGTGCTGCAACTGCAGAGGCCTTGGCTTGAGCGGGTAACTTTTTACTGTGATTTGCGAGGGGAAGGATAGTGTCTGAGTCAGAGGTATCGGCATTTATGCATGAGTATTGCCGTGCATTCCGTCCCGGGAATGCATCGGCCATGCCGCGTTATTTCCACTTCCCGGCCTCGCTGATGGCCAGCGGTTTGCGCTTGTCTATCAATGCCCCGGATGAGCTGGTGCAAATGTTGTCGGTCGGCTTGTCGGATTTGGCAGCGGCGGGATTTTCCCATTCAGAAATTCAGGATATCCATGTACACGAACTGGCGGATGATATTGCCCTGGTGAGTGCCCGCTACCATCGCCTGAAGGCTGATGACCGTTTGTTGGAAGAAATCGCTGCGAGCTACACCTTGTATCGCGAGGCGGATAGCGGCTGGGGGATTGTGGCGATTATTACCCACGATCCCGACAGGGTGATTGCTGCCAGTCGCTGAGTCTGAGCGGAATTAAAAAGGCCCCTTTGCCGGGGCCTCTTTTGTTTGCGGGCTGTGTTGGCGCGATATGTTTGCAGGATATATTTTCGAGAGCCACTTCGCTCAGTCGAAGCGGAACAGATTGTGCGTTTCCCCGGCACTTACCTGGCCGCGCTGCCCAATCACATCTTCGCTGAGTAGCTGCTTGAACAGGGTCTCGTCCTGCTCAGTGTGGGCGATGAACCGTGCGCCGCTGTCCAGTCGGCCGACGATAATGCCCTGATCGGGAACGCCCTTGTTGCACACAACGGTATAGCTGTCGACACGTGCCGCGCCTTCCGGGGCAGCCTCAACCTGAGGGTGAGGGGCATTGTCGATACGTGCCTGAAGCTCGCGGTCATCGCCGCGCTGCCACGCTGAACTGGGCGGTGTGGCGCTGTACACGCCGATGGACTGCTTGGTCATGTACCAGCCGTTCGCGGTAATCAGGCCGCGGTCCTCTGGCCGTTCGCGCAGTTGCTGAACGATCGTCGTAATCGCGTGCAGGCTGTAACTGTGGCCGGGGCCGCCGAAGTAGGGCAGACCGCCGGTCAGGCTCAGGGCACGGTCGCCAAAGGGGTCGATCGACAGGGCGTCGCAGGCGAGTTCGACGGCGCAGGGGAAGCAGCTATACAAATCCATGATGGCGATGTCATCGATATCACAACCCGCGCGTTGCAACGCCGCCTTACCCGCGATTTCAATGGAGCTTGAACGGGACAGGTCTTCGCGCTCCGAGACATACCACACTTCATTGGCGTCAGCGCAGCCGTGCAGATAAATCCAGCGGTCGCTGGCAATGCCAAGCTCACGGGCAGTACCTACCGTGGTAAGAATGACGGCGGCAGCCATGTCGACGTTCATCTGCGCGCAGAGATAGCGGTTGTACGGAAAGGCCAGATAGGGGCTGCTGTCGCCAAAGCTCATCAGCGTCGAGGCATCGCGGGGGCGCTGGTAAGACCAGGCATCCGGGTTTTCACAGGCGGTATGGCTAAGGCCTTCCATAATGCGGCCGATATGCGCGAGGTGCTGTTCCAGCGTGTGGCCGTAGCGGTGGCGCAGTGCGTTTTCAAACAGCGGGTACATGTGAGTGGGCAGCCACAGATTGTGGCGGTGCTCTTCGGCATTGGCGCCGTCGCGATTGGGCCAGGGTTCGTCGCATTGTCCCGGCTCGGCCTTTGGCCAGTGACTGATGTCGTGCCCGTTGCCGAGCAATGCACGCAGACTGGCGCTCAGTTCGCCGCCGGCAATGGCAACCGCGCGGGCTTTGCCTTCATGCAGTTGTTGGGCGAAATGGTTGACCAGCATCTGCGGCCCGTTGCCGCCTTCGGGGGCTTTGAGGCAGCGGCTGTCGAAGCCGAGCCGCTTGGCCAGTTCAATGGACGGATACTGTGGTAGCAGGGCCGCCAGTTCCGGAGTGACCTCCAGCAGGCTGGGCTCGGTGATCAGGACGTCAATAGCGCCTTGCAGTGCTTTGTAGGCACCACTGTCTTCCATCGCCAGCTCAATCGCACATTGCAGTGCATCGACGGGAGTGCGTTCCCGGTGGCCGCTGTCTCGAAAGGTACGCTGGCCAACGCCAACGAGAATGGGGGTGTTGTCTGCAACTGTCATAGTCAGCCCTTGTGGCGGATCGCATTATGGTGGTGGCAAGTATCGCAATAACTCGCGGCAGGGGCGAGTGCTAAACCGATTGTGCCAGCCTTTGTGATGGGCTTTAGCGGCGCGGCGCGCCAGCTTGGTTAGCGGGCGCCACGGGCTCTTCCCGACCACTGTTCTGGCGCATACGCCGGGGGGAAACCGCATAGTAGTCGCTGAACGCCCGGTTGAAGTTATTGGGGTGGGTGTAACCTAGCTGAAAGGCAATTTCCTTGAGGCTGAGCCCGGTGCTGGTCAGGTATTCCTTTGCCAATTCCATGCGGACTTCCAGGCACAGTCGCCGGAAATTGACCCCGGCATTTTCGAGATGACGGCGCAGACTGCGAGGGCTCATATTCAGCAGTTGAGCTGTGTTGTCTAATTGAAAGGCCGTGTCATGGGGACGCGACATCAGCAGCCGCTTTACCCGCTGCACGATGCTGGCGCTGCGGTAGCTTTCTCCCAGCAAGCGTTGTACCTGACGGGCACAGTCGGCAGCCGCTTGTTCGTTACCGCTGGGAATGCGGCGTTTTAGCCAGGCGGTGGGCAGCATGATGACATTGCGCGGAGCGTCGAAAATAACGTCGCAGCCCAGCATTTCCCGATAGCGTGAGTGGTGGGCAGGCGCGCTGATGCTCAGTTCAAGCCGGTCGGGCACCGCGGCGCGTCCCTCTGGAAGAATCGCCTGTATATAGCGCCAGGCCGCGACGCTGCACAGTTCCATCAGCAATGCCTGAATGGGCAAGGCGTTGTCGGTGAGGTGAAAAAATACGCGGGACTGCTCTGGACCGGTTTCAAGTTGCACTTGCACCAGAAAGCTCACTTCGCTGAAGGCGTGGCAGCTGATCATGGTGGCCTGTTCGCAACTCGGCGAGGTCAGCATGGCGTAGCCCAGCAGGCCGAGATCGCTGAGCTGAGCCAAGTCGCCGAGCTCCAGTGCGATTTCGGGTGCCTCGCTGCGACGGAGCTCCTGCAACAGGATCAATGCATCTGCCAGCGGGTTGGCACTGTAGTGTTGCCACCATTGCTCGGTGAGCTGGCAGCGCCGGCCCAGCTCGGCGCAATCCACCGCCGGGTAACGACTTTGCAATACGCGCCACAGCACTCTGAGGAGGCGGGTGCCGAGTTGCTCTATTTCAATAAGTTGCACAGGAAATGATCAGCTATGGCCGGTAATGATAGAAAGTGGCGGTCACTAATGATAATACTTTCCGTGGCGCGGGGGGACAAGTGGGCGGGGAATCTTGCTAGTCTGGAACCACTGCAAATGCGGGCATGAGCGTTTGTGAAACCATAACAATAATGCAGTGGGCCGATGGGGCACTGCCATGCAAGCCGGGGGATGTTGCCATGCGCACACCGACAGTATGCAAAGAGTACCTCGATAATCTTCTCGAATATTTATACGGACAGGGCGTAACCCAGCGGCAGCTTCACTCGCTGCTGCGCTTGAATCCGCTGGCCCACCTGAGTGATCAGGGGCGTGTGCCACTGCGGCTGTTTGAGATGACGCTGGATGCGGGCAGCACGCTGCTGCATGACCCTTGCCTTGGGGCGCGAGCCGGAACGCATTGTTCCCGAAGCCCTTGGGGCATGGTGAATTATCTGGGAATGAGCGCCGCCAATACCCGTCAGGCGGTGGAATCGATGCAGCGCTTTTCGCGCTTATTGATCGATCAGGGCGACATGGTGCTGAGTGAGATCGACAGCAAAACCATCTGCCTTAGCTGGCAACTGGCGCCGCGCCAGCAAGTGTCCCGTCAGCTCGTGGAATTCTTTTTTGCCAATTGGTACCGCGTGAATAAACCGCTGCTGGAAAAGGGCTGCGATTTCCGCGAAGTGCATTTCTCTCACCCGGACGATGGCAATGCTCAGGAGCTAGCACGACTGTTTGAGGCGCCGGTGCACTTCTCTCGTAAGATTAATGCCGTGCATTTCAGCAAGGCTTTCCTCGATCAACCCACTCGCTATCCGCACCCTACGATTCACAAATCTCTGGAGCAGGCGGCGTTGATCGAGCTGTCCAACCTCCATTTTGAAGACCGTATTATCAAAGAGGTGCGGGATTGCATCGTCAATCAGCTGGCGGAGGGCGTGCCGCGTTTGGAAGAAGTGTCCGCGCAGCTGGGGATAGCGCCGCGCACCTTGCAGCGCCGCTTGAATAATACGGAAACGAGCTATAAAAGCCTGGTGGATGAAGCGCGCAAAGAGCGTTCTCTCGGATTAATTTCACGCAGTGAACTCGGTCTTCTGGAGATTTCTGCTGAGCTGGGTTTCAGTGACCAGAGTGCTTTTCAGAAGGCATTTAAACGCTGGTACGGCCAGGCGCCAGGCCGCTATCGAATGATGTTGCAGGCTTGTTGATCGCCGGGGTTTTTCCCTTTAAACCGCAGGCGCGGTGATGAGGGCGCCCCCTTGACCTGTTCGCCCGGATTGCGTGTAGTGACCGCTCAACAATAACAGCAAGAGAGCGCACGTATGGACGCTGCACGGGAAATCGAAAACCTGCTTTATCGTTACGCCGAGTTGATAGACCGTGGCGATTTTAAGTCGCTTGCGCAATTGTTCCGTCAGGGGGAAATCTATGCCCCGGCACACAACACGGTGTTTCGGGGTGTCGATGAAGTTGAGGCGATGTACCGCAGCTCCACCCGTCTGTATTCGGATACCGGCACCCCGAAAACCCGGCATGTAATCAGCAATGCCATCATCGAGGTCGATGCCGAAGCGAATATCGCCTCTTCTCGCGCCTGTTATACCGTATTTCAGGCGACCGACGCGCTGCCGTTACAGGCGATCATCAGCGGTCGCTATCACGATCAGTTCAAGCAGTCCGATGAAGGATGGCACTTCGTGCGGCGGGAAATGCATGTGGATCTGCTCGGGGATTTGAGCCAGCATCTACTTTTCGATTTGCAGGGATAAGACAATGCTACTTCAGGGAAAGCGTATTGTGGTGACCGGTGCCAGCGGCGCGCTTGGTCAGGCTACGGTTGCGAGGGCAAGGGCGCATGGCGCGAAGGTGATCTCGCTGTGTCGTCGCGCGGCCACGGCCGATGCCATTGCGGTGGATCTGAGCGATCGGCAGGCGGTACAGCGCGCATTTCAGGAAATCGCCGTGGTTGATGGCTTGTGTAACGTTGCTGGTGGCTTTGCCATGGGCGACTTTGATGTGGACGCTGCCACTGCGACCTGGCAGCGGATGCAGACCATGAACGTGGACACACTGCGCAATGCCACAGCGGCGGTGCTGCCCGGTATGTTGGCGCAGGGGCGTGGTGCCATTGTCAATGTCGGTGCGATTGGCGCTCTGCAGGGGCAGGCGCAGATGAGCGCTTACGGTGCGTCCAAAGCGTCGGTCATGCATTTGACCGAAAGTCTGTCGGCGGAGTATCGCGAGCGGGGCATCAATATTAATGCGGTACTGCCCAGCACGATCGACACGCCAGCCAATCGTGAAGCAATGCCAGAGGCCGATTTTTCGCGCTGGGTTTCGACCGAGCAGTTGGCGGAAGTGATGTGTTTTCTGCTGTCGGAGGCCGCGTCTGGTGTGCACGGTGCACTGCTGCCAGTGCGCGGCCTGAGCTAACTTAGCTGATATTACCGGTCACACGAACACGGCGGCTGGCTGGCGCTTCATCCGTCTTGCGTGCGGCTTCGCGCTTCTTGATGCCATCGTCGATGACGTTTTTGAGTGCGATGATGAGCCCGGTAAAGATAAATGCTCCCGGCGGTAGGATCGCTACCAGCACCGCTTTATAGTCTTCCACTAATACGATCTGCCAGTGTTTGGCGCCTTCGCCAAACAGCAGGTCCATATTGGCGAAGATATGACCGGTGCCGATCACCTCGCGGATGGCGCCGAGCAGCAGCAGAACTGCGGAAAAACCGAGCCCCATAATGAAGCCGTCGTAGAGTGATGGCAGCAGCCGGTTTTTGCTGGCGAAGGCATCGGCACGGCCGAGGATCACGCAGTTGGTGGTTATCAGCGGCAGGAAGATACCGAGAATCTGGAACAGCTCGTAGGCAAACGCCTGCATCAGCAATTCTGTGCAGGTTACCGCTGCGGCGATAATCATCACAAAGGCAGGCAGGCGCACAGCGTCTGAGGTGATATTGCGAATCAGCGAGACACTGGCGTTGGAAACGGTCAGTACAAAGATCGTCGCCAGCCCCATGCCCAGTGCATTGACCACCGAGCCGGTGACCGCCAGCAGCGGACAGAGGCCCAACAGCTGAACGATGGCGGGGTTGTTTTTCCACAAGCCGTTAAGAGACAGTTCGCGGTAGCTGATATCACTCATTGTCTTGTTCCTCGCTGTCGGCTTCGTCCAGCAACATGTTGCGGTTGGCCGCAAAAAATTCCAGTGCGCGGCGCACACTGGCGGTGACGGCGCGGGGCGTGATCGTGGCGCCGGTAAACTGGTCAAATACGCCGCCGTCTTTTTTCACTTTCCACTTTTCAATATCGGGGTTGCCCAGAGCGCGACCGATAAAGTCATCGACCCACTGGCTTTTCTTGTAATCGACCTGATCGCCAAGCCCCGGTGTTTCACGGTGGCTGAGCACTCGTACTCCGGCGATGCTGCCATCGCGCTTGATGCCGATAATCAGATCAATATCGCCGGTATAACCGTCGCGCGCGGTTGCCGGCAAAATGACGGCTTCTACACTGCCGTTTAAACGCGCGCGGTAGGCATTGCGGGTATCGCGCAGACCGAGCAGCTCGCTGTTGTTGAGAGCCACGGCATCGTCCAGCATGCTGTTGTCGTGGGTGTCACGAGGCAGGATTTCCAGCAGTGCACGTTCCTCTGCCGCCCGGATGTTGTCCTGTACCAGGCTTCGGGTCGACAGATAGGTGCCGGCGATCACGCCGGTGGTGAAAATTGCGAACAGACCGAGTAGCAGGCCGTTTTTGGTAATCGACTGGCCAAGCATCAGACTTTTTCCTCTGCTTTCTGTTTGCGGTGACCGTAGGTGCGCGGTTGAGTGTAATGGTCGATAAAGGGCGCGGCAAAGTTCATCAGCAGCACAGAGAACGCAACAGCGTCGGGGTAATTTCCCCAAGCGCGAATGACGTAGATCAGTACGCCAATGGTGGCGCCGTAAGCGAGGCGTCCACGGTTAGATACGGCTGAGGTCACCGGGTCGGTGACGATAAAGAAGGCGCCGAACATCGTTGCACCGCTGAACAGATGGAACAGCACGCCGCCACCGGAGGCGGAGCTGCCGCCGTCGTAGAACAGCAACGCCATGAGGCTCAGTGACAGCAACATGCTTACCGGAGCGTGCCAGGTAAACACCCGGCGATAGAGCAGATACAGGCCACCAAGCAGAAATCCGGCGTTGGCCCATTCCCAACCGATACCGGCAAACTGCCCGAATTGGGGAGTTTGCGCCCACAGGTCAGACAGCATGAGTCCGTCGTTTTGCTTGAGCACATCGAGCGGGGTGGCCATGCTCATGCCGTCCAGTTGACCGCCACTGGCCAGTCCCAGACTGCGCAACAGGGCATCAATGGGGCCCAGTAAATCAGCGGCTGGCACCGCGCCGCGGGGCGCCAGCCAATCGGTCATTTCTACCGGGAAGGAAATCAACAGAAAAACGTAGGCGGCCATGGCGGGATTGAACGGGTTGTAGCCCATGCCGCCATACATATGTTTACAAAGTAAAATGGCAAAGCCGATACCGATCAGCAGCAGCCAGAAAGGGGCGGCGGGGGGCAGCGCAATGCCGAGCAGGATCGCCGTGACGAGAGCACTGCAGTCGCTGAGGTAAAAACCAATCGGCCGTTTGCGCAGTTTCAGTGCCAGGGCTTCAAATGCCAAGGCGCCAGCGCTTGCCCAAAGAATATTGCTGAGCGTTCCGAAACCAAAAAACCAGGTCAGCGCGACCAGGCCCGGCAGGGTAGAAATGATGACCAGACGCATCACACGGCCGGTACTCATCGGGCCATGGGCGTGGGGTGAGGTGATCTTCAAAAAGGCCATGGCTTACTTCTGTTCCTCGCGCAGGGCATCCAGCGTTTGACGGGCAGCCGTCAGCTTGTCCTGCAGTTTGCTGAGAGAGTCCGCAAGGATCTCGGCACTGTCATCTCCGGCCGCTTGCGCCTCGGCCAGCTTTTGCTCGGCCTTGGCCAGACGTTTTTCCAGCGATGCCACATTGTTGGCCGCCTTGTCCGCTTCGCTGAGATCGGCGTTGGCGGCGCGCGCAGCCATGGCGCGGGCAATGGCCTGGGCGGCCGGATCGTCACTGGCGGCTGGCTCAGTAGCTGTCTCTGACGTTGGCGCGTCTGCTTCGGCACCCTGTATTTCCGCCAGTTCGGCTTTCAGTTTGTCGAGCTTGCTCTGGGTCTTCTCGACAGCGGTGGCAAAGGCATCCACTTTGTCGTCGCCCTCGGCTTTTGCGGCCGCCAGCTTGTCTTCTGCTGCGCTCAGGCGCTTGGTGGTGCTGTCGATCTGCGCATTCAGCCGCTCAATCTTGGCCTCCGGCGTTTCGTCCTCGCTGCCGCCGGCCCGCTTAGCTTGCGCGCGGGCGATAGCCGCTGCTGCGGGGTCGAGGTCGGCGGCCGGTTCTGCAGTCGCTGCTTGCGGTTCTATCTTGGCAAGATGTGTTTCCAGCTCCTGCTTGGCGGCAGCCAGCTTGGCGTCTGTTTTTTCGACGGCCGTGCGGAAGGCGTCAACCTTGTCATCGCCGTTGGTTTCAGCAAGCTGAAGTTTTTCCTTCGCGGCTTTCAGGCGTTTCTCGCTGCTGGCAACGGCATTTTCCAGACGCGTGGTTTTTTCTGCCGGGCTTTCTTCCGGTGCGCTGCCATCGCGTTTGGCCTGCGCTCGGGCGATGGCCGCCTGGGCGGGATCTGTCGCGGCTTCGGTACCGGCTTTTTTCGCTTTGCTGCGTTCTATCGCGGCCTGGATAAGGTCGGTTTTGTCGTCGCCCTTGGTGGCGGCGCTGGCTTTGGCCTTGGCGGCTTCCAGGCGCGCTTTGCGCTTGGCTTCTTTCTCTGCCGCCTCGCGTTCAATACGGGCCTGACGCGCTTCAAAGCGCTCCTTGGAGCGTTCAGATTTGATCTTGTCCTGTTCCGCTTGGCGGATTTCCGCTTTGGACGCGCGGTAGTACTGCACCAGCGGGATATTACTGGGGCAGGCATACGAGCAGGCGCCACACTCGATGCAGTCAAACAGATTGTGTTCTTCGAGCTTGTCGTGCTCCTGAGCGCGGGAGAACCAGTACATCTGCTGTGGAAGCAGCGATACCGGGCAGGCCTCCGCGCACATGCCGCAGCGGATACAGGCCTGAGCGGGTGGCGGTGGTGGTAATTCTTCGACGGTGGGCGCCAAGATACAGTTGCTGGTTTTGACCACGGGGACGGCGGTGTCCTGCAGGGTATACCCCATCATCGGCCCGCCCATAATCAGGCGGATGCACTGCTGCTGATTGAAACCACTTTGTTCGAGCAGGTACTGGACCGGGGTGCCGATCAGTACTTCATAATTGCGGGGGTGGGCCACCGCATTACCGGTGACAGTGGTAATGCGAGAGATCAGCGGCTCGCCGAAGCTGACGGCACGGTATATGGCTCTGGCCGTGCCGATGTTCTGACAGACCACGCCGATATCTGCGGGCAGGCCGCCGGAGGGCACTTCGCGCCCGGTCAAAATCTGGATCAGTTGCTTTTCGCCGCCGGAGGGGTATTTGGTCGGAAAGCTGGCGATCTCAATGCCCGTGCCTTCCGCCGCTTTTTGCATCACTGCCAGGGCTTCAGGCTTGTTGTCCTCAATGCCGATCAGGGTGTCGCCTGAGGGCTGAATCAGGTGGCGGAGTATTTCCGCGCCCGCGATGATCTCTGCGGCGTGTTCACGCATGAGAATATCGTCGGCAGTAATGTAGGGTTCGCACTCCGTGCCGTTGAGGATCAGTGTGTCGATCGGCTTGTCTTTGCCGCCGCTGAGTTTCACGGCCGACGGGAAGCCTGCGCCGCCCATGCCAGCAATACCCGCGTTGCGAATTAATTCCAGCAGGCTGGGTTTGTCGAGCTGGGTATAGTCGGCCACGCCCTGGTGGCTGATCCATTCATCCTGTCCATCGCAGTGAATAATGATGCAGGGAGCACTCATACCCGATGGATGGGGAATGACGCGGGCTTCAATGGCTGCCACGGTTCCGGAACTGGGTGCATGAACCGGCGCGCTGACAAAACCCTTGGCCTCGGCAATCATCTGGCCTTTCAATACACGGTCGCCGACTTCTACGATAGGGGCGGCCGGTGCACCGATGTGCTGTGACAACGGTACGATCAGTTGGGCGGGAATGCCCGCTGGGCGGATGGCTTCGCCCAGAGACTGCGTTTTATTCTCGGGCGGATGAATGCCGCCGTGAATATCCCAAATCTTTCTCATTATGCGTGCTTACCCCGGAACGCGTTGAATCAGGCCGCTGCAGAGGACGTGCTGTCCTGGCGATCACTGGCAATCAGGTCTTCGGTTGGTGTCGGTTTATCCCAATGCCAGGTTTGCAGTGTGGTTTCGATGGGGCGCATCTCAATGCAGTCCACCGGGCAAGGCTCAACACAGAGGTCGCAGCCAGTGCATTCGCTGGCGATAACCGTATGCATGTGTTTCGCCGAGCCTAGAATGGCGTCCACCGGACAGGCCTGAATACACTTGGTGCAGCCAATACATTCCTCTTCGCGGATAAACGCCACGGAGGGAACAGACTCTTCGGCGGCATCCAGTGGTTTGGCTTCAACGCCGAGCAGGTCGGCCAGCGCGGCGATGGTAGCTTCACCGCCGGGCGGGCATTTGTTGATTTCGTCGCCATTGGCAATGGCTTCGGCGTAGGGACGGCAGCCGGGGTAGCCACATTGACCACACTGGGTTTGCGGGAGCAGGGACTCGATTTGATCCGCAATGGGGTCGCCTTCCGTTTTGAATTTCACCGAGGCGAAGCCCAGCAGTGCGCCAAAAACCAGTCCGAGACTCAGCAGGGACAGCAGGGCGGCCGCGAAAGGGTGTTGGCTGACAAGTTCAATCATCACAGCTCTCCGCTATACCAGGCCGGCAAAGCCCATAAAGGCCAGCGACATCAGGCCTGCGGTGACCATGCCCACGGCAGCACCTTTAAATGGCATCGGCACATCCGCGACAGCAATGCGTTCGCGCATTGCGGCAAACAGCACCAATACCATGGAAAAGCCCGCAGCGGCGCCAAAGCCGTACAAGGCGGACTCCACGAAGCTGTGCTCTTTGTTGATATTGAGCAGGGCAACGCCGAGAACTGCACAGTTTGTGGTGATCAGCGGCAGGAAAACCCCGAGAACTTTATATAAAAGAGGGCTGGTTTTACGTACGACCATTTCGGTGAACTGAACCACCACGGCAATCACCAGAATAAAGGTGATGGTACGCAGGTACTCCAGGCCAAGCGGCTCCAGCAGCCACTCGTAGGTCATCCAGCTGCAGATCGATGCCAGCGTCAGTACGAAGGTGGTGGCGCTGGACATGCCAATAGCGGTTTCCAGCTTGCCCGATACCCCCATAAAGGGGCACAAGCCCAGGAACTGGACCAACACGAAGTTGTTAACCAGAATGGCGCCCAATAGCAGTATTGAGTAATCCGCAAGCAAAGCCGTTGCCTCTGTCCGTGATTTCACAGCCGTACTTCCAGGATGGAAGCCGGCCGCTGGTTGTTATAAATCGAAATGCTATTTTATTTCGATCAAGTGTTCAATTTAAAATCTTTTAATCCACAAACGCTTATCGGCTACGGCGATAAGCGTTTATTGGATGCGCATCCCCGGTTTGGCGCCATCATCCGGATTCAGCAGCCATATCTCGCTGCCGCCGGGGCCTGCCGCCAGTACCATCCCCTCGGAGACGCCGAAGCGCATTTTGCGCGGTGCCAGGTTGGCGACCAGTACGGTCAGTCGGCCGACCAACTGTTCCGGGCTGTAAGCAGATTTAATGCCGGAGAATACCTGGCGCTGGCCAAGTTCACCGAGGCTTAGCGTCAACTGCAGCAGCTTGTCGGCACCCTCTACGGCCTGTGCGTCGATAATCTCGGCAACACGCAGGTCAATTTTGGCAAAATCCGGAAATTCAATCGTGTCGGCAATGGCGTCGACGTTGTTTTTGGGCGCCTCGCTCTTACTTGTCTTGGGTTCCGCCGCGGCGATGGATTGGCGGCTGTCCTCAACCATGGCATCGACGACTTTGGGGTCGACACGGCCCATCATGGCTTTGAAGTTCTCAATGGGGTGATCGAGCAGTGGCTCGAACGGGCCTTCCCAACTCAGTTTGACGTTAAGGAAGGCTTCGACCTGTTCCGCCAGTTTCGGCAGCACGGGCGCGAGGTAAGTGGCCAGCACCCGGAAATTGTTCAGGCACTGTGAGGCCACGGCGGCGGCTTCGGCAGCGCCGTCGTCGGTCTTGGCCAGTTTCCAGGGTTCGCAGGCATCGAAGTATTCGTTCGTCGCGTCTGCCAGGCCCATGATGTCACGAACCGCTTTGCCGTAATCCCGGTTTTCCAGGTGCGCGGCGATGGTGTCGGCGGCACCGATGACCTGCGACCACAATTCGGCGTTGTGCAGTTCGGCGCTGAGTTTGCCGTTATTGCCTTTGTGCACAAATTTGGCGCTGCGGCTGGCGATGTTGACCAGTTTGCCGATCAGATCCGAATTCACGCGCTGGGTGAAATCTCCCAGGTTGAGGTCGATATCGTCGACGGCCCCTGACAGCTTGGCGGCAAAGTAGTAGCGCAGGTACTCGGCCGGAAGGTGTTTGAGATAGGTTTCCGCCTTGATAAAGGTGCCGCGCGACTTGGACATCTTTTTGCCATTGACGGTCAGGAAGCCGTGAGCGTAGATCGCGGTCGGTTTGCGGAAACCCGCTGAATCGAGCATGGCGGGCCAGAATAGACCGTGGAAATTGATAATGTCTTTGCCGATAAAGTGGTACAGCTCGGCGCTGGAATCTTTGGCCCAGTACTCATCGAAACTGCGGCCTTCGCGTGCGCACCAGTTGGCGCAGCTCGCCATATAGCCGATGGGGGCGTCCAGCCACACGTAGAAATATTTGCCGGGTGCGCCGGGAATCTCGAAGCCAAAGTAGGGCGCGTCGCGGGAGATATCCCAGCTTTGCAGGCCGGCGTCCAGCCACTCGCGGAGTTTATTGGCGATCTGTGGCTGCAGGCTATCGCTGCTGGTCCAGTCTCGCAGTAGCTGTTCAAACTCGGCGAGTTTGAAGAAGTAATGGGTTGAGGCCTTTTCAACCGGGGTGGCGCCGGAAATTGCCGAACGCGGATTGATTAGCTCTGCGGGGGTGTAGGTGGCGCCGCAGACTTCGCAGTTATCGCCGTACTGGTCGTCGGCCTTGCACTTGGGGCACACGCCTTTGATGTAGCGATCGGCAAGAAACAGCTGTTTTTCGGGATCGAAAAGCTGAGTGATTTCCCGGCGTTCAATATGACCGTTGGCATCCAGGCGTTTGTAGATTTCTTCAGAGTAGTGTTGGCACTCTGGAGAATGGGTGCTGTAGTAGTTGTTGAAACGAATCAGGAAACCGTCCAGATCCCGCTCATGTTCGGCTTTCACCCGCGCAATTTGTTCTTCCGGGGTGATACCCAGTTTTTCAGCGGTCAGCATAATGGCCGTGCCGTGGGCATCGTCGGCGCAGAGGTAAACGCAGTCATTGCCGCGCAGCTGCTGAAAGCGCACCCAGATGTCTGTCTGGATGGATTCCAGCAAGTGGCCGAGGTGAAGTGGGCCGTTGGCGTAGGGCAGGGCACTGGTGACCAGAATCTTGCGCGACATGCTAATCCTTTACTTTTCAAAGCGTAATGAACTCGGCTTCTCGCATGGCGTGGTGGTGGCGAGTGCCGGTATGGGGCGCGATACTATAGCGTTTTTGGCGCCAGGGCGCATCCGTTGGGCCGTTGTGAGCGCTAAGGTGGCGGCGTATACTCGCCGCCTTAATTACGGCTTTTAGGGTTTGTGTTGCAGGCCCGGCGATTCAGGAGTAACGAGTGCACGCAGAACAGGCGATACGCGAATGTCTGCTGGCAGCAGTGCTGCCCGGTTTGAGTTCCCCGCTGGCGGAGCTGGCCGACGTGGGGCCGGTGGAGCAGGGTGCCTGCGAAGTGGTGCTGGGGTTTCCGGCGCGTCGTCAGCAACAGCAGTACCAGGATTTTCTGCAGTCCAGGCTCGCCGAGCAGGGCTTGGAGTGCGCGGTATCGGTAGGCTGGCGCGTTGCTTCGCATCAGGGCAGTGAATCCGCGCCGGCCATGGCCAACGTCCGCAATATTATTGCCGTGGCCTCGGGCAAGGGCGGTGTCGGCAAGTCGACCACTTCGGTGAATCTCGCGCTGGCCCTCGCTGCGGAGGGCGCGCGAGTCGGCTTGCTGGATGCCGATATTTACGGCCCCAGCGTGCAGATGATGCTCGGCGTTGCGTCTGGCACCAGGCCCAAGCAATACGGCAGTCAACATCTGTTGCCCGTTGAGGCTCACGGCTTGCAGTCCATGTCGATGGCCTATCTGGTGACCGAGAAAACGCCCATGGTATGGCGTGGTCCGATGGCCAGCGGTGCCCTGCAACAGCTACTGAACCAGACATACTGGCAGGATCTGGATTATCTGATTATTGATATGCCGCCGGGAACCGGTGATATTCAGCTGACGCTGTCGCAGAAAGTGCCGCTGGCCGGTGCTGTGATCGTGACAACGCCCCAGGACATTGCCCTGCTGGATGCCAAAAAAGGCATTGAAATGTTCTCGAAAGTGTCTGTACCGGTGCTGGGTGTCGTGGAAAACATGGCGGTTCACATCTGCAGCCAGTGTGGTCATGCGGAGCATATTTTCGGTGAGGGCGGCGGCGATGCCATTGCGGCGGAATACGGGGTGCCGATGCTTGGTGCACTGCCGCTGTCGCTGCAGATTCGCGAACAGGCTGACAGTGGACAGCCGGTGATGGTGGCTGATCCCGATGGCGAGGCGGCGGGGCTTTACCGCGATGTGGCCTTGAATATGGCTGCCGCACTGGCCAAACGCTCGCGGCACAGCGACGCGGCGCCCAGTATTTCTATCAGCGACGATTAATAAAGAAGCCGCCCTGGGGCGGTGCAGAGGAGCAATATGGCGATTAAATCAGACAAGTGGATTCGTCGCATGGCGGAGTCCGAGGGCATGATTGAGCCCTTTGAGCCCGGTCAGGTGCGTGAGCAGGATGGCAGCAAGATTATTTCCTACGGCACCTCGAGCTATGGTTACGATGTGCGTTGTGCGAACGAATTCAAGGTGTTCACCAATACCTACTCTGCCACCGTTGATCCCAAGGCTTTCGATGAGCGCAGTTTTGTGAACATTACCGGGGACTACTGCATTATTCCCCCGAATTCGTTTGCACTGGCGCGCACCGTGGAATACTTCCGCATTCCGCGCAGTGTGTTGACCGTGTGTCTGGGTAAGTCGACTTATGCTCGCTGCGGCATAATCGTCAATGTCACGCCGTTAGAGCCGGAATGGGAAGGTCATGTGACCTTGGAGTTTTCCAATACCACCACGCTGCCGGCAAAAATTTATGCCAATGAAGGTGTGGCGCAGATGCTGTTCTTTGAATCCGACGAGATTTGTGAAACCAGCTATCGCGACCGCGGCGGGAAGTACCAGGGGCAAAAGGGCGTAACACTGCCTAAAACCTGATGGTGGTAGCGCGCGGTGACGCGCTATTTATTTATCGCCTTGCAGGTCGACACTGAGCAGTTCCAATGCATAGCGCTCGTCATCGTCGATCTGCTCCATTTTGACAATCATGTAATTGAGTGACGGCGCCAGCCACAGGGTGGCCTCGCTGCTGCTGCCCGGCCGCTGTCGATGCAGTTTGACCGTGTCCAGCGCGCCGATGGCCGTTTCCAAACGCTCTTCGCCGAGGCGGGTGAGCGAGTAGGTTTTAATCTTGCCTTTTTTGGCTACCAGCGTTTGCTCCAGACTTTCGTCAAAGGTCCCGGTGATCAGCGCATGGCGCAAGGCCAGCTGTGAACTCAGTTGATCCTGATAGCCGCTCTTGAGTGCTTTTTCCCAGGGGCGGCGCGCCTCTTTGTCGGACACGCGCCCAGCCTGCCAGTCAAAGACAAAATTCTGATCGCTCTTACTGCGAAGATTGTTGTGATACTGGTAAGACAGCGGGCGCAGCGCGCCGTCGACTTCTTCAATCAGGCTCTCTTCGTCGACCTTGAGAAACAAGACGCTGGCATTCTGGCTGAGCCGCCAGTGGTCGCCTTCCTTGCGCAATGTGCGTTCAGCGGTTGCGGCCAGCGCGCCGTTCGTCAGTTGGTATTTGGCTGTGTAGGCTTGTAAAGCGCCAGTGTCTCCGGCGTGGCTGGCTGCCGCACTTGTCACGGTCAGCAGGAAAAGCGCGATGCCCTTCGTGATGACGCCTTTAAGGGAGGTCGTCGAACAAGATGCCGTTTTGCGGAAGAATTGTGCCATCGAGTACCGCCTTTGAGTTTTCCAGAGTCAGTCTGCCCTCGGCGAACCAGCGGGCTGCCAATGGGTAGATGCGATGCTCTTTGGACAGGACCTTGTCGGCAAGAGTTGCAGCAGTATCGCCATCGCAAACTGGTACTTTTGCCTGTAATACCGGCGGTCCGCCGTCCAATTCTTCGGTAACAAAGTGAACCGTGGCGCCAGCCTCGGGGTCGCCAGCGTCCAGTGCGCGCTGGTGAGTGTGGAGTCCGGGGTACTTGGGCAGCAGGGACGGGTGGATATTGAGCAGACGTCCCAGGTAGTGGCGGACAAAGCCGGGCGTGAGGATGCGCATGAAGCCTGCCAGAATGACCAGATCCGGTTGGTATCGGTCTATTTCCGTTTTGAGGGCGTCATCGAAGGACTCGCGGCTGTCGAAGTCGCCGTGGGCAATGCAAGCGGTGGAAATGCCTGCGGCGCGGGCGCGTTCTAGCCCACCCGCTTCGGCCTTGTTGCTGATGACGGCAACAACGCTGCCGCCGGCAAGTTGATCCGACTGCGCGGCATCAATCAGCGATTGCAGATTGGAGCCGCCGCCGGAAATCAGTACGACAATACGACAGGCCATCTTACAGGCCCGACAGTTCCACGCGCTCCTGGTCGTCGTCGGCGGCCTCAATGCTGCCGATAACCGTTGCGTTCTCGCCGTGCTGGCGCAGCATGTCGAGAATGCTGTCCGCCTCGTCGGCGGAAACGGCCATGACCATGCCAATGCCGCAGTTAAAGGTGCGGTACATTTCCCGCGACTCGACATTGCCCTGCTGTTGCAGCCAGTCGAAGATGGCAGGTTGTTCCCAGCTATTGGTGTCGATCACCGCGCGAGTGTTGCGGGGCAGAACACGGGGAATATTTTCCAGCAAGCCGCCGCCGGTGATATGGGCCAGGGCATTCACTTGGAACTGCTTGATGATGTTCAGCACCGGTTTCACGTAGATGCGCGTCGGTGCGAGCAGGGTTTCGCCCAGCGTGCTGTCGCCAAAAGGGCTGTCCAGCGGGTCGCCACTGACATCAATAATTTTGCGAATCAGCGAGTAGCCGTTGGAGTGGGGGCCGGATGAGGCGATGCCGATCAGTTTGTCGCCGATGCGTACTGAGCTGCCGTCGATAATGCCGGATTTTTCCACCACGCCCACACAGAAGCCGGCCAGATCGTAATCTTCGCCTTCATACATGCCGGGCATTTCCGCCGTCTCGCCGCCGACCAGCGCACAGCCGGATTGTTCGCAGCCTTTGCCGATGCCGGTGACAACACTGCTGGCGATATCGACATTGAGTTTGCCGGTGGCGTAGTAGTCGAGGAAAAACAGTGGCTCGGCGCCGGTGACCAGCAGGTCGTTGACGCACATGGCGACGAGGTCGATGCCGATGCTGTCGTGAATGCCGACATCCATGGCCAGCTTGAGCTTGGTGCCCACACCGTCGGTGCCGGACACCAGTACGGGCTCTTTATAGCCGGTGGGCAATTGGCAGAGTGCGCCAAAGCCTCCCAGGCCGCTCATGACTTCCGGGCGGCGGGTGCGCTTGGCAACATCCTTTATCCGCTCAACGAGGGCATCTCCAGCGTCGATGTCGACGCCAGCGTCTTTGTAACTCAGGCTTGGCTTGTTGGTATCGGTCATAGTCGCTTGGCTGTCCATTTTGAGGGCGCTATTCTAGCTTGGTTGGCGTGGCAATTCAGCAGCTAAATCGGGAATTTTGGCCTAGTTCAGGACTTGGCTATTGCAGCTTGCTACACTGTCGCGCCATATACAGGGAGCGAGGTTTACCTACTGTGAGAGTTGCGCTGACGCGACCACTGCTGTTGTTACTGCTGTTGCTGGGCAGTCTCGGCAGTCACGCTGATATTGTTGATAATCTCTACGACGTGCGTCTGCCGGTGGCCGATCAGAGTCGCGACGCCCGTAGAACGGTGGCGGGGCAGGGGTTGGAGCTGGTGATGATTCGGGTATCGGGGAATCGCAACCCCGCTGAGTCTCCTGCAATTGTTGAGGCCTTGTCATCCCCGGAACCCTTTCTGACGCGTTTTCGCTATCAGCGCCAAGACACTGAAGATGGCGGCAGTGAGTTGTGGTTGGACATGGCATTTTCTCCCCGCCAGGTGAATTCGGCGCTTCAGTCCGCGGGCTTGCCCGTGTGGTCGGCGAATCGTCCCCCGGTATTGCTTTGGCTGCTGGTTGATACTGAGGAAGGGCGGCAATTTGTCGGGTCTGGCGCTGCCGCAGATGTTGAGCAGCAGCTGCGCGACGACGTTCGGCGTCGCGGGCTGGCCTTGCAGTTGCCGCTGTTTGATCTGGTTGATGCCTCGAATCTCAGCAGTGACGCGCTGTGGACGCTGTCCGTCGATCAGGTACGAGAGGCGTCGCAGCGTTACGGTTCGCCTTTTGTTCTGATGGGCAGGGCAACGCGGCTATCCAGTGGGCAGTGGCTCGCCAGTTGGGTGTTGCTGGATGGTGATAATACCCAGCGCTTCGACAGCGATGGTGATGACGCATCATTTATGGTTGGCGCAATTGATCGCGTCGCGGATCTTCAGGCTCAGCGTTACGCCGTACAAACCTCAGGTGGCGGCGCGGAAGGCAGCGGTACGCTGGTGCATATCGACGGACTGGAGAGCTTTGCGGATTACGCGCAAATGGTGACCTATCTCGAGTCTCTGGCGGTGATCAAGCATGCCAACCCGGCGTGGATGTCGGGTAACGAATTGGTGCTGGACCTTGTGTTGAACGGTGATATGGAAAAAGTGCAGCGTTTTCTGCAACTTGACGGTCGCCTTCGTGAGCGGTCGCTCGACGAGCGAATGAGCAATGCGCCGCTGCCAGTGACGGCCTATTATCGCTGGCAGGGACGGCGTTAAAGGTGAATATGCGCCTTGTATGGGTCGCGGCGGCACTGCTGTTGGTGGGGCTGCTGCTCAATGCCCTGAGTCCGATTCTGATGCCGTTTGCCATCGCGGCAGTGCTGGCCTACATGGGGGATCCGTTGGCAGATCGCCTTGAGGCGAGAGGGGTAGGGCGCACGGCCGCCGTGGTAATCGTTTTTTGCTCCCTCAGCTTTTTCTCTCTGCTGATGATTCTGATTACGCTGCCATTGCTGCTCGATCAGACGCAGCTGTTAGTGCAGCGACTATACGATCTGGTGGCCTGGGTGCAGGAGTCTGCGCTGCCCGGGCTACGAGAGTATCTGGATTTACCCGAGCAGGCTCAGCCGATGGATACGGCCAAAGAGGCCATCAGCAAGCACTGGAGTGCAGCGGGTGGTGTCTTTGTCTACCTGTGGAAGAAGATCAGCGGCTCGGGCCTGGCGCTGATGGCGTGGATCGCCAACCTGACCTTAATTCCTGTTGTGACGTTTTATCTGCTGCGCGACTGGGATGTGATGATTGCCGCGATCCGGAAATTGCTGCCGCGTTCGCATGAGGCGCTGTATGTTGAGGTGGCCAGGCAGTGCGACGATATTCTCGGCGCCTTTGCCCGTGGGCAGTTTCTGGTCATGCTGTCACTGGGAGCTATTTATACCATCGGCCTGTTTATCCTGGGGCTGGATTTGGCCTTGGTGCTGGGTTTGATGGCTGGCTTGGCCAGTATCGTGCCTTATCTGGGCTTTATTGTGGGTATCGCCGCCTCAGGGCTGGCAGCGTATTTCCAGTTTGATCTTTCCTGGCAGTTGTTGGGTGTGGCTGTCGTCTTCGGAATCGGACAAGTACTGGAGAGCGTCTTCCTTACGCCAACGCTGGTCGGCGACAAGGTTGGCCTGCATCCGGTTATGGTCATTTTTGCCGTGCTGGCCGGCGGACAGTTATTCGGTTTTCTGGGGATATTGCTGGCGCTGCCGGTGGCATCAGTGCTCAAGGTCATGGCGACCTATCTGCATGCCTGGTATGTGCGCAGCGAGTGGTACCGGGAAGGGGGCGACTTCGCTATTCTCGACGACGACCACGATGAGACGGACGAGGCGTGATGGAGCGGGGGCAATTGCCACTGGCGTTGAGTCTGGATACCGAGGCGACTTTCGAGAACTACTATATTCCGCAAAGTCAGCAGCTTGTGGTCAACCAGCTTCAGGCTGTTGCGGATGGGCAGGGCGAAAAACACCTTTTTCTTGCTGGTCGTACTGGCCGTGGCCATCTGCTGCAGGCATGTTGTCACCGTGCCAGCGCGCTGCAGCGCGATGTCCGCTATATTCCGCTTGAGGATGTCCGCGACTATCCGGCAGACGCGGTATTGGAAGGCATCGAGCAGAGTGAGCTGATTTGCCTGGACAATCTTGATGCCATTGCCGGCAATCGGGACTGGGAAGTGGCGCTGTTCTCGCTCTACAACCAAAGTCTCACGAATCGTTGCCAGCTGGTTTTTGCCGCGGCCCAAGTCCCGTCTGCGATTGCCTTTTATTTGCCTGATCTGGCCTCTCGCCTGAGGAGCTTTAGTGTCTACCAGATCACAGAACTCGACGACGAAGAACGTATCCGGGCGCTTCAGCACCGGGCGTCGGCGTTGGGCATGAAGGTAAGTCAGCCCGTCGCGGAGTATATCTATCGACGCTGTCAGCGGGATTTGCACAGTTTATTTCGGGTGTTAACCGAGCTCGATAGACACAGTCTTGCGCAGCAGCGCCGGCTTACAAAGCCCTTTGTTAAAGAAATTATGTGTTGGTGACGGGAACTTTTCTGTAATTACGGGTTCTTGACGTGTGACGCAATTTTGCCGATTACGCTTGTCTAACAAGTGCTTAAGCGTTTACATGCAGCGGTAAAATTACTCAAACGCGCAGCTGCAAGAAACAGTTTGCGTGGTATTCTTATCCCAAGGCCTGATAAACCAAGGTCGGACGGAAGAACTAAGTGATAAATCAGGGGGAGTTACAATGCGTAAACAATTGATGGGTGCAGCCGTTGCCGCGGTCATGATCGCGCCTGCTATGGCCGCTGATGCGGTTGGCAATAACAAATGGTACCTGAACGCCGGTGTTGGTTATCACCTCTTTGACGGCCTGTGGGATCTTGATTCCGAAGCTGCAGCGGTACTGAGCGTTGAGCGCCGCCTTGAGAATAACTGGGGTGTTGAAGTCAGCGGTACCTACGCTGAAGCAGATAACAGCTTCGGTAATACTGCTGGCGACGCTGAGGTGTCTTTCTTCTCTGTGAACGGTATCCGTTATTTCCCGGTTGCCAACGACAAGCTCGAGCCCTATGCGGCAGCGGGTCTGGGCATGGGTATCTTTAACCCAGACGTCGTTCGTGAAGAAGAAATTACCCAAGGTAATGTCGGTGGTGGTGTTCGCTACGCACTGAGTGGCCCGCTGGCTCTGCGTGCCGATGCGCGTTACTACTACGGCTTCGACCACGAAACCAACGACGGTGTTATCACCATCGGTCTGAGCTACGCGCTGGGTAGCCAGGACAAGCCTGCTCCGGCACCGGCTCCAGAGCCTGTGGTTGATGACTCTGACGCCGATGGCGTTGTCGACAGCATGGACCAGTGCCCGGGCACGCCCGCTGGCATCGCGGTTGATGCCAAAGGCTGTGCACTGGACAAAGATGGTGACGGTGTACCTAACTACCGTGACAAGTGTCCCAACACACCTGCGGGTCGTCAGGTAGACAAGTTCGGTTGTAAATTTGTACTGAAGCACACCGAGTCCATCAAAATGGACGTGAAGTTTGCGTTGAACTCTGACGCAATCCCCACTTCTGAAATGAGCGAGCTGAAGAAAGTTGCTGATTTCATGAAGCAATTCGGTGGTGTTAAAGCTGTTGTGGAAGGTCACTCTGACAGCACGGGTGCAGCCGCTTACAACAAGCAGCTGTCTCAGCGTCGCGCTGACGCAGTCCGCAACACGCTGGTTAAAGAGTTCGGCATCGATGCTAGCCGTCTGAGCGCGGTAGGCTACGGTGAAGAGCGTCCGATTGCGGACAACAGCACGAAGGAAGGCCGGAAAGCCAACCGTCGTGTTGTTGCTGTGATGGAAGCAGAAGTGGCTAAATAAGCCCTCACTCTTGAGCACGAAAAAAGGGTCCCACACGGGGCCCTTTTTTTATGTCTTGTAAAACGCTGTTCGCAACATGCGGCGGCTTAGCGAAACCTTTCAGCCGAGTGATCGCGGTTGAAGCAGATAGACGCCACCGCCGGGCAGGTTCTTCGCGGATTTTTTGGCTTCACTCGCCAGACTGCTGACTTCATGTGCGTCTCTTGCCCCGGCGCAGCCGATGGTGACGATGCCAATGGACAGGCTCATGGTAGAGAAGAAGGCGCCTTTTCCCTTGCGATCATGCGACCAGATGCCGCCGAGCTGCTGGTGCTCTGCCGTGTAGAGTTGGGCTGCCTCGTTGGTAAATGTCTGGCAAAGCTCTTCACAACGAAGCTGGAAATCGGGCGATTGAGATACCGCAATAAAATCATCGCCACCGACGTGGCCCACAAAGTCGCAGTCGTCGCTTAACTCTTGAAGTTGGCGAGCGAGGATGGAAATGGCTTTGTCACCCATCGCATAGCCATAGGCATCGTTGTAGGCTTTGAAGTCATTGATGTCGCAGTAGGCAACGGCGAAGTCCGCATTGCTTATCAGCAGGGCTTCGATATGTTCATTGATGGGCACATTGCCCGGTAATCCGGTTAGCGGGTTGGCGTAGCGGGCATTGCGAATCTGTTGGTCAGTAATGCGGCGAAGCAGGTCACTGGTGCGAACCGTGCCGAGGTAGCGACGCCGATCGACGGCAATAAATTCCTGCGCCAGATTGCCACGCGAAGCGTCGGTCAGTTGGTAGCTGACATCCTCGAGTAACGTTGAGTGTTCAACAATAACCGTATCGCGCTCCATGAAATGAGCGACGGTTTTGCGTCCGTAGAGTTCGCGTCCAAAATCACTGCTGAATACTTCCAGTGCGCGCCGACGGGTAATGGCGCCCACAGCCATGCCATCTTCTATCAGCGGCAGACTATCGAGTTCCGGGTGCTGCTGGAAATACCGAACGATATCTTCCATCCGCGTGTGCTGGGGTAGCGCGGCGGTGGGGCGGATCAGCGAGGCAATACTGTGATCACCGGGGGGCTCTGCTGCGGTGTTCGGCTGGCGGGGGCTCATCAGCTGCGGGGGCAGCGAGTGGAGTAGCTGGCCGGGGCGCTGAAAATAATAGCCCTGCATCAGGTCTATCCCCAGTTCCTGCAAGCGGAGGGCTTCTTCTGGGCGCTCAACTCCCTCGGCAATCAGCGTGGTGCCAAGGTGTCTGGCCAGCGCGATAAGGCTGCTGAGCAGCGCGCATTTGTCGGGGTTTCGATCGATATACTGGCAGAAAAAACGGTCTATCTTGACGTAGTCGCTGCGCAGTAACAGCCAGCGCTGCAAGCCGGAATGTGCAAGGCCGAGGTCGTCGATCGCAATGCGGATGCCGTCTTTTCGCAATTCGCGTATGGCGTCATTCAATGCATCCGTATCGCAACATCCGTGCTGTTCCGACAGCTCGAGCACCAATCGTGAATGTCGTGAGGCCAGTGATCGGCTGTAATGTTGCAAGTGCTGCCGATGGCTTGCGTCCAGAAGCAGTTGGCTGTTTACATTCACGAACAGCAAGCTTTCATCGCGAGTAAAGCGTCGGCAGGCAAGCTCCGCGCAGTGCTGTTCCAGATGCAGCCCCCAGCCGTTTTCGTAGGCATGTTCAAACAGCGCTTGGGGGTGATGGAGGGGGCCTTCAGGGCCCCTGGAAAGCGCCTCATGACCGACAATCCGGCCCTGGCGGAGGTCGACAATGGCCTGAAACTGCGTGGAAATCGGTGGTGGAGCGGGGTAGTGGGTGGCGGCTGAGCCCTGCATGATACATATCTGACATTACGGCTTCGTAGCAACAGGGTGGCAGGGCTCAATGACAGCTTGATGACGCGAGTCAGTGTGGCCCTACTGAAAGCGCCAGTATCATGCTCAGCTCGCTCAGTGTGCGACCACTGTCTGCCCTCAACTCGTTGAATGCGTTCTGCACTTTCAGCAAATCCCGCTTGGCGGTAACTTGAGGCTTGTCGATGATGCCTTCGGCTCGCAGCGCCGTGCACACATCGCGGCTGAGGATGAACGTGTCTTTACCTGAAAAGCGCAGAAAATACTGCCCACTATTGCCGCCCAGGCGGCTGCCATGCTTTTTCAAATAGGCCCACAGGCCGATAATGTCGTCACTAGGCCACTGTGCGAGAAATGCCCCGACTCCGCCATATTCTCGCTGTAAATCCGTGACCAGCAAGGCATTGTCCTGTACGGCCTTAACCTTGCTCAGGTTGCGGATAATGCGCGTATCGCTAGCCATATCTTCGATCTGTTCCGGTGAGCGCGATGCCACCCACACCGGCAGAAAACCATTAAAGACCGTTTCGAAGCCCTGCCATTTCTGCTCCACCACCCGCCAGACGAAACCGGCGCGAAAAATACAGGCCGCCATTTCGGCCAGGTAGCGATCATCGCCCTGGGCGCAGAGCTGCTTGTCGGACTTGGCTACCGGGAGGCGTGCCTCCAGACTGGCGAGATTACCCTGGTAGCTTACGGCCCGCTCCAAATAACGCTGATAAAGGCTCTTCATGCTGTGGCTCCACATTGTTGTTGGCCTCATGCAGACGGATGATTGGGACTCAACCGGCCGGAGGCTACCATGTCCGGCAACGATAATACGTAATACGCCTGAACAGTGCAGCACGTACTCAACGGGCCTAACGCCGGAATTATAAAACAATGACAGAGAAAAACTGGGACTACAGCGTCGATGTACTGGTCGTCGGCAGCGGTAACGGCGCCATGACTGCGGCGCTGAGCTGTTACGAGATGGGCTTGAAAGATGTACTGCTGATTGAGAAGTCCGATAGGGTTGGTGGCACCAGTGCGACCTCTGGCGGCGGCGTATGGATTCCCAACAACCGCTATGCCAAGGCAGCCGGTGCTCAAGACAGTATCGAAGACGCAAAGAAGTATCTGCTCAATACCACGCCGGAAGGGGCGGTTCCCGAGGAAATGGTGGACGCCTATCTGGAAAACGGCCCGAAAATGGTCGATTTCCTCCACGAGCGCAGCGATGTTCGCTACGAGACGCTCGAACACTATCCTGATTACTACACCAATGTGGACGGCTCGCGCACGGGGCATCGCTCGATGGAGCCGGAGCGTTTTGACTCTTCGCTGCTGGGCGACGATGTGAAACGCCTGCGTCCCTCACACCACATGATGCGCCTGTTTGACCGCATTTACTTTACCCAGGTAGAAGCTGCACTGCTTACCGTACAGGGGCCGGGTTGGATCAAACTGACCATGAAACTCATGGCCAGTTATTTCCTTGATTTTGCTTGGCTGCTGCGCGGCAGAAAGACCAGCCGGAAGGTCTGTACCGGTGCTGCGGGTGTCGCGCGTCTCTGGTACTCACTGAAAAAGCGGGATATTCCCCTGTGGACCGAGAGTCCTATGGTGGCACTGCTCGATGACGAGGGACGCGTTGTGGGCGCCGAGGTGAAAAAACAGGGTAAAACACTGCGCATACAGGCGCGCAAGGGTGTGATTCTGGCGGCGGGCGGTTTCGAACGGAATCAGGCCATGCGTGAGCAGTATCTGCCCAAACCGACCAGCACGGCCTGGAGTGGTGGGGTGGAAACCAATACCGGCGACGCCATTGTTGAAGGGCAGCGGCTGGGTGCGGCAACGCGACTGATGGACGGCGCCTGGTGGTGTACGACCATTTCTGTGCCCGGTGAACCGGCGCCGCGATTGAGCATCATGGAGAAGTCTTTCCCCGGCTCATGCGTGGTGAACATGAACGGTGAGCGTTTTGCCAATGAATCGCAGAACTACATGGCCTTTCAGAAAGATCTGTATAAGGTGCACACCGACGACAACCCCTGTTCGCCGATGTACCAGATTTTTGATGCCCGCTTCCGCCGCGATTATATCGTCGGTCCGTTGATGACCGCGCAGCTCAAACCAGACTGGACCATCCCCAAAGACTGGTTTGAAAGTAAACTGGTGGGTAAAGCCGGCAGCGTTCGGGAGCTGGCCCAGCAGCTTGGCATCAATGCCGATAATCTGGAGAAAACGGTTGAGAAAATGAACGGTTACGCGAAAACCGGCAAAGACCTGGATTTCCAGCGCGGTGATTCTGCTTATGACCGGTACTACGGTGACCAGCGTTTCCAGCCTAATCCCTGTCTGGGGGCTATTGATGAGGCACCGTTCTACGCTATTCGCGTTGACGCTGGCGACTTTGGTACCCAGGGCGGTTTGGCGACCAACCCCAATGCCCAAGTAACGAAGGAAAACGGTGAGCCGATTGAAGGCCTCTACGCGGTCGGTAACTGCAGCGCGGCCGTGCTGCCAACGTATCCGGGACCGGGGTCTACACTGGGGCCCGCCATGACCTTCGCCTATCAGGCGGCCAAGCATCTCAGCGGCTTTAAAGACTGATACCCTCTCGCGGCGACCCACTCGGGTCGCCGCAATGTTTCCGCAACAAAAACGTCCCGAAAATGTAGCAGTGCCCCCATAAGCTCATTCGCTTCTGGATGAAGAGATAGCTGTGGAGGAAACATGCGTTTTAATAAGAATGCGATCGTAACGGGTTTGCTGCTGGCTTCATCGGTCATGCTGGTTGCCTGTGACGGTGACGATGGCCGCGACGGTGCCCGTGGTGAAGTGGGGGCGCAAGGCCCGGCTGGAGATCAAGGCGCTACGGGAGATCAAGGTCCTGCAGGTGATCAGGGCGCAGCAGGCAGCAATAGCCTGGTGAAGCAGACCACTCTGGCGGTGGGTAATGAGCAATGCTTTGCCGGCGGCTTGCGCATCGACTCCGGTGTCGACAGCAACAACAATGGTGAACTGGATGACGCCGAGATCAGCGAAAGCTCGCTGCTGTGTTCACCTACCCAGTTGAATGACGCGAAGAATTTTAATCGCATCGCCAGTTTCCCGGTGTGTCTGCAGCAGGACGTGAACTGTGACGACGATACGACCACAGCGTCTGAGATTGTTGCGGCGAGCAGTGATGGCAATACCCTGATCTACACTGACAGCCCTCTCGAAGCTATCGGCTTTATTTATATCAGTAACCCCGAAGCACCTACGGCATTGGGCACATTGCCCCTGAGCGGCGAGCCCACGTCGGTTGCGGTGAAAGGCGACTACGCATTGGTGGGGGTGAATACCTCTGCCGATTTTGTGAATACCAGTGGTGAGCTTGCGATCGTCGATATTGCCAGCCGCGTTATTGTTCACACCTTGGCTCTGGCTGGGCAGCCCGATTCCGTGGCCGTCAGCCCCGACGGCCAGTATGCCGCTGTGGCCATTGAGAACGAGCGGGATGAAGACCTGGGTGATGGTGCGCCGCCGCAGCTGCCTGCGGGCAGTCTGGATATTGTCGACATCGCGGATGCGGATGTGAGCAACTGGGGCGTACGCAATGTGGCCATGACCGGTCTGGCAGCGTTGTATCCCACCGATCCCGAGCCCGAGTATGTGGACATCAACCGCGATAACATCGCGGTGGTTAGTCTGCAGGAAAACAACCACCTCGTATTGGTGAATCTGGCTGATGGCAGTGTGGTGAATCACTTCAGCGCGGGTAGCGTCGATCTCGATATGATTGATGCCACCGAAGAGGATGTCGGCCTAGTTGATCAATCCGAGTCACTCAGTGACGTGCTGCGCGAGCCCGATGGCGTCACCTGGCTGTCTACCGATTACTTTGTTACTGCCAACGAAGGTGACCTGGACGGTGGCAGCCGTGGCTTCAGCGTATTCGATACCTCCGGCGAGGTGATTTATGAGAGTGGGAATACGCTGGATCACCTCACTGCGCGCTATGGTCACTACAACGAAGGTCGCTCCAAGAACAAAGGTAACGAGCCTGAGAATGCCGAGTTCGCCGTCTTTGGCAGCGAGCGCTATCTGTTTGTTAACTCCGAGCGTTCCAGTGTGGTGTTTGTCTACGACGTCGCCGACATGACAAAGCCGATGTTCAAACAGATGCTGCCGGCGGCTATGGGGCCGGAAGGCGCACTGGCTATTCCCTCGCGGAACCTGCTGGTGGTGGCCAGTGAGGAAGATGCTCGCGACGATAAAATCCGCTCAGCGGTCAACATCTATCGCTACGACAGCGCACCGGCACAGTATCCTACGCTGGTATCGACCGATCGCGAGAACGGCACGCCGATTCCCTGGGCGGCAATGTCCGGGCTGGCCGTTGATGGCGAGCGAGCAAACCGCGTTTACGCGGTTGAGGACAGCTTCTTCCAGCGCAGCCGTATTTTCGATATTGATGTCAGCAGCCATCCTGCCCGTCTGGACCGTGAAATGCGCGTAATGGACAGCAACGATGTGCTCAGCACCATGCCCGCCGCCGCGCTGGCAGATGCCACTGTGGACGACGATGATGCCAGCCGAGTCAGTGTTTTTGACGTGGCGGATCGCGCGGCGCTGCTTAATGGCGACAAGACCGTCAACCTCGATCTGGAAGGCATTGCGCAGGCCAGCGATGGCGGTTTCTGGCTGGTTTCTGAAGGTGCGGGAACCATTGGTGATAGCGATCGCCCGATCAATAGCCTGAATATGCTGATTAAAACCGACGCCAGCGCGGTGATTGAGCGTGTAGTGACGCTGCCCGATGCGGTCAATGCGCTGCAACAGCGCTTTGGGTTTGAAGGCGTAGCCGAGCAGGATGGTAAGGTCTATGTCGCCATGCAGCGCGCCTGGCAGGGTGAGACCAATCCACGTATCGCTGTGTACGATCCGGTCGCGGACAGCTGGAGCTTCCTCTACTATCCGCTGGATGCTCGGGAATCCCAAGCTGGTGGTTGGGTTGGCCTGTCTGAAATCACGGCCCTGGGCGGCGGCAAGTTCATGCTGGTTGAGCGCGACAATCAAGGTGGCCCAGATGCGGCCATCAAGCGCCTGTATCAGATTGACGTTACCGGCCTTAGTGATGGCGATACTCTCAGCAAGACCCTGCTGCGCGATCTGATGCCGGATCTGGCGGCTCAGGGTGGTCTGGTGCCCGAGAAAATCGAGGGTGCTGCGGTACTGAAGAACGGTGACGTCCTGATCATCAACGATAACGATGGCGTGGATGACAACAGTGGCGAAACCCAGTTGCTCAATCTGGGCGATATCCTGCCCTAAGCGACAATAAGTCCAGCAACACGTCTTAAGCCCGCCTCAGAGCGGGCTTTTTTGTGCCTTTTGGTGATGTCTGTGCCGATCTCCGGCTCCAGTTGCTATAGTACGTTCCCTGAATGACTTGATGATTCCCAAGGAGTTTTACCCTGTGAGTGAGTGGACTCGGCAGAGTTGGCGCGAGCATATAGCCCTGCAGCAACCCCAATACCCGGATAGCGGCGCGGTCAATCGCGTGGAAGAACAATTGGCAGCGATGCCGCCCCTGGTGTTTGCCGCCGAGACGCGCGCCCTGCACGCACAGTTGGCCGAGGTTGCGGAAGGGCGCGCCTTCCTGCTTCAGGGCGGGGATTGTGCCGAGAGCTTTGCCGAATTTTCCGCCGTGAATATTCGCGACACCTTCAAGGTGATTATGCAGATGGCGATCGTACTCACCTATGCGGGGCGTTTGCCGGTCGTCAAGGTGGGCCGACTGGCAGGACAGTTTGCCAAACCGCGCTCTGCCGATATGGAATCGCGAGACGGACAGTCGCTGCCCAGCTATCGCGGCGATATTGTCAACGATGCGGCGTTTACCGCCGCCGCGCGCGTGCCGGACCCGGAGCGCATGATTCGCGCCTACCACCAGTCTACTTCGACATTGAACCTGCTGCGCGCTTTTGCCAGCGGGGGGCTTGCCGACCTGCATCAGGTCAATCAGTGGAACCTGAGCTTTCTGGCGTCAAATCCGCTGCGCGAGCGTTATGAGGCGGTGGCGCACAGTATTCAGGATGCTCTGGCGTTTATGGAAGTCTGTGGCATTAACAGCGACAACACGCCGACCTTGCGCGAGACCCACTTATACACTTCTCACGAGGCGCTGCTGCTCAACTACGAGGAGGCGCTGACCCGCCAGGATCACCTCACGGGCGATTTCTATGATTGCTCGGCACATATGCTGTGGATTGGCGAACGCACCCGTCAGCTTGATGGCGCCCATATTGAGTTTTTCCGCGGTCTGAAAAATCCGCTGGGCGTGAAGATCGGGCCGTCAATTGAAGAGGATGAGCTGATTCGTCTCATCGATGCGATGAATCCGGAGAACATTCCGGGACGCCTGACGCTGATCAGCCGGATGGGCGGTAATACCCTCGCTGAAAAACTGCCCGCACTGGCGCGCCGGGTTCAGGCCGAAGGGCGCACGGTGGTGTGGTCCTGCGACCCGATGCATGGCAATACGGTGAAGGCGGGCAATGGCTACAAAACACGCTCGTTTGACCGCATTCTGGATGAGATTCGTCAGTTCTTTCTGGCCCTGCGCGGCGAGGGCGCACATCCCGGTGGGATTCATCTGGAGATGACCGGTCAGCACGTGACTGAGTGTGTGGGCGGGGCCTACCAAATCTCTGAAGACGACCTCAAAAAGTGTTACCAAACCCAGTGCGATCCACGCTTAAATGCCGATCAGGTACTGGAGTTGGCTTTCTGTGTTGCTGACTTCCTGCGCGAAGAAAAGCGCTGAACACCACCACGATAATGGATACGACAATGACCGCTAAACGTTGCCTGTTACTGCTGCTCTGTCTGGGGCTGTGGGCCTGTGAGTCCACCTATTACAACGCCATGGAGAAAGTCGGCATTCACAAACGGGATATATTGGTCGATCGGGTAGAAGATGCCCGCGATTCCCAGCAGGATGCCCAGGAAGAATTCCGCGATGCCCTCAGCCAGTTTCGCTCGGTGGTCAGTTTTGACGGCGGTGATCTCGAAAAGCTCTACGATCGCCTGAATGCCAGCTACGAAGACAGCGCCGCTGCGGCGGACGATATCCGCGAGCGTATCGACGCCGTTGAAGGGGTGGCGGAGGCCTTGTTTGAGGAGTGGGAAGAAGAGCTTTCGCTCTACAGCAATGCTCGCTTGCGCGCAGAGAGTGCGTCGAAGCTGCGAGAAACCCAGAGTCGCTACCGCCGTTTGCGCGATAGCCTGCGCCGCTCCGAGAAAAGCCTTGATCCGGTATTGGCGACGCTGCGCGACAATGTCCTCTATTTGAAGCACAACCTCAATGCCTCGGCGATCAGCGCCATCAAGGGCGAATTGACAGTGATCGACCGTGATGTCACTGCTCTGATCGCTAGAATGGACGAGGCGATCAGCGAGTCAGAGGGCTTTATTGCGCAGTTGCGTTAGGCAGTAAAGGAATGTCCGAATTTCTAAATACTCTGTCCGTAGGGCCTCTGTCGGCCGGGAGGCCCAAGGCACTACTCTGAGCACCGTATAACGTCCCAATAACAAGGTGCAGCACTATGTCATCACCGGAACACAGCGGCGCGGAGACTCCGCTGTCTTGTGAGTACGCAATTATCGGAACAGGCTTTGCCGGCATTGGCATGGCCATCGCGCTGAAAAAGCAAGGGCGCGATGACTTTGTGATTATCGAGCGCGCAAAGGATGTCGGGGGAACCTGGCGGGATAATCATTACCCCGGCGCGGCCTGTGATGTGCCTTCACATCTCTACTCCTTTTCCTTTGAGCCCAACACCGAGTGGTCGCGGGTGTATCCCAGTCAGCCTGAGTTGCACGCCTATCTGCGTGATGTGACTGATCGCTGGACGCTGCGGCCGTACATCCGCTTCGAGCAAGAGCTGCAGGAGGCCCGCTTTGACGAGGCGACACAGCGCTGGTCCATTCGCTGCAACAACGGACTGTTGCTGTCTGCGCGGGTACTGATCAGCGGCAACGGCGGGCTCGCCGAGCCCAAGCTGCCGTCGATACCGGGTGTGGAGAGCTTTGCCGGGCATCATTTTCATTCTGCCAACTGGGACGACAGCTACGACCTCAAGGGCAAGCGGGTGGCGGTGATTGGCACCGGCGCGTCCGCCATTCAATTTGTGCCAGAAATCGCTGACAAACCCGATCAGCTAGACGTGTATCAGCGCAGCCCCAACTGGATTCTCCGGCGTGGAGACCGTCCCTATAAAAGCTGGGAGAAATGGATTCTACGCAATGTGCCCGGTGCGCGTCTGGCGCTGCGGGCTGCCATCTACTGCTGGAACGAACTGCGGGTACTCGGGATGGTGATACACCCGTCGATCATGCGGCTGTTTGAGCGTGGGGCATTGGCACACATCCGACGCCAGGTTGCCGATCCGGCCCTGCGCGAAAAAGTGACACCGAACTATCCGATTGGCTGCAAGCGTATCCTGATTTCAAACGACTGGTATCCCGCCTTGCAAAAGCCCAATGTTGCACTGCTGACGGAGGGTATTGGTGAGATTCGTCCACACAGCATTGTCGACAGCAAGGGTGCTGAGCGCCCGGTGGATTGCCTGATTTTCGCGACCGGTTTCCACGCAACGGAGAGCCCGATAGCCGGGCGTATTTTCGGGCGCAATGGTCAGAGTCTGGCCGAGGCCTGGCGCGATGGCGAAGAAGCCTATCTGGGCACCACGGTGCACGGTTTCCCCAATCTCTTCCTGATCGTTGGCCCGAATGTCACCTTGGGACACAGCTCCATGGTGTACATGATCGAGACACAGATTCAGGCGATCAGCCGCCTGCTGAATGCCAGTGAAGAGCGGGGTGGGGCCGTGCTGGAAGTGCGCGATGAGGTTCAGGCGCGCTTCAATAAACGTCTTCAAGAGCGGCTTGCCGGATCAGTTTGGGCCAGTGGCTGCAATAGCTGGTACCAGCACCGCAGCGGGAAGATTACCCAGCTTTGGCCGGACTTTACCTTCCGTTTCCGTTCAGCTCATCGCGAGTTTAACGCGGACGACTACCGCTTTTATTCTGACGCCAAATAGCGATGCGGCAGGCGGCCTGATGAAGCCTGCCGTATAGGAGTAACAATAATGATAAATGGAAAACTGGCCGAGCTTGCGCTCACGGCCGAGCGATTTAGCTGTGGCCTACGGCGCCATCATTGCGAGGTGGACGGACACCGCTGGCACTATCTTGAGGGTGGTTCAGACACGGCGGAGACCTTGGTGCTGTTGCATGGTTTCGGCGCGGATAAAGACAACTGGAACCGCTTTGCGGGCGCTCTGCGACGCGATTACCACATTCTGGTTCCCGACCTGCCGGGCTTTGGCGAGAACGCCTGTCTGCCCGGCCAGGACTATTCTATGCGCGCGCAGGCCGAGCGCTTGCACGCCTTTCTGCAACGTCGAGGCGTCAGTCGCTGTCATCTTGCGGGAAGTTCTATGGGTGGTCACCTGTCAGCGATCTATGCCTATTTGTACCCGGAGGCTGTCATGTCGGTCGGCCTGTACAACAACGGCGGCATCAAGGCGCCACAGCCCTGCAAGATGGAGCTGGCGTTGGCTGAGGGAGAGAACCTGCTGTTGGTGACGTCCGAAAAGGACTTTGAGCGTCTGATCGCACTGGTCTGCGAGAAGAAGCCGTTTATTCCCGGCCTGGTGCGACGTCATATGGCGAGGGCCGCCATGGCAAGACGCAATTGCATCGCCGGTATTTTCACCCAGTATCAGCGGGAAATTTACGGCGGATTGGAGACTGTCCTCGACAAGCTCAGCCAGCCGGTATGGGTGGTGTGGGGCACGCAGGACCGCGTGCTGGAAGTCAGCAGTTGCGAGGTCATGAGGCCGTTACTGCCATCAGCCGAGTTTGACATTATGGATAACACGGGGCATCTGCCCATGCTGGAACGTCCGAAGCTCTGTGCGCAGCGCTATCGGGATTTTCTTCGTCGTCGCGCTCAGGGCTAGCGACTTTTAGCGGGTCTGGTGGCGCCGCCGAAAGCTGCCGGGGGTCTCGTCGGTCATGCGCTTGAATGCCTGCGAGAAGCTGGAACCGTCTGCGTAGCTCAGGCGCTCGGCAATCTGTTCGATACTCAGTGGCGTGCCACGCAGCAGCTCCTCAGCCAGGGTCTGGCGAATCTCATCGCTGAGCTGACGGAAGGAGCTGCCTTCGGCGTCGAGCTTGCGGCGCAGTGTGCGCGATGTCATGTGCAGGGCTGACGCCACGGCTTCCATATCCATTTGCAGTGAACGCTGCTGCAGGAGCAGGTCGCGCACTTTGCCCGACAGACCGCGTCGTGCATTGCGCGTGCTCAACAATTCTCCGCATTGTTTCGCGAGTAGATTCGCGGTGCTGGCATTGCCCATCACGCGGGGAACGTCGAGCACGGTATTGGATATCTCGAAGAGATTGCTGCCGGCATTGAAGTGCAGTTTGCCGGGGAAGGCGCGCCGGTATTCCTCCAGATACGGGGGTGGCCCGTGGCGGAAACGAATTTGCTCGACAGCATCCGGTTGCCCCAGCAGCTCTCCCAGAATCACCGCGGCTGCCGCCATATCCCGTTCCAGACAAAAACGCTGAACATCCTGAGGGATACCTTCGTCGTCGAAGGCAATGGTTGTCTTTTCGCGGTCCATGGAAATATTGAACGGCGCAAAAACAAAGGTCAGTTCCTGAAAATTGCGGGCCAGCTCAATGGCCTGACGGGCATTGGGGCTGCTGGCAATGGCGAAACCCCAGATTCCGTAGGTGGAAAGCTGGTAGCGTTGCCCGGCATGCAGCGCGAGTTCGGGGTTGTTGGGAAGCGCCCGTATCAGGTTGCGGACAATCGTGAGCTCGGACTGTGCCTCGACCACGGTCTCGGGATTGTAGAGTTGCTCCTCGCTAATCCCGCTATTGTGCAGCAGTTGCTGGCGAGAGACACCGCGCTCCTCTCCGAGCGCAACCAGCAATTGGGCACTCATTACACTGCGGCAGAAATCCCAGCGATACATGTGTCTCGGCTCCTTTGCTTATTACTGTTATGCGTCTTGCAGAGCGCGGCTATCATAAACTGGCGGCAATCAGCGGCGAAATGTACCGAACTGGCGGCGTCCGCGTGCTGTGATCATCCCCGCAAGGCGACAAAGTTGTCCGTAGATTGCGACAAATGTCCGAAAATCTCAATTGTTTGTGCTGTAAACTTTACTCGCCGCGCCTTACCCGTGTCGGCATAAAACAATGATAACGATGTTGTCGGTCTCCCTGCCGACGCAATCAAATGGAGTGGCATCTATGTTGTTCTACTCATCGGCCATGCGCCGACTTTTCGCTCGTTCAAGTTTGGCGATTGCTGTCAGCGCAGCATGCGCCGCCAATGCGGCTCCGGTACTGGAAGAAGTGCTGGTAACCGCGCAGAAACGCGCCCAGAGCGCCCAGGATATCCCTGTTGCGGTTACCGGCCTGGGTGGCGATCAGCTCGACAAACTGGGTTTTGAAAATGCCACCGATGTCTCGGCGCAAGTGCCGAACATGCAGGTGAGCGGCCCCTACGGCGATGTGCAGCCGATCTTCTCGATTCGCGGCGTCAGCATGTCGGATTACAGCTCCAACCAAGCCAGCCCCATTGGTGTGTATGTCGACGAAGCCTATCTCGGCCCGGTATACAGCCACGGTGCCAACTTTTTTGATATAGAGCGGCTGGAAGTCCTGCGTGGCCCGCAGGGGACGCTGTACGGTAAGAACACCACGGGTGGTGCCATCAATATCATTACCCGTACTCCCGGCTTTGATGAAGGCCCCAGTGCCTATGTCAAACTCGGTGCGGGTAAATACGGTGCCACCACTGCCGAGGCGGCAGGTGAGATGGAATTGATTCCCGGCGTGTTGTCCGGTCGTATCGCCGCCAGTGCCAAACGCAATGACGGCTACGTAGAAATCGTGGGCAAAGACGCCAACGGCGCGCAGACGGATTTTCTCGGTGGGCGCATGGTATTGAATTGGCGCATCAATGAATCCTGGGACGCGGTACTGCGCTATACCAAGTCCGGCAACGATTCGCTGAGCACACCGCCGCGCAATGAACCGCGTACCGATGTGCGGGGTCCGCTGCAAGGCGACTCCAACGGCTATATCGACTATATCGGCTATTCCCGCCCCAGCCGTGGTTTGGACTTCCATGAAACGGAAGCCAACCGTGTTGGCGCGCTGGTGACCAATACCGATCTGGCGGTGTTGACGGTGAACTACAACGCCGACAACTACACCCTGACCTCCGTCACCTCTTACCTGGATGCCGACTACTCTCAGGCGGCGGATACCGATGGCAGCCCCAATGGCCTGCTGGAAATTACCTGGGGTTCCGACTCGATCAGCTACAGTCAGGACCTGCGCTTCACGTCGAACTTCGACGGCATGTTCAACATTATTGCCGGTGTCTTCTACAGTGAAGAAACCATGGATATGCACAACCTCTACGATATTTACGACCAGATCCCCGATCTGCGCGTAGGGGTCTCCAGACCGGACAATATCCCCATCTTCCCGTATCTGCTGGACTTCGGTCAGTTGGATCAGCGCATGATTACCGAGAAGACCAGCGCAGCGGCATATACCCAGATGCGCTTCGACTTCACGGCCAACTTCGGTATGGATCTCGGCCTGCGTTATACCCGTGATGAGAACCGCCTGACCTACCTGAATATTTCTCGTCTGACCAACGACGGAGAGCCTGTCGGCTCCTACGTGCCGGGCAATAATACCGGTGTCGACAATGGCTGGATTACGCTGCCGCTGACGATTACCGACCTGCAGGATCTGCTGTCTGATCCGCTGGGTTCGCTGGCCGAGTTGCTGCAAGTCGGCTATACCCACGGTCCCTACACGACCGCGTCGGCCAAACAGCTTGAGGCCGTCGAGAACGAGTGGACCGGGAAACTCGGTCTGGACTATCGCTTCAACGATGAGTGGATGGTGTACACCAGCATCAGCCGTGGTTATCGGAGTGGCAGCTTCAACGGTGGCGTGTATTACGAGGAGCGCCCCCTGGAAACCGCCTATGCGGCGCCGGAATACATCGATGCCTACGAAGTGGGCTTCAAGGCCGACCTGTTTGAAAACAGCATGCGTTTGAACGTGGCTGCGTTCCTCTACGACTACACCGATCAGCAGTTCATTAACGTGGTGAACCTGTCGAACTTCCTCGAGAATGCCGGCGGTTCAAGCATTCAAGGGGTCGAAGCCGAGTTGTGGGCGCGCGTGACCGAGCGCTTGACCTTGCAGCTGGCGGTTGGCTATCTCGAGACGGAGTACTCGGAGTTGACGCTGGCGAATACCGAAACCATTGCCGACACCGACGATACGGTTGATCTGGCTGGCAACGAGCTGATTTCTGCGCCGAAGTGGAACTACAGCATCTCTGCCGACTACGATCTGCTGGTATTGGAGTCGGGCTATCTGAGTCTGAACGTGAACGCCAACTTCCAGGACGATCAGTGGTACAGCGCGTACAACGACGACAATGGCTATGGAGAGATCGGTCAGGATGCCTACTGGCTCTACAATGCGCGACTGAGCTGGTATGCCAGCGATGACAGTTACAGCATCTCTCTCTGGGGCAAGAACCTCGCCGATGAGGAGTACGATGTCTACGCCATCAACCTGCAGGCCGGTTTTGGCTTTGACCAGTACTTGGCTGGCGAGCCCCGCAGCTACGGTGCAGAGGTCACTCTGCGCTTCTGATTCACCCGGATCGCTCTTTGCAATAACACTTCAGGCCCGCCAATTGGCGGGCTTTTTTGTGTCTGTGACGATGAGGGGCTTCAAGTGATGTTAGAACCAGCCTCGGATCCCGATAAGCCACTGCTCGCTCTGCGCTGTTTCCGCAAAATCGCGCTGGTCCCCCAGCGTTCGGTGCCACGCCAGTCCAACATACGGCGCCCACTCGCGTTGCGGGTAGTAGAACAGTCGCAGCGCTGTCTCCACCTCTGCCAGTCCGCTACCCAGCGAGCGCTCGCGATCCGTCTCGCTGTGGGCGATAAGGGTGATTTCCGGCTCCAGAATCCACTGCTGTGTGAATCGCAGTTCGTAGCCCAGCTCAATTTCCGCCGTCACCATGCCGTCGTCATCCACAAACAGTGCCGCGTCAGTTTCGACATTGAACGGGGCGAGCCCCTGTACACCGAGCACCAGGGCGTTGTCAGCGTCTCCGTCATCAATATGGCGGCGCAGTCCTGTTTGCAGATCCCAGAACGGGGCGATCGCGCGGCTATACAGCAGTTGCAGCGCGGCTTCGTCGGTACTGCCCGCCTCGGCGCTGCGCTCCAGCTTGACCCAGAGTTTGTCGATATCGTGGCCCAGCCAGGCCTCCATATCCACTGCACTTTCGCGCTGGTCGCTGCGACGTTCCAGTTCGTTGATGATTACGCTGCCAAGCATCGGGTCGGCTTTACCACCCGCCAGTGCGGTATTGCCCAGGCAGCTGCCGAGTAAAAGAATGGCTACCTTTTTCATGCGGCACCTCCAATCACTCGCACCTCGCGAAACATGCCGGGCATGTGGAAACTCAGGTGGCAGTGATAGGCCCAGCGGCCGACCGCATCGGCGCTGACCAGATAGCTGATTTTGGAGCCGGGCTGCACAATGATCGTATGCTTGCGTGGAATACGCAGCGGCTCACCGGTTTCCAGTTCACTCCACAATCCGTGTAAATGAATGGGGTGAGTCATCATGGTGTCGTTAATCAATACGATGCGCAGGCGCTCACCGAAGCGCAGCAGAATCGGTTCGGCATCGTCGAACATTACGCCGTCCATCGACCACATATAGCGGCTCATATTACCGGTCAGATGGATTGCCAATTCCCGCTCCGGGTCGCGGCGATCCAGTGTTTTACCGAGATTGAACAGCTGACTGTATCGCAGCACTCGGCGACCGTAGCGCTGTGCGTGCTCGCGCAGTCCAATGCCGGGATCGTCGAGGCCATTGGCGGGCATCTGCGCCTGCATATCCACGCCCGGGTTGTTTTCACTGGCAGGGTGACTAATTACCGCGCGGCTGCCAGCGCCTGCAGGGGCAATCGGCGCATCTGGAGGCACGGTCTGGCTGTGCATGCCGTGGTGACGGTGATCCATCTCCGCTGGCGGCCCGTGTCCGGCATGGCTGTCCACGTCGCGCGACATATCACGTTGGTCCATCTTTCCGTGGTTCATACTGCCGTGGTTCATATCACCCGACGGTGTGGCAGGATTGGGTGTATGACCCGCATGTGCCGCCCCGGCCATCGCCATTGCGCTGTGGTCCATGCCCATGTCGCGGTGATGTAACCGCGGGGCGTGATCCATGGCGGGAATCTCGGCCTGCCACTCGCTGTTGGGGCTGAGTGTGGCGCAGGCGTAGCCGCTGCGGTCGATACTCTGGGCAAACAAGGTGTAAGCGCGATCGGCACTGGGGCGAACCAGAACATCGTAGGTTTCCGCTGGTGCAATACGGAATTCGTCTACGGTGACCGGCTCGACATTCTGCCCGTCGGCAGCGACTACGGTCATTTCCAGGCCGGGAATGCGCAGGTCGAACAGCGTCATTGCCGCCGCATTGATAATGCGCAGGCGAACCGTTTCCCCTGCCTTGAACAGCGCGCGCCAATTGTCATCGGGGCTGTGGCCGTTGACCAGAAAGGTGTAGGCCAGACCGTTGATATCGGCGATATCGCTGTCACTCATGCGCATACGATTCCACATGGCGCGATCCTGCCAGGTAGCACTCAAGCCTTTCTCCCGCAGGTCTTGCCACAGATCGCCCACGGTGCGCTCGCGGCGGTTGTAATAGTGACTCTGCTTTTTCAGCCGGGCATACAGGGCTTCCGGTGCCTGATCGGTCCAGTCTGACAGCACCACCACATGCTCGCGGTCAGCCTGCACCGGGTCGGGTTCTGCCGGATCGATAACAATGGCGCCGTAGACGCCGGTCTGCTCCTGAAAGCCCGAATGGCTGTGATACCAGTAGGTGCCGCTTTGCTGCACATCAAATGTGTAGTCGTAGTAGCTGCCGGGCTTTATTCCGGCGAAGCTCATACCCGGCACGCCGTCCATATTGCTGGGCAAAATCATACCGTGCCAGTGAATCGAGCTGTCGGCTGCAAGATGGTTGTGTACCCGAAGATGCACGCGCTCGCCTTCTTTCCAGCGCAGGGTCGGAGCGGGAAGCGAGTTGTTGACGACGGTTGCCAGTGCGTCGCGCCCGGTAATGTTCACCGACTGGTAAGCAATATGCAGATCGAAGCGTTGACCGCGCAGCTCGGGTACCTGGCCGGGCTGGCGCTGTGGCGAGCGTGCCAGCACGCTGCCCGGAGACAGGCCAAGCAAGGCCGCGCCCGCCGCCGCGCCGGTAACAAAGCGGCGGCGGGGCAGGGGAGTCGAGAGTATCTTGCTCATGATCCCTCCTATGGCTGCAGCTCGGTAATGCGTTCGTAAACGTGGTGCTGGCCATCTTTGCTGAGCAGAATGATGGCGTAGGGATCCAGACGTTCGCCCATTTCCATGCCGGGGCTGCCAATGGGCATGCCGGGTACACTCAGCCCATACGCGCCCTCGGGCGGGGCTGCCAGAAAGCGCTCGATGGTGGCGGCAGGGACGTGACCTTCAAAGACATAGCCGTCGATCGTCCCGGTATGGCAGGACTGCAGCTCATTGGGGATACCCAGTTGCGTCTTGATGGTATGCATGTCCTGGCGGTTATGCAGTTCAGTCGCAACGCCCGCACGATTGATATGTTCGGCCCAGGCCGTACAGCAGCCGCAAGTCGGACTTTTATACACGGTCATGCTGGCGGTCTCGGCCAGCGAGGTATTGGCTGCCCAAAGGCATAGCAGGGCAACGAGGAATCTCGGTAGTCGTGTCATGGTATTTCACCTGTGTTGAAGCGATATGTTGGTTTTGCGCTCAGGGCGCGGGCAATCAACCAAACAGGTGAATGGGCGGCCTCAGTCGGCGAGTCGGGGGGACATGCTTCAGGGCATCTGGCGGGCGGTTGAACTGCGCCTGAATGACCGCCTGCCCCGGAATTGTCATCGATGACAGCAAGCTCAATTGACAGCCGATACTGCACTGACAGTTGTCGTCACAGCAGCTGTTGTCCTGAGTGTGCGCTGAACTGTGGGGCGCCATAGCGTGAGACGTTGTTCCATCGCAGCAATCGTGTGCGCTGGCCGCATGTGTATCGCCCATCCTCATCGCGGATGCCGGTGCCTCGTCATGGGCATGCATAACATGTGCGTGACTAGCAGGCACCAGCGCCGCCAGCAGGGGCTGGCAGAGCAGAAGCAAGATACTGAGCAGGGCGATACGAGGCATTGTGAAAGTATACGTCAGCAGCAAAAAAATAGTTGCGAATCGAGTGCCGAGTGTAGGCCTTGAGTCCACTTCAGGGTCAAGTCCTGTTTTCTACTGGTTTTTATCGCGCAATTACGGCAGCGTTACCGCTCGTCAAAACAATAACAGATAAGGTTGATTGAGATGCGCATTTTACTGCTGATTCCCCTATTGCTACTGGTGGCGTGCTGGGAGCGACCGCGCCTGATCAGCGACTGCGAAGACGTGGGGGATCGCCTTGCGCTCTGTGGTTGGCAGAAGCCCGAAGACATGGAAGTACTGGGGGATCGTCAGACATTAATCGTGAGTGAAATGGAAGCCCACGGCAGCGGCAAGCCCGGTGCGCTGGCGCTGTTCGATACCGGGAGCGGGGAAAAGCGTCGCATCGACCTTGGACTGGCGGTGAAGACGCCCAGCGAACCGTGGGGGAGTGCGGAATGCTCCGCGCCCGATATCCATCATTTTGCCCCTCACGGTATTTCCCTCTCCGAGCGTCCTGATGGCCGACAGCAGCTGCTGGTCATCAATCATGGCGGCCGGGAATCCATTGAATTTTTCGAAATCGAGGGTAGAGGCCTGCAAAGCCAGTTGCGCTGGCAGGGCTGTGTTATTCCTCCTGAGGGCAGCAATCTCAACGATGTTGTTGCGCTGCCGGAGGGCGGTTTTATGGCCAGCCATATGTACCCCCGTGGCGACACCCCTGTGGGTGAATTGGGGTGGCAGGAAATCACCGCGCTTGCAGGCTTCAACCCGGGCCGCATTCTCCATTGGGATGGACAAGATTTCAGTGAACTGCCCAACTTCAAGGGTGACTACCCGAATGGCATACAGCTGTCAGCCGATGGCAAAAGCCTGTTCATCAACCTGTGGGCGGGCTCGCGTGTACAGAAGCTCGATCGCTTCACGGGTGAGCTTTTGGGCGAAGCGGAAGTGAAGAGCCCCGACAACAGCGAGTGGGATGCCAGCGGCAAACTGCTGATTGCCAGCCACGACTTGAGTCTATGGGACTTTGTTATCTGCCTGGGGGCCGAGCAGGGGGCTTGTCCGGCCAAGTTCCGTATTGTGAGACTTGATCCGGAAACCATGCAGACCGAGGTCGTCCTCACCCAGCAGGGCGCGCCGATGGGCGCGGGAACGGTTGCTCAGCAGGTGGGAGATCGCCTTTACATCGGCTCCTTCATCGGCGACCGGATGATGAGCGTCCCGTACGTGGCCAAGTAGCGGGCCGCATTGCTCAAATCTCGTACAAGGCGAGGATTTTTAAGCTTTTTTTAAAAAATGCGTTGACAGCAAAATGGCCCTTGAATATAGTACGCCACCTCGACGCGCTCGTAGCTCAGCTGGATAGAGTACCTGGCTACGAACCAGGCGGTCGGAGGTTCGAATCCTCCCGAGCGCGCCACTATTTAAAAAACCGGCACTGCCCAGGCAGCGCCGGTTTTTTTATGCCTGAATACTTCTCTCTCCTTACGTCCATCCTGATGTATGACCCGCACGGATATTTCTGGCGAACGGGCCGCAATCATATTGGCAAGCCCCTGTAATCGGTTGCTGTTCCCAAGTCATGATTGTTGCTTGCCGACTGTCGAATTGTGACGCATAAGAATTGACCGGTTGTCGGCGACGTCGGACACTAAGGTGCTTTGGGTAATTCCCATTATCTTGGAGACTAAGGATGGTATTTCTAGCAAACACGAAGACACCGTTGTCACTGCGTCATGACGACGCAAAGACTATTCTGGAAAGCACTTTCGCGATGGGGCGGCTCGCGACAGCATCGAGAGCGGCAATATTGGGCCTGTGTCTTGCTCAGGCGGGTATGGCAAGTGCCGCAAGCAGTGGTTGGCAAGTGAACTACAGCGGTGACCTGAACGGTTCAGTCGGCGGCGGCATTGTAGTGCCCGGCGGGACACCGATGGTGTCGATGGTTCGCGGTGCCAGCATGTCGAAAGACATGAAATCAATGGGAACTGCGGCGATGTCGGCGAAAGTGATGACCCTGTCAGGACAGGCGCCGTCGCTTAAGCAACTCGATGTCACGCTTGAAGATGGGACAAGCTGTCGCCTGCAGGGAGATGGCAGCGAAGCCGTCACCGTAAACAGTTTGGACCGTAAAACTTATGACGTCGCAATGGCGGCAACGTTGTCTTGCGCTGGTGGTAAGACAATTGCCGTTAAGGCCTCGGTAAAAAAATAACCGATGCCAGTGTTTTCGATCAGCGCCTTTTCCTTGTTGCCCTAAAGCCGGATCGCGCTGCCGATAGCGCGGGCAATAAGTTGCCCGCGCTGGTTTTTGATGGTGCCTTCGGCAGCCAACATCCGCTTACCGGCATGGTCAATGCGCGCCTCTATGGTCAGTTCGTCGTCCGTGTCCCTGACTGCGCCAATGAATTTGATCGAGAGGTCGGTCATGGTATGGAATTCACCAGCCGACAGTTTGGTCATCACGGCGGCGCCCATCGCGGTGTCTAGTAGTGAGGCGAGTATGCCGCCATGCAGGGAGCCAATCAGATTCTGATGACGGTCCTTTGGCGTGTAGCGATACCGGACTTCGCCATCGCTGATCGCGATGATCTCATAGCCGAGATTGGCGGCCATGCCACTGCGTTCAGTTTGCATTTCAAAGCGCTTTACGCGCTCCATGCCGCTCAGTGCTTTGTCATTACTCCACTGGTTCATTGTGAGGGGTTCTCTTCGCTAGGCCGCTGTGAGTTGGCGAGACACAGGGCTTTAACATCTCTGCGCACGACTTTGCCAACCGGGTTGCGCGGCAAGTTTTTCAAAACGTGGATGCTTTTGGGTGTTTTGACATCACCAAGCAATGCTTTTAATTCTCTCTTCAGCAGGTCCGGGTCTACGGCTACATCACCGCGAAGGCAAATGGCCGCCTCTACTCGCTCGCCCCAATAATCGTCTTCGACACCGAAAGCGGCGCATTCTCGAATATTTGGCATCTGCATCAGGGCATTTTCCACCTCCGCTGGGTAGACGTTGAAGCCGCCGGAGATAATGACCTCCTTGCTGCGTCCCTGAAGGAAAAGGTATCCGTCGTCATTGACGTAGCCCAGGTCGCCAGTCAGCAACCAGCCATTCTTGAAGACTTCCTCGTTCTGTCTTGGCGCGTCGAGGTAGCCGGGCATGACGATGGCGCCCCGCACGGCGACTTCGCCAGTTTTGTTTGGCGGCAGAGTCCTGCCGTCCGGATCCAGTATCGCAAGCTCGCTGTGCTTGCAGGCTCTACCTACCGAGTGCTGCAGGGCGGCTTGTTGCATATCGTCGGCGCTCATCGCGGTGATGGTCATAGGTGCCTCAGTCTGACCATAAAGTGTCGAGAGGCAAGGGCCGAAGCGGGCGATGACCTCATTGATTTTTTCCGGCGGCATGGGTGCTGCGCTATAGGTGAGGTGCCGCAATCGACAGGGCTGTTTGTGCTCTGCCTGATCAAGCAGCTTATAAATCAGTGTCGGCGGCATGAAGCTGACGGTACACGTTGCGAGGGCCTGGGTTATGGCGTCAACGTCCGGTCGTGGTAGCAGATGGTGACTGCCGCCGACACTCAGCAGCGGAAAAATATAGTGTGAGCCGCCGTGCGTGAGCGGGGCCACCGCGAGGTTGCGGTCATGGCCGGTGAACTGAAATTGAGCCTGCATATTGTCGATGACGGCCACAACATTCCCGTGGGTTTGAACCACTCCCTTGGGTTGACCGGTGGTCCCTCCGGTAAATTTGATGCCCATTGGCGCATCGAAAGCCGGAATCGTTGGAAGAAACGGTTGGTCGCGATAATCGCGTATCCACTTGCGGCAACCTTGGGTTGGGTGATCTAGCAGTTCGGTGCGAATATCGGTGTCCGGCAGGCTGGACAGGCTTTGCGTGTCGACAAGAATTAACTCAGGGCGACTCTGACTCAGGAGCTGTGCATTCAGTATCGCGCCGTTTTTGGGATTGATCGGGATCCAAATCATATTCGCAGCTACTAGCGCCAAGTGGGCAAGCAGGTGGTCGATATGATTCTGCGCGCAAAGTGCGACTCGGGCGTTGGCTGGAAGGTGATGCAAGAGGCCCTGGGCGAATGCTTCAACGCGCGTGACTAACTCGCGATAATCAATACATTCATCTGCATCAATGGCGGCGATGCCGTTGGGGTTGCGATCAAGGCCTTGGTAAAGGTGCTCTATAGGAAGCATCATCGGGAGCTGGCCTCCAACACAGTGACGGTCGTTGCCGCCTCCTCGGTTTCGTAGAAGCCCCCGCCGTTTTCCGCAACGGCAATACGCGCGCCTTCGACTTGTCGTCGCCCAGCCTCGCCACGAAGCTGGCACACCAGTTCATGCAGTTGCATGATGCCAGTGGCACCGACGGGATGCCCCTTGGATACCAAGCCTCCCGACGGGTTGACCGGAATCGCCCCACCCAGTGTCGTGTTGCCTCGCTCTGTGAATGGGCCGCCGTCACCGGGTGAGCAAAGGCCCAGGTTTTCCACCTGCTGGATTTCCGCATAGGCGCTGGCATCGTGGACTTCCGCAACATCAATATCGGCGGAGCCAATGGCAGCTTGTTCATAGGCTAATAACGCAGCGTGTCTGCCAATATGCTTGGCGAAGTCGTCTGCAGAGCGCGTGGTTCCGCTGCAAAGTGATAGCGCGCGGATGCGAATTGCGCGGCGGCTGCCTCCCAATTGCTTTAGGGCATGTCGTGAGCAGACGATGGCCGCGGCGGCGCCATCGGAAATCGGTGCGCACATTGGCAGCGTAAAGGGCCAAGCGATAACGCGGTCAGATAATACCTGCTCAACAGTCATCGATGCCTGATATTGGGCCAGCGGATTCATGGTGGAGTGCCAATGGTTTTTCGCTGCCGCAGCGGCAAACTGCCGCTGAGTTGTGCCGTATTTTTGCATATGCAGGCGGGCCTGGGCGGCGTAGCTATCCATAAAAAAACTGCGCTGCTCATCGATGTCTCTGTATTGCTCAGGGATCAGCTCCGCAGCTTGCTGACTCACAATCTGGTGGAATTCCTGCAGACGATGAATATCGGTGCCGCCTTTGAAGGCATTGAACATGGCGTCGCGTTTATCGGGGTAGAACATTTTCTCTGCACCGACGACCAGTGCCACATCGCACATGCCCGCTTTGATGTGAGCGATCGCTTGTAGCATCGCGGTAGAACCTGAAGCGCAGGCGTTTTCGATGTTGGCGATGGGGATGCCTTCGAAGCCCAGCGGCCGCAGGGCGCACTGTCCGCGGATACCATTTTGCCCTTCCAGCAGTCCCTGGCGTGTATTGGAAAACCAGGCGGCCTGAATGGCGCGTTGCTCGATATCGGCATCGGCTATCGCCAGGTCAACAGCTTCCCGAGTCAGGTCTTTGACGCTGCGATTGGGAAACTTGCCTAGCCCGGTCATGCCAATGCCGAGAATAAAGACGTCTGTCATTGCCTTGCCTCAGTCTGTTTTCGTCTGCATGATTTTGCGTTGCACAATGCGGAATCGACTGGCGACAAACGCGAGGTCGGTCAGGCAAGCATTGCCCGCCGGATTAAGGCCGGTCACGTGGTAGTCACTGTAGGCGGCGGCGAAGTTGATCGGCATCCCCATAAGGTTGCAGGCAACCGAGGCTCCGGCTTCGTTGTAGGCGTCTTGTGCCTCTGCCAAAAAGGCCGGATCGGTTGAATACACATGTGAGGTAATCGCGCCGCAATCTCTTACGTTCCCGGTCGCATCCGTCAGGCAACTGTGGATACTCTCGCCTTTGATAAGAAAGGAGATCGGACCGAAAAATTCGTTGCGGTACATATCGCGTTCCTGCTCGGTCACCTCGATCATTAAGGGAGTGGCAGTTCGGGCATTCGGGAACTCCGGATGCGCATACGGGCCGCTATCCCGGCGAATATATCCGCGCTCTGCACCTTGTTGGCGCATCCGCTTCAGCGTTTGGTAAATATCGTCGCTGACCAGGGTGCCGCAAAGGAATGCGGCGTTGGCTAGGTGCGTATCGACGGCGTCAATCAGCCCCTGCACAACGGTGTCGAAGCTGATGTGGTCGCCGTTAACGCGAATGCCGCCGGCGGGAATGTGAATGTTCTGAACACTGGTACACATTTGCGCGGAGGCCTGGCAAAGAGAATGGGCAATGGCCTTGCACATACCGTCAAAGTCATTGGTGGATTCGATTATGACCGAGTTGCAGCCGGCCGTTTCGGTGAACACCAGGGCGCGGCGGCAGTGTTGTTCTATCCAGCTGCCAAACTTCGGGCTGCCCGTAAAATCGATGATGGCGGTTTTTGGGTGTTCCAATAGCTTCATCGTGGCGGGTTGGTCGCGGGTATCTGCAACCAGGGTAACAAGATGCGTATCGAAACCCGCTTCAGCGAGCACCTGTTGGCAAACGCTCACCACCATCGCTACTGGAAGAATGGCATTGGGATGTGGTTTAAACACGACCGGATTACCCGTGGCTAAACTGGCGAATAGGGCGGGGTAGCCGTTCCAGAGCGGGAAGGTGGCGCAGCAAATATTGACCGCTATACCGCGTGGCATAAGCCGGTACTGTTTGCTGAGTTTGGCGGCGCCATCGCTGCCAAAAGCCCGTTCCCATTCGGCCCGTTCGGGCACATCGCGCATTGCTTTATACGCGTAGGCCAGCGCTTCAAGGCCGCGATCCAGTGCATTCGCGCCGCTGCCTGCAAACGCCATGATGTAGCTCTGACCGGCGGTATGCATGGTGGCATGAGCGTTCTCAAAAAGTTGCTTGGCGCAGCGCTCCAATATTTCCAAACAAACGCCCATACGGGTTTCGATGTTGGCATCCCGCCAAGCGGGCTGGGCGTCGGTAATCGCATTGAACAGGCTGTCGATATCGACGTCTGGATAGCTAACGCCCAGCGCCTGGCGCGTGTACGGTGAGATCTCTGCCCCGATTCTGCCGCGTTCTCCCGTCTGTTGCAGCGGGTAGGCTTGTCCGAGCATCGCTTCAAAGCGAGCTTTCCCAGCGGCGGGTTTTTCGCTGCCGTGTATTTTACTGCTCGGACTTTCAGTATAGGCGGTCCAGGCATAGCGCTTTTCACAGGCATCCAAGGCTTTATTCAGCGTCGCTTGGTGTTGGGTAAACCAGTTGTTCATGATTATTTCTCTTATCGGGGGTATTGAACCGGATATTTACAACGCCTCGTCGCGCCGTGTTTTATTGTAACTTTTGTTATTAGACTAACAGGCTGTAGTAATCTTCGGCAAGCCAGTCAATGCGGTTTTTTATTTATCGCTAGCGACTTTTGTTGTAGTGTTCGCTGCATGCAAGCTGCCCAACAATTACTGTCTAACCCTGTTGCCCGAGGATTAAATATTCTCGGGGATCGCTGGACTATCCTGATCCTTAGGGAGACCTTCCTGGGGCAGCATCGCTTCGATGAATTTCGCCGACGGACCGGGGCGTCGCGCGGCAGCTTGAGCAGCCGCCTGGAGACTCTGGTCGCCAATGGCATTCTTTATAAAAACCCCTATCAGACATCGCCGCTGCGCTATGAATATCGCCTGACGGGGAAAGGCTTGGCGCTTTATCCCTGGGCGCTGCTGATCTGGCAATGGGAAACCGAATGGGCCGACGCAAACGATGCGGAGCTGCCCACGCAGCTCTGGCACGCGTTTGGTGAGGGCCATCAATTGCGGCCATTGGCCGTGTGCCGGCATTGTGGCGAGCCTCTGCACTACGATGATGTCGAGCGGGTCGTGAATGCCTCGCCGCAGGGGGCGCCAACTGGCAGTCTCACGGAAATTGGCAGTCAGCGTCGAACCCGTGGCAGTGGCGATCAAATGCTCGGACATATCACTGATATTATCGGTGACCGCTGGACGTTGTTGTTAATGGCGATGGCGTTTGTTGGTTTGAGCCGCTACGACGATTTCCGCCAACAGCTCGGTGTGGCGACGAATATCCTCGCCGACCGGCTTAAGTTGCTGGTTGATACTGGCATCTTCTCCCGTGAGGAGTACCGCAGTAATCCGCCGCGCTATGAGTATCACCTCACTGAAAAAGGCAAAGCTCTTTACCCGCTGACCATGGCGCTGCGTCAGTGGGTGCTCGAGTGGCTGCCAAAGGTCAAACACCCTCTTACTCTGGTTCATCGTCCCTGCGGCAATGAGCTGGCGACCGATGTGATTTGCAGTGGCTGCCATACTGTGCCCAGGACCGACGAAGTTCGTTTCCGATAACGCAGAGGGTGTTCTTGTCGGCGCAGCCGCTCCGTTCTGTCTATTCGGAAAAAGCCGCAGCAATGGCTGCGGCATAAGGTGCGTCTCAGGCGATGTTAAAAGGTTTTGCTGACGGTAATGCCGTAGGTCGTCGGGTCACCGAATTTGTTGGAGGTAATACCCGTTGGGTCGACAACGACATTTTGCGTCTGCGCTTTGTCCCCCAGGTTCTTACCCCAGAGACGAACAGACAGTGACTCATCCGAACTGGTCCAGCCTGCTGAGACGCCCAGGTTGGATAGCGATTTCTGCTTGGTAACGTCAGCGTTGCTGGCGGCTGTGTAGTAATCGTCTTTCCAGGAATAGTTGACGTTGAAGTCCAACCTTGAACCGCCACGCAGGGGCAGGGTGTAGTCGGCGTCCACGCTTCCCGAGCGATCGGGTGACCACTGTAGCTGGTTGCCGCTGTAATCACTGCCTCCCGCCGTAACAAAGTCTTCGTAGCGAGCTTTCCCATGGTTGTAGTTGGCGCTGAGCGTCAGGCGTTCCGATGCGGCGAGAGCGATGCTGGTCTCGAAGCCAGAAGACTCGGCCTGGGCACTATTGAGTACCAGCAACAGTGTTGGAGTCAGCTCAAAGACCTGCAGATTGTCGTAGTCGATATCGTAATAGGCAATGTTGAATTGCAGGCGGCTGTCGAACCAGGTCGATTTCAGTCCAACTTCGATATTTTCCACAAATTCGGGATCGACGGTTTTCGTGGCGTTTTCCGGCAAGTTCGTCTGTGAGGGGAAGGCGCCGCTTTTAAAACCTTCGGAATAGGTAAGGTATACCATCGCATCTTCACCAAAACGGTAGTTCACAGACGCTTTGTGCGTTATTTCTTCCCAATCCTCTTTTCCTTTAACGGCCGTGGGGAATTCCGGCAAAATCAGCGGAACACCGGTTGGCATGCCAGTACCGAGCAGGTCTTTGGCATCCTGGGTAATCTCTTTTTCATCCATGCTCCAGCGCAGGCCATAGGTGAAAGTCCAGTTGTCGACGTGCCAGTCCGCCTGCCCATAGACGGCCAGACTGGTTGTGGTGTTGTCCTGCAGGAACAGCACATTCCCTTCCGGCGCGAGGCCGAGGCCGCCACTCAGCGCCGCGTTGTAGCGGGTGTAGAATTGCTCGTCGCGCTCCACATCTTCCTGCATGTAAAAGATACCGGTAATCCAGTCGATATTATTGTGAGTGCCGCTCAGCCGGAACTCTTGTGAAAACTGTGAGGCGCTTTCTTCGGCGCCATTGATGACATTTTCGGGCACCGAGTTCGCGACGTTAATGTCAGTCAGCGGCAGGCTGGTCAAATCATCCACATGAAAGACATCGCTGGCGCGCCAGGCGGTAATTGAAAGCAGGTCTGCCCAAGCGAAACCGTGCTCGATGCGGGCGCTTACCCCCTGGACTTCGCGCTCCTGGCCGGTATCAAACTGAGAGGCGCAGTTACGAATATTGCTGCGATAGGCGGGCGATAGGCTATCGACCCCCGCTTGCCACAGCGCGCCAGTGCCCATAACGCCCGCCGATAAATCCAACAGGTGGCTGCAGTTGCCGTTGGTTTCGTCTTTGGAATAATCGGCGCTCAGTAACAGCATGGTGGTATCGCTGAGGTCAAACAGCAGCTGTCCGCGCACATTGACGCTCTCAATATCGCCCAGCTCATCGCCGCCGCCTTTCGCTCCCTGGGAGTTGCCGATAATCGGGCTGTTACTCAGATTGGTATCGACGGTTACGTCTGAGGGGCGAATGACGTTCTTCTGAAAGCCATCGCGCTGCTTGCTGGCCACGCTCAACTTGCCTGCGATGGTATCGGTCAGTCCGCCGGTCACCAGTGCTTGGGCATGAAACAAGCCCTTATTTCCGGCAGTGAAACTGAGCTTGCTCATCGGCTCGTAGTCCGGGCGGCTGGTAATAAAGTTGATGGCGCCACCGTTGGTGTTTTTGCCGTAGAGAGTACCCTGCGGTCCCTTCAGAATCTCGATGCGTTCCAGATCGAAGAGGTCGAAGCCACTGCCACCCGCCCGGCCGATATAGATTTCATCGATAAAAATACCGACAGCCGAATCGCTGGCCGCTGAATCGGAGCTGTTGCCGATGCCGCGAATGTAGACACGGGGTTCCCCGAGGTTGAACTGGGTAAATGACATGCCGGGGGTCTTCAGAGCGACATCATTCATCTCGGTGACTTTACCCATGCCAACATCGTCGCCGGCAATTGCGGCGACTGACATAGGCACATCCTGAATACTGGCCGATTTCTTTTCGGCGGTAACCAATACCTCTTCAAGCTGCGCGGCTACTGCACTGCTGCTGATAACCGCGCTGGCCAACAGCGCTGCGGGCAAGGCTTTAAGCGTGTGATGAGTCTGTGTAAACATCAATTTTTCTCCGGTGCTTTATTGTTATCGCTAGATCAAAAGAACGTTCTACTAAGGGTTACTGACACTGATAGCTCGCCACTTTTTCCGGCTGGTCTTTATCGACCAGACGCGCTTGCTGCGGATAGGCGCAAACCGGACGCTGCCGTAGGATTTCACCATTGCTATCAAGCTGGCTGGCAATGAAGTGATCGGGCGCAGCGCCGTTCTCCACCCAGTTGGCGACAATTTCCAAGGGATCAAACTGGTCGGGGGCATCGGCGGGGCGCTCCCAGCAGTGGCCCCAACCGGGAACCATGAACAGGCGTGCGTGATCTGCCAGTTTTGTAACCCCACCGCTGTGCGCGGCCGCCCGCTGGTAATAGTCCAGCATGGGCTGTGGGATAATTAGCGGGTCGGCCCAACCGTGATAGATAAATAATTTGCCTCCTGCATTGCGCAGGCCTGACAGATCCGGGTTATCGGCATCAAGCAGTGCAGGTAGACGCGACGTAGAGACCCATTGCTGCAGCGTCTGGGCATCGAGGGGGGCGGAGTGTTCGCGCTGGAATAATTCCTGCGAGAGCAGGTTGCGATAGCCCGCCGATGCTGAGAGTCCCCAGGCCGGTTTATTGTCTTCGCCAAACAGCCAGATGTCGGTGTAGTGCTCGGCGCCCGGTTCCAGGGTTTCGGTGACGCGCGTACCGTCATCTCGTTTACCGCTGTACAGCCGCTGTAACCGCATGACTTCGTCTTGGCTAAAACAGTCTTTCCCAGTTGTATTGGATTGACATTGCAGCCCGCTGAAATCCGGCCGACATCGCTTAGGTGCTGAAATAATGCCATCGAGCTGACCATCAAGCTGATCGCACTGCTCGATGACGCTTTGCTTGAGCAGTGCATTTTTTTGTCGTGACAATGCCGGTTTGCCTTGGTGCATGGTCTGGCGGGTCATCCAGTTTCCCCATTTACCGGCAACCTCGCTAAGGCTGAAGATGGCACCGCCCGCCGCAATACCATCGAATAGCTCGGGGTAGCGCTGTGCGGCCATCATTCCCAGTCGACCGCCGTTTGAGCAGCCCGAGAAATAACGGTGGTGAGGAGCTTCGCCATAGAATGCCGTTGTTAAGCTAAGGCCGACGTCGCTTACCACGGGCAAAACTTTATGCGCGTATAACTCAAGGGCCTCCGGGTCGCTATAGGCCCACTGAGTTTCCCAGCTTTGTCCCTGATGTCCGCCGTCGTGACTGATAGCGGCATATCCCTTTTTCAAGGCGGCATTGATGCTATTGGAGTAGCCGGGTTTGTCGGGAAGCAAGCTGCCGCAGAAGCCACCACAACCGGCCATGACAAAGCGGCCGTTCCAGTCCTGCGGCAGCCGCAGCTCGAAGCGGGTGCGCTTATTGATTTGTCCACGAAGCTGACAGTGTGGCGGCAGTGCGCCGCCAGTTTGCCATTGCCCCGGCTCAACGAGCTGTGTGTTGCCCGGTGCTTCTATCGCGTGACAACGGGCAGCGGCATCGGCTGGATTAAGGGGAAGCGCTGTCGCGACGGTGCTCGCCGCCAACCCCGCAACCAGCGCTGCGAGGGAGAGTTTTAGGTTCATGCTTTCTACGCCTTGACGGTTTTATTATTGGAATATGGCTAGCGTGTTGTTCAGCGATAAATGTCCTCGCCGCGCGCCCACCAGCCGTGGAAGCCTGCCGGTAGTCGGTGAGGGAGTTTGATTTTGGCAATGGGGCCTTGGGTGATGTCTTTGGCATCGAACACCAGACAGTGTGAGCTCCAGTTGTTGGTGTCGGTGATAAACGTCGTTACATAGCCGTCGTCTTCTTCACTGCTGCGATCAGCGCCGCGCTTCGGTACGAAAGGAGCTTCGCTGCCGAAAACGCCTGGGCCGTAGTCCCACTCCTGGCGTTGTCCGGTTTCATTGTCGTATTTGATCAGGCCGGTAAAACGCAGTGTGTGACCACCATCGGCAAGCAGCGGTATTTTTTGGTGATAGGCGTAGCGGCTTTTCACGCCATGGAAGATCTGGTTCGACTTATTGAATTCTGAGTTGAGGTCGCAGATGGGTCCCTCGCGCACTTCGCCGGTACGCAGGTTGAGGCGCCACCGGTAGTTATTCGCCTCCAGGCGCATATAGGCCAGCATATGCGACAGCGCGCCTTCGCTGGGGTCGGCCTGAGGCATCGGGTTGGTCGAACGGCTGCCATCGATTACTACCCAGTCACCATCTTCCCAGGCATTAGAGGTGTGCAGAACATAGCAAGGCTCGCATTCGAACCATCGTACTTCCGTGCCGAGCCGAGGAATCAAACCAAAGCGTGTCGGCATATCACGGTGAAAGTGTACGACCCGCATATTGTGCCGTTTGAGCACATTAATATCGTGGAATAGCGGGTGGTCGTGCAGCACCGCATAGTTTTCGGTGAAACTGATTTCGTGGGGAAGGCGTGGTCCGGGCAAATCTATTGGGCTTTCATGTTTCAGTGTGCCGTCGGGATTGAGCACGCCATAGGTCATGTAGGGTGGCTCGTCGCCAAATTCAAAGAAAAACATTTCCCCGGTTTGCCAGTCGACGCGTGAATGCGCTGACATTTTGCGCGATAGCGTACTCGGCGACTCGAGAGGGCCGAGGTTCTCAAGCGTGACGGGGTCAAGTGTGTAGGGGATCCCCGAGTTATACCACAGCGCAATTAGCCGCCCGTTGTGCCAGATGATGTCTGTATTGGCCGTGTCTTTTATGGGGGAGTCGGGCAGTGAAAAGTCAAAGGGCCCCATAACGCCTGGCCATACTGCCTGGCCTTCTTCCTGCTCACGCAAGAGCGCAGCCGTCTGAATCTGGCTGTTGCGATAACTGACTTGTCCGTCGCGAAAGTACAGGCCGTGAACAAAGCCGTCACCATCGAAGGGGTGGTAGGGGTTCTTGGGCTTTTGGCGGGGATTGGGGCCATTACGCAAATAGGCGCCGTCCATATCTTTGGGAATTTCACCCTCTACTTCCAGTGCGGTAGCGCTGACATCAATGTGGTTTGTTGGTGCATACACCCCATGTAAATAGGGGTTGTCGATGTCATAGATCCATTCAGGGCTGTCGTCGAGCCGAGGCGCGCTGCCCAGGCAGCGCTCGGTCAGTGGGTAGCTGCTATGGCTATTGGCGGTCATAAAACTCTCCCTATTTTTATACGGTTATTTGGCGGTTAACGCGTGCTTGGCATATGGCAGTGCTATGTAATGCCGCGCTGGTTGTTCTTGTCTTGCTGTCGAGTCTATAAATTATTAGTCTAATAGTGCAAGTGTTTTTTGCAGGTGCCTTTCCGGCATTGAGTTATTTTTGGTTAAGTTATTTAAAAAACAATAAGTTATATGTTTTATTATGGGTTTTTGTATCTGCTTGTTGTCGTTATGTGTTGGGTTGATATAGCATATTGGTTCAATAACAAAAGTAAATATTCGTCCGATGTGGAGTTGCTAACCGATGTCAGAAGAAGTTTCTCGTGGTTCTGGAGTCCGCCCTGAGCCGGGCCCCGACGCTACCCAAAGTCGCCTCCGGTTGCCGATTATCCAGGCGCCAATGTTTCTGCTGTCAGGTCCTGAAATGGTGATCGCCTCGTGTCGCGCCGGGATTGTGGGGTCCTTTCCATCGCCCAATGCGCGGACACTTGAGGACCTTGAACATTGGTTACAGGAGATTACTTCCGCTCTGGCAGAGAGCCCTGAGGCGGCGCCCTGGGCGATGAACTTGGTGATGCATCGCACGAATCCTCGCTGCTACGACGATTTGGCGCTGGCAGTGAAGTACCAGGCGCCGATTGTAATTACCGCCTTGGGGAGTCCGCGGGATGCGGTCGATCAGGTACACAGCTACGGCGGCAAGGTGTATGCAGATGTGGTTTCTCTGGATTTCGCGCGCAAGGCGGCGGCCTCAGGCGTCGACGGTCTGGCGCTGGTTTGTGCCGGCGCAGGAGGTCATACCGGGCAACTGTCTCCTTTTGCTTTTGTGGAAGAGGTTCGCGGATTTTTCGACGGTGAAATCATTCTGTCTGGGGCGATCACGACGGGACGGTCTCTGCGAGCTGCACAAGTGATGGGGGCCGATTATGTGTATATGGGAACGCGGTTTATTCCCACGCATGAAAGCCGGGCCCAGGAGGCATACAAGAAAATGGTCGTGGAGGCATCGGGTAGCGACATTATCACCAGCGATGCGATCACCGGGGTGAAAGCCAACTGGCTGCGTCAAAGCCTCATACAGGGAGGCTACGATCCTTCCAATATGCCCGCGGCTGCGGATATCAATTTTATGAAAGCCGCCGGAGACGCGAAGCGTTGGCGCGACATCTGGGCGGCGGGCCAGGGTGTCGGGGCGATCCATGCGCGGCAATCCATTGCAGAGCTTGTTGAGCAACTGCAGCGCGAGTACCGCGAGGCACTGGCGCTTTAAGTTACCGCGGCGTAGCGACACGATAATTCATAATAACGACACGGAAAGCCCATGATTACATCCAAGCAAACAACGATAGACCGCTATCAGGCAAGTGGCCTTTGGGAAGGCAAGGTTCTCCACCAGTTGTTGGACGACTATGCGCAGAAGGCGCCGACGCAGTTGGCTGTTGCCGATGCGCCCAATCGGGAGGCGTTGGTGGCATCAGTACCACATCGCCTTAACTATGCCGAATTACAAACGGCCAGTCTCAATCTGGCGCAAGACTTATTGCAACTTGGTGTTTGCGAAGATGACGTCGTCATCGTCCAGCTTCCTAATATCGTGGAACTGGTCGTCTGCTATCTCGCGATTAGCCGTATTGGCGCCATTATTTCGCCAGTGCCGGTTCAGTATGGCGATTATGAACTAGAGCATTTTGCCAAGGCCGCGCGCGCAAAGGCCTTTATTTCGGTGGACGTTTTTAAGGGCGAAGCATTTGGCAGCCGACGCTCTGCTTGCTTTTCACCAGATGTGGCTGTCGCGCTGTTTGGCGATAAGCTGACGCTGAGGCTGACGACGACGGAACTGCCAAACCTGCCAGATTATTCGGATGCCAACCGTATTCTTTCCCTGTGCTGGACTTCCGGTACAACCGGGCTGCCGAAGGGTGTGCCACGGTCACACAATATGTGGGTAACGGTTGCGCGTAACTGTATTGAAGCGGGTGATTATCAAACGGGAGACGTGCTACTTAACGCTTTTCCGATGGTAAATATGGCATCGATAAGCGCGTTTCTCTACGCGTGGGTGTTACAGGGCTGCAGCCTGATTCTTCACCACCCTTTTGATCCCGCGGTGTTTTTGACACAGATGCAGATCGAACGAGTGAACTTCACCATCATTCCTCCGGCGGTTCTCAATCAGCTCGCCAAGGACGAGTCGATGTGGCAGCAGTTTGATTTTAGCTCGCTACGGTCTATTGGCTCGGGGTCAGCGCCGCTGTCGCCCTGGATGATGGAAAAGTTTGAGCACGACTATGGGAAGTGCATCGTCAATTACTACGGCTCGAATGAGGGAATCAACCTGCTCTCCAAGCCCAAAGATGTTCCCGATCCCAGTGTACGCGCCTATATGTTCCCTCGCTTCGGCAGCCCCGGGCTGGAGTGGCCCTCTGCCGCGAGTAAAACGATCTGGACAAAGGTGCTGAACCCCGAAACCGGCGATGAGATCACCGAGCCGGGTATCGCCGGGGAGCTGGCGGTGAAAGGTCCCACCGTCTTTGACGGCTACTGGCATAGCGACAATACCGAGGTCTTTACTGAGGATGGATATTTCCTCACCGGTGATCTGGTGGAGATCTGCGGGGATGCACAGCAGTTTTATCGCATTGCCGGGCGTTGCAAAGACATCATTAATCGCGGCGGCATGAAGCTGTCGCCATCCGAGCTGGATGTGTTGCTGGAAGGGCTGCCCGGTGCGAGAGAGGCGGCCGTTTGCGCCTATCCCGACAGCGTGCTGGGAGAGCGTATTTGTGCCTGCGTGGTGCCGGTGTCGCAAGAACTAGCGCCATCCTTGGACGACATTGTTCGTTATCTGCAGGCCAAGGGCGTTTCCCGTATCAAGTTGCCCGAGCGTCTGGAGTTACTGGAGGTATTGCCGAGAAATGCGCTGGGCAAAGTTCAGCGTTTCGTCTTGCAAGAGCAGATCGCGGGCTGAGCTTGCGCGGTTTTTCCTGACTACCATAACAATACGAGGGAGCATGAACATGACGGTATATGTGCTTGGCGGCAGCCAAACCGATTTTGCCCGCAATTGGGCCCGAGAAGACTTGGACAGTTTTGACTTATTCAAGGCGGTACTGGATGACGCCTTGGCGGCGACGGGCTTGTCACCCGAGCAGATTCAGGTTGGACACGTCGGCAACTTTGTCGGCGACCTGTTCGCGGGGCAGGGCCTGCTGGGTGGGTTTTTCGCCCAGGCCTATCCAGAGTTGAATGGCATGCCGACCAGCCGCCACGAAGCGGCCTGCGCTTCGGGGTCGATGGCTTTGCTGGGCGCCATCAGAGATATTCGCTGCGGCGACTATGATATCGCCTGTGTGCTGGGTATGGAGCTGATGCGCAATGTGCCGGGTAAGACCGGCGCCGAATACCTCGGGTCCGCAACTTGGCGGGGTTACGAGGCTCAGCACTGCGAATACCCCTGGCCCCACATGTTTAATCGTATCGTCGACGAATATGAGCGGCGTCACGGCATAAACACCGATCATCTCAAGGCGATCTCGCGCATCAATTACGGTAACGCCAAAGACAATCCGCTGGCGCAGACGCGGGGCTGGAGTGTTGACGACGCCTTTTTCAGCAACAGTGATATCCACAACCCTGTTATCGACGGGCGCATTCGAAAATCTGATTGCGGACAGATTACCGATGGCGCCGCCTGCGTCTTTCTGGCGAGTGAGGCGGCGGCAAAGGATTACGCCGCCGCTCACGGCCTCTCGTTAAGCGATATTCCACGCATTAAAGGCTGGGGGCACCGTTCATCCGCCATCGCGCTAGATACCAAGCTGCAGTTGAGCGAGGGCAAGCCGCTGCTGTTCCCCCATGTGAATCAACTTATCCGCGATGCCCTTAGCCGGGCAGGTATGTCTGATCTGAAGGCGCTTGATGGCCTCGAGGTGCACGACTGTTTCTCCATTACCGAGTACATGGTGATCGATCACTGCGGGCTCACTGCGCCGGGCGAAAGTTGGAAGGCTGTGGAGGAGGGGCGTATTGCTCGTGACGGTGACTTTCCCATCAATGCCAGCGGGGGACTCATTGGTCAAGGGCACCCTGTTGGGGCGACAGGCGTTCGTATGTTGCTCGATTGCTATAAGCAGGTGACTGGTCAGGCAGGGAAAAATCAAATTGCGGGCGCCGAGAACATGGCGACTTTTAATCTCGGTGGCAGTGCAACAACCTGCGCCAGCATTATTGTTGGGGTGAACTGATGAACTCAGCCTATATTTACGATGCCATTCGCACACCGCGCGGGCGTGCCAAGGAGAGTGGTGGTCTCTATGACCTACTCCCACAAGGTCTGATGGCAGTGCTGTTCGACGCTGTGGTGGATAGAAATGGTATCGACAGAAATCAAGTAGACGATGTCATTCTCGGCTGCGTAACGCAAGCGGAGGAGCAGGCCGCTAATATCGCTAAAACCTCTCTCTTGTATGCCGGGTGGCCGACACATATTCCCGGTATTACTATCAATCGCTTCTGCTCGTCGGGACTGGACGCGATCAATTTCGCCGCGTTGAAAGTACAGGCTGGTCAGGCGGGGATGGTGTTGGCTGGTGGCGTGGAAATGATGTCGCGCGTGCCGATGCTGTCTGACAAAGCAAGCGTTTTTCTCGACCCGAAAATGGCGGCGCGTTGTCAGATGCTGATGATGGGTAATGGCGCAGATTTAATTGCGTCACAATACGGGGTTAGCCGCGAAGAGGCGGATTGTATTGCCTTGCTCAGCCAGCAGCGGGCGGCCCGCGCCCGCGATGAAGGGTGGTTTAGCTCGATTATTCCCGTCGAAAACCCGGTAAGAGGCATTCGCATCGAGCGGGACGAGTGCATTCGCGACAGCACCACTCTGGCGTCGTTGGCACAAATGCCGCCGGCTTTTGCTGAGCCAGGTGCCAAAGGTGTTGACGCCCTCCAGCTCAAGGCAAATAGCGAGTTGCGTGAAATTCAGCATATTCACTCAGCGGGGAACTCCCCGGCGATGGCGGACGGTGCGGCACTGGTGCTAGTGGGTAATCAGGCACTGGGAGAACGGCTGGGCCACCAGCCCCGGGCACGTATATGCGCGGTTGCCAGTATTTGTGATGACCCGCTGACGGTGATCTCTGGCTGCAGTGCCGCCGCGCAAAAATTAATGCGCGAACAGGGTTTAACGGCCGATGATATCGACCTGTTTGAACTGCATGAGGCTTTTGCCGCCACCGTTGTGAAATGTCAGCGTGACCTCGGTATCAGCGAGGACAAGCTGAATGTTAACGGCGGTGTGATTGCCCTCGGCCACCCCATGGGGGCGACCGGCGCCATGATGGCTGGCACGCTGCTGGATGAGCTTGAGCGTCGCGGCCAGCGGCGGGGTATTGTCGCCGCCAGCGGCGCTGCTGGCACGGGAACGGCGATGCTGTTGGAGCTCTGTTAAGCGGCGATCGTTTGGCCGCTACCAATCCACACTCACACTGGCAAACACACTGCGCCCCGGATTCTGGCTGGGGTTGTAGGTGCCGGGGAACAGCGCCGTATCAATGACCTGATTCAGGCGGCGTTCGTCCGTGAGATTTTTGCCGCCGATAGTCAGTGCCCAGCCCTGCAAGGCATGACGCAGGGAGAGATTCCCGGCGTACTGGGTGGTGTCGGGAATCTCTGTGTTGGGGTCGAGGTCGGTGTCGGTGAAGTGTTCGCTGCGGTACTGGATATTCAAAGTCGCTTTCAGTTGTAGGTTGCCGAAACTGTATTCCAGTGATGGGCTCAGGGTGGCGCTGACTTCCGGTGCAAAGGCGAGGGTTTTTCCGCTCAGGTCCTGCTGGGCACCCATGCCCATTGTGATCGGTGCCGGGGCTGAGTCGTAGTCTTTGTAGCGGGCGCGCAGGTAGCCAATGGAGGCATCGATGCTCAGCGGTGTGTAGGGTGTCAGCCATTGAATGTCAGTTTCCAGGCCTTCTGAGTAGGCGGCAGCGGCGTTATTGACGTCGAAGAACAGGCCGTTGAAGGCGAGCACTTGCAGGTCGTCGAAATCCATGCGGTACAAGGTGGCGTTAAATTTAAGGGTGTTGTCCAGCAGTTGGCTGCGCATCCCTAGCTCGATGGAGCGCGCCTGCTCCGGCTCGTATTCCAGACCCTCGCCGGAGAAGGAGATGGCGTTTACGCCCCCGCTTTTGAAACCCATGGAGGCGGCGGCGTAAAAGGAGATGGCATCGGTGAGGTAATAGCTGAGCGACAGCTTGGGTGACAGCTTGCTCTCTTTGCGCTCGATGGTGCCCGGCGCGTAATCCTGGCCGCCGACCAGCGTGGCCGTCAGGCAGGGCAGCAGCCCTTTATTGGTACAGACTGCGGTGCCGGTGGGCGTGGATTTCTTGGTTTCCGAGTTGTAGCGCAGTCCCGGTGTCAGTACCCACTTGTCGGTAATGTCCCAGGATACCTGACCGAACAGGGCGACAGCTTCCGTGTCCTGAAAGTAGTCGAAACGGTAGTAGTCGGTTTCATTAATCAGGTCTGTCAGCGGCGGAACGAGGCCACCGAGCAGCCCGCCCAGTGGATTGCCGGGCACATCCAGGCTGCCGGTCAGCATTTGCTGGGCGTCCTTGGTGACCAGGTAGGAGGCGATGTCCTGCCCCACGATAATATCGGCGATGATATTGAAGTCGGACTGGAAGTAGTAGGCACCGGCAATAAACTCGACGCTCTGCCCGAGCCCGAACAGGCTATCGGCGCTGCCGCTGAAACGCCATTCCAGCGAGGTTTGGCGGTAGTCGTCCACTTCGTCCAAATTCAGCAGGTCGGCAGGGGAGACATCGAGATCCTGACTTTGCTCCACGTCCAGCCATGACACAGCCGCGATAATGGTTGTGTCCAGCGCATTCAAGCCACCGACGGGGCCGATATCCCAATTTGCTTTCACGCTCAGAGTATCGGAGCCCTGATAGAGCGTACCGGGTTCGCTGAAACTGGTCTGGAAGTCATAGGGATCGTCTTCGATCTCGGGGTCGAAGTTCTGCAGGTAGTCCCGCGTATCCTGATCCAGCGCCATCAACTGCCGGGGCCAGAAGTTGACGTGGGTATCGGATTGCTGGGCAAGCAGCTCCAGGCTGAGATCATCGCGGGGTTGCCACTCCAGTTTCAGGCGCCAGGCCTGCTGATCGCGGTCGTCTTCTTTACGGTCCAAAAAGGTGTTTTCCAGTCGCCCGTCGCGCTGCCAGTCCAGCACGGCGATGCGCAGGCCGAGGCTGGGCGAGAGGCGGTAGCCGAGAGCCGCTTCAAGCCGTTGTTCGCCGTATTCTTCGTGTTTATAGGCCAGTCTGCCTTCACTGCCGACGTTGGCCGGTGCGCCGCGGCTGGCGACGTTGAAGACCCCGGCAATGGTGTTTTTGCCGAATAGCGTGCCCTGGGGGCCGCGCAACACTTCCACGCGATCGAGGTCGTACATCGATTCGCTGAAATACGAGGGACGGCCGAAGAAGACTTCGTCCTGCACCAGCCCTACGGCGGGTTCAAAGCTGGGGTTGAAGCTGTTGGTGCCGAAGCCGCGGATAAACACCTGCGGCGAGGAGGGACTGGTAAATTCCACCCGCACATTGGGCACGTAGGTGGAGACTTCCACGAGGTCGCCTATCGCATTCTCCTGCATGAAGTCGCCGGACAGGGCGCTGATGGAGATGGGCACATCCTGCAGGCTCTGCTGGGATTTCTGGGCGGTTACCACCACTTCTTCGATGACGCGTGCGGGTTTATTCGGCTGTGCCAGCGCCGTGCCGGACAGCGCCAGGGTGGCAACGGCCAGACTCGCCGGCACCTGTCTGAGGCGCGAGGCGCGATGGGCGGTATTCTTAGTCATGGCGTACTCCTTATTGTTGTTATCGGCCTGCGCTTACAGCGTGGTGATGATGAGCAGGGCGCCCGTCAGTAATAGCAGGGTATAGACCAGTTGCTTGAATCGGTTCTCGTTGACCCGGTGATGCAGAAATTCGCCAATCACTACACCGGCCAGCAGCACTGGCAGCATCATGCCAATGCGGGGCAGTGCTGGCAGCAGGCTGCCATCGAGTGCAAAGACCACTGTCAGCAGGCCGTTGAGGCTCAGCCAGACGCTGATCAGCGTGGCGCGAAAGGCCGATTTCGACAGTTGCGTGCCGGTCAGCGCGTAGACCAGCAGCGGTCCGCCCGAGGCGAACAGGCCGTGGGTGATGCCCGCGACCAACATCCAGCTACGGGTCCACCCGCTGCCGTGCTGACTGACCTTTAATCCCCGGATGCTGCGCCACAGTTCTCTAGCCGCAAACCAGATAACCAAGGCGCCAAACAGGATTTGCAGGGTGTTGTCACCCAGTGCCGGGCGCAGCAGATAGCCCAGCAGTGTGCCGCCCACCATCAATGGCAGAATCATTTTCAGCAGGGTCGGCCAGTGAATATGCTGGCGGTGGCGAATGGCGAGATAGCTGGTCATACAGATGTTCAACGGCACCAGTACCGGCAGCATGGCGTCAATGGGCAGCAGCAGGGCGCCCAATGAAAGCGCGATGACAATGCTGCCAAAGCCGGTAATGGCCTCGATGCCAAAGGCGATAAAAATACACAGGCCCAGCCACATCCATGGGTCCATTGTGGTCTCCAAACTCAAATCTGTTGCAATTCCACCGCAAACTTGCGGCGCATCAGGGTGTGAAACAGTCCGGGGGCCAGTCGCCACAACAGGCTTGCCAGCCAGATTCCCCGGTGCGGGAAGAGCTGAGCCTGACCGCGATCCATGGCGCGCAGAATCGCCGTCGCCAGCGGGGCGGCTTCGCCTATGCCACCGATGGTGGAGCGGGCGTGTTGCGCTTTGCCGCCATCGGCGCCCAAGGCATTTTGCTCAATGGAGGTGTTCACAAAAGCGGGGTAGACCATCAACACCTTGACGCCGTTGTCTTTCTCTTCCGCGCGCAGCACTTCAAAGAACTGTCCCAGCGCCGATTTGGCGCTGCAGTACGCCGCCCGGCCCAGCACCGGCATCCAGCCCGCCATTGAACCGATATTGATAATGCAGCCGCGCTGTTGGCGCAGTGCGGGAAGCAGACCGACCGCCAGCTCAACCGGTGCCTGCCAGTCGATGGCCATGACCTTGCGAAACACTTTGGGGTCGGTATTGCCTGCCAGTGAGCGATGGGTAATTCCCGCGTTATTGATCAGTACATCCAGTTGCGGCAGCTGCTTTGCTGCGTCGAGGGTGGCGGCAATGCCGCTGGCTTCGGACAGATCCGCCACGCAGCTCAACACCCGCGTCGGATCATTGAGTGTGGCCTCGCGCTGCGTGAGCAACACGGCATCGCGATCGACCAGCAGCAGCCGGTCGCCCCGCGCGAAACACTGCTGCGCCAGTTCCCAGCCCAGTCCGCTGGCGGCGCCGGTAATGAGGACGGATTTCGTCGGCGCTGTCATCGAAACGGCCATCAGAGTTGCCCTCGCTGGCGAGCGTGATCGAGAAACAGTTCGAAGGTTTGCGCGGAACTCAGTTGTGGCTGGTAACCGAATTCCTCTTTGAGTCGGCGGTTACTCAGTACCGGGCGGTAGCGCAGAAACTTGACCTGCACCGGAGAATAACGGCTCAGGCGCAGTGCGTGGCCAACCGTCAGCGCGGCGCGAATCAGTCCGGCCGGTAAATTAATCAGGGGCTTGCGCAGTCGCTGAGCGACTTCGCTGATGGTCAGCGCGCCGTCGCCCGCAAGGTTGTAGATGCCCTCGCGATGTTCCCGCAGACCTTTTTCGATCACGGCGACCAGGTCTTCGTCCCAGATAAACACGAAGGGCGATCGGGAACCGCGAATGCCCAGTACCCGTTTTTTCTCGAACAGATTGGTAATCTGATTGCGGGTGTTTTTGCCAAGTACGGTGCCGGGGCGCAGCACCAGTTGCTTCAGTTCCGGATGCGCTTGGCGAACCTCGGCCAGATACTGCTCCACCAGATATTTGTGCCAGGAATAGGGAATTTCGCGATTGCCGCGCAGGGCGTCCTGTTCATCCAGCCATTCCGGTGAATCGGGGTGATAGCCGTAGGCGGCGCCGGAGCTGGTGACAATCAACTGACTGACACCATTGGCAAGACAGGCTTCGACCACATTGCGAGTGCCGTTCACATCGATATCGTAGTCGCGCTGTTCGTCGCCACTGCTTTCCAGCACCGAGGCGAGATGAACGACCTGAGTCACACCATATTCGCGAATAATATTCGTCAGCACGGCGTCGCGAATATCGCAGCAAATGACTTTGCCATAGGCCTGTTGTGGTTCGCGGATATCCACGCCCACCACGGTGTGCGTTTTACTCAGGCGCTCGGCCAGTTTGCTGCCGATATAACCGGCGGCACCGGTAATCAAGATGACGTCAGACATGTCGCCTCCGCAGTTTTTGACCAGTAGAGCGCGAGCAGCAGGCCGACCAGCAGATGCCAGAAGCTCCAGAACCCGGCAATCAGCATCATGCCGCCAGCGTTGGGGAAGAAGGTGAATATGATCGACAGCCCCAGCGCGGAATTCTGAATGCCGACTTCCATGGTGACGGCGCGGCGCTCGTTTTGAGGCAGGCGAGCGGCGCGGCTGGCAAGATCGCCGAGCAGCAGAGCGCCGAGGTTTTGCAGGGCGACAAAGATCAATATCTCATCGGCGTACTCCGCCGCTGCCTGCTGATTGTTGATAAAGGCAATCGCGACAAACACCACGAAGACCATAAGCGTGACGACGCGCATCGGTTTCTCTGCACGCTCGGCCCACTGCGGGTGGCGCTTGCCCACGGCCATACCCAGCAACATGGGAATCACCAGTACCAAGGCGACCAGTGTGAGTATGCTGAGCGGCTCGAGGGAAATATCCTGTAACAGTGGCCGGGTAAGCGGGTTGAGGTAGCCGTAAAGCGCAAAATTCAGCGGTGTCATGACGATGGCCGCCAGGCTGGAGACCGCCGTCATACTGATCGACACCGGCACACTGGCGCGGCCGATCCAGGTCATGATGTTGGAGAAGGTGCCGCCGGGACAGGAGGCGATCAGGATCATCCCCAGCGCCAGTTCCGGTTCAACCCCGAACCACCAGGTCAGCAGGCCGGTGGCCGCGGGCAACAGCAGGAATTGGGCAATCAGACCGGCGACGGGGGCTTTGGGTTTGCGAATGACCCGCAACAGGTCTTCACCTTTCAGTCCCATGGACACGCCAAAGATCATGCCGGCGAGAATGCCGTTGAGAACGATCAGATTCTGTGTGCTGAAACTGATGGGAACCGATTCATACATAACAGCGTCTCTCGCGTCTGGGCAGGGTTAAACTGCGTTTGCCGAGCGCGATGTGCGGTTATCCAGATCTGCCCTCAGCGAGGCCGTGTGTTGCTTCAGCGCCTTGCGATAGCTGTCCTTGTGAACGTAGTAAGCCATGCGCTCCAGCTTGAGATAGTTATAGCCGCCATCCAGGCGTTCGCCACCAAACCGGCGAATGCGACTTTGCAGCGCGGCGGCAGAGGCTTTGCCGTCGCGCAGTTGGCGAATATACAGCGCAACCGTTTCCGCCTGTTCGTTGCGACCTTCCCAACCGAGGCCGGTGGCTTCAATCATGCCCATCAGAAACAGGTTGTCGCGCTGCGGATGAAAGCAGTTCAGATAGAGCGACGGCGCATCGCCACCGTTCCAGTTGAGCAGGGCTTTGTCGATAAACGGATAATGCAGAAGGTAGCCGGTGGCCATCAGAATCAGGTCGTAGTCCTGCTGGTGGCCATCGCTGAAGGTGACGGTTTTGCCGTTTACGCTGTCGATGCCTGAGCGTGCCCGGATATCGCCATGACCGAGATGGTGCAGTACCAAGGAATTGATGACCGGATGGGACTCATACATTTTGTAGTCGGGTTCGGGCAGGCCGTAGTCTGAGGGCTTGCCCACCACCATGCGTACCATGGTCGCATCGACTTTTTGTTTCATGGCGCGTGGCAGCGGTGTTTTGCCGCCCAGCGTGTCGGTGGGGCGGCCGGCAATAAACTTCGGCAGGAAGTAGTAACCGCGGCGTACGGAAATATCCACGCTGCTTGCACGGTGCACGGCATCGACCGCGATATCGCAGGCGGAATTGCCGCAGCCCACCACCAGCACGCGTTTGCTTGCAAAGACGTCGGCGCTGCAATACTGCGCCGAATGCATCAGTTCGCCCTCGAACTCACCGGGCAGGCTCGGCATATTGGGCTCATGCAGCGTGCCATTGGCGATCAGCACGCCATCAAAGTTCTCGGTTTTTTCAACGCCGTCTTTTGCGGAAGTCAGCGACCAGCTGCCATCGTCGTTGGGCGCCACAGACACGACGCGGGTGTTAAAACGGTAGTCGGCATAGAGATCAAAATGTTTGGCGTAATCGCGAAAGTACTGACGCAGCTCGCTGTGATGGGGGTAGGGTGCACCATCCCCCATGGGAAATTCCGCGTATTCCGTCATTCGCCGCGACGAGATCAAATGGGCCGATTCGTACATGGTGCTGTGGGGATTGTCGATATCCCAGAGACCGCCCACATCGGCGTGCAGCTCAAAGCCGACAAAGGGAATATGGTATTTCTTCAGATTGCGAGCGGTGGCAAGCCCCATTGGGCCTGCGCCAATAACGGCGTACATGCTGTCGACTCCGGGCAAGTTGTTATGCTTTTATGTCTCGGTTAGCGCGAGAATAAGAATACGCATTCCCGGCAGCCCTGTGATGGCTTATTCGGGACGCAGTAAGGGCGATTCAGGACAATGTTAGAACAGACGTCAGTCACTCTGTCGTATACCCAGGGCATTCTGCAGGCGGCGGAACGCAACGGGATTTGTCTGCCGTCTGACTTATGTCAGCAGGCGACGGCCCAGGGGCGAACGCCCATGCACATTCAGGACGAGGTTTGGGAGCACTACTGCGCAGCGGCCGACGACCCGCTGGCGGGACTGCGGCTGGGTCTGAATCTTCAGGTTGGCCATCTGGATCTGGTCGGCATGTTGCTGATGAGTTGCGAAACCCAGGGGGAAGCACTGGACCTGCTGCTGGAGTATCACCCCATTGTCGGTGAGGGCGGCGACTTCTCTCTTCGTCACCGCGGACAACACTGCCTGTTGAGTTACGAACCCCACTACCAGATTCGCCAACGCGAGCGCGTCGACGCTGTGCTGGCTTGTGTGCTGAATATGGCGCGTTGGGTGACGGGCGGGTATTTTGAAGCCGAGGCCCTGCAGCTGACGATGCCGGAGCCGCCAGCGGAAGAGAAAGCCCTCTACGAAAATTTGCTGAAGGTGCCGGTGAAGTTCGACCAGGACGGCAACGCGCTGGTATTTGCTCCCGGCTTGCAAGCCACACCGTTGATACAGGCAAATAAAGCCATGCGTGATCAACTGCGATTACTGGCCGATCAGATGCTGGCGGAGCTGGAGCGCATCGGCCTTAGCGCACAGGTCCAGAACCTGATTCGCGAGCAGCCCCGCTGGGGTAAAGAGCGCATCGCCGAGCAGTTGGGGATGAGCGGTCGCCACCTTGTGCGAAAACTGCAGGAGGAGGGCACCACCTTCAAACTGCTGCGCAGTCGCCTGCTGCAGAAGATGGCAGAGGAACAGTTACTGGCGGGAGAGCCGGTCAGCGATGTCGCGTCGGCATTGGGTTTTTCCGATGAAAGTGCCTTCAGCAAAGCCTTCAAACGCTGGGCGGGGATGACGCCTGCGCAGTTTCGCTGCTGAATGCGGATCACGCCGCCTTCGATCATACTGGCGTTCAGGTATTGGCCTCGCTCATGACTGGGCGTCGGGCGTTTTTAGGCGGTGATGGCACTTATCGACAATCGAAAAGGAGGCGCCGGGTTTTCCGGACACCTCCTTTCTTTCAAGCACCGCAGAGGCTTACTTGACGTCGGTCAGTCGCAGGTAGGGGCGCAGTTCATCCCAGCCCTGCGGGAACAGGTCTTTCGCCTCGTCGTTGCTGATGCTGGGCGGAATGATGACCTTGCCGCCCGGTGTCCAGTCTGCCGGGGTGGCAATGCGCTTGGCATCGCTCAGTTGCAGCGAGTCGATGACCCGAAGAATTTCCGTGAAGTTACGGCCTACGCTCATTGGGTAGGTCATGGTCAGGCGGATTTTCTTGTTGGGGTCGATGATGAACACCGAGCGCACCGCGGCAGTTTCGCTTTCACCGGGGTGAATCATTTCGTACATCTGCGCGACCTTGTGGTCTTTGTCGGCAACAATGGGGAAGCGCAGGCTGGTGTTCTGTGTGTCGTTCACGTCTTCGATCCATTTCAGGTGTTCTTCCACCGAGTCGGTAGACAGGCCCAGCGGTTTGACATTGCGGGCCTCAAACTCGCCGGAAAGCTGCGCTGTGCGGCCCATTTCCGTGGTGCACACCGGGGTAAAGTCGGCGGGGTGGCTGAAGAAAAACACCCAGGAATCACCGGCCCAGTCGTGGAAATCAATATCACCGCTAGTGGTGGCAATCTGGAAGTTGGGGGCGGTATCACCAAGTCGTAAGCTCATTGTATTCACTCCATTGTGGGTAGCATGAGTAGTGCGTGTCTGTATATATACTTTTACGGAATAAGCTAATAATCGTAAAGAATATTATTCCTATCGAAACGATAGGCGTTTGATCGGTATCAAGCATTGTGCAATGGCTGGCGTTGCACGTTAAGGCTGTGAGGTATTCCGGTATTCAGTGAGAAGGAAACGTGGGGCGCCTGTTGCCAAGGCAAACGCTTCTCGTGTTATAGACGCTGGGTGGTGTCAGTGCAATGCGACGGAGTGGTGAAGCGCTCCCCGTAGACGGGGAGCGCGATATCAGCAGGTAGTTGCCTCAGAAAGTGTAGCGCGCGCTTACGGCGACGGAGCGACCCGGTTCCAGCAGTGGTTTCACCGTGGTGAATTCCTGTCCGTAACTGGCGCGATCGGTGTACGCGCGGTCTGTCAGGTTATCGACCTCCACTCGCAGCGACAAACAGGAAAGGACGGCATAGTCGGCGTAGAGATTGACGACCGTGTAGCCCTTTTGCTTGGCGCCACTGTCGCGGGTGTCGTCATTGCCCAGTGCAACTTCTGCGCTCATTCCCAGCATCAGTTGGTCCGCCAGCAGTTTGAGTTTGCCATTCAGCGTGATCAGCTTGCCGAGCGGAGCGGTAAAGTAGTTGCCGTCGTAAGAGCTTGCCGGTTCGCCATCTTTCTCAGACTCGATGTCGGCGTATTTGAGAGAGAGCTCAGTGAGCGCAGTGTTATAGCTGAAGGCGAGGTCATAGCCGTCAATGTCGAAGTCAGCGACCAGCGCAGAGCCGCCGCTGTAAGACGGTACACGGCCATTTTCGATCTTGGTGCGGTAGCGGTTGGCTTCCACCATGATATCCCCCAGCAGCAGGCGCAGGCCGACGGTATAGTTGCTGGCATCAACGGCGTTCAGATCGCGGTAATCCCAGGCGCTGTTCAGGATAAAGTTTTCGGCTAAGGCAATCCCGCCCCACACCTTGGCATACCCCGCGTTGACGCTGAGCATATTGTTGACGCGATAATCGGCAAATACATTGCCGCTGCTGCCGGAGTCACTGTGATCCGAGCCGTCAGTGCCGGTAAACGACTCTCGGTCATGCCGCAAACCATAAGACAGATCCAGTGTGCCGTCCGCCAGTGTCTGCCGAAGCTGAATAAAGGCCCCGGTGTTGTCGGCCTTCTCTTCGAGTGTAGGGGAACCGGCGGACATGAATGCCGCGCGGTCATCGTAGTAATCCAGGCCAGCAGTGATCTCGCCAAAACGGCTGTGAAAGCGGTTTTTCACGGTTGCGGACTGGCTTTCCGTCAAACCGGTGTACACCAGTGTGGTGCTGGGGGCGGCAAGCGGATGTTCGCGCGTTTCCAGTTCCGTCTCACTTTTGGCCAACGTAATGCTGGGGTTCCAGAGGCCGCTGCCGGTTTCACGGCTGTAGTTAAAGGTCGTGTTCTCTCTGGTGAGATCATAGACCCGTGACTCGGGGACCGGGCGCCCCGCAGTCAGTCCGACAAAGTTGGCGCGATAGGGTCGAAGTGAGTTGTCATTGACCCGCTCATGAGACAGTTCGAAGCGGTCCTGTTGCTCGGTTTCGTAGGCGACCTTTATCAGTCGACTGAGCAAGTCGGGAGCGGTAAAGCGTACCGTGTCTCCCTCGCCATTCTCATAGCTGTTGCCATTGCTGTGATTGAGGAAAGCCAGTGCTTCCAGCCCCCCGCTTTTACCGTACAGCGAGCCCGCCGTGGTGAGTTGGTCGCCGTTGGACGCATAGCGGCCATTCAGAAAGCCGCCAAGCGATTGACCGGGTGTGAGCACATCGGCGACATCGACAGTTTCATATTTCAGGCTGCCACCCAGAGCGCCGGGGCCGTCGTCGGCCGCCGGGACACCCGCGGAGGCACTCGCCGCTTTTAGCAGTGCCGGATCAATCAAGTTGGTGGCGTTGTGGTGAAAGACCTTGTTGTTCTGGCGTGCGCCATCGACCGTGACCAGCATGGCACTTTCTTCCACGCCGCGGACATAGACTTTCTGATTGACGGGGATTGAGCCGCCAACGGCAACGGCAGATTGATCGCGAAATACGTCCTTAATACTTTGCGGTTGCTGTGCCTGCAGCTCCTCATAGTTATAGCCGAGGGTGGTTTGGGTGCTGGCGGGGCTGGAGGCGCTGATGGTCAGGGGCGGCAGAGTCGTCGTGCCTTCCTGCGTCTGGCGAATACTGTAACCGCCGCCATCCTGTCGGGTCGCGGTAAGTGACGTTCCCGCCAGCAGACGCATCAGCGCGGCATCCACCGTGAATTCTCCTTGCAGCCCCGCGCTCTGCTGGCCGCGGACCAGCTCACTGGGAAACATCAGAACAATGCCCGCCTGGCGTCCCAGCGCATTCAATGCCTGCTCGAGTGTGCCTGCAGGAATCTGATATCGCTGGACGACCGTTTGCGCGGACGCCGCCTGGGCGGTGATGGGCAACGCCAGAGGGGCACTTAACGCCAGCGCGATAAGCGATGGGCGAAACAGATGCCAGTGAGGAAATTGCGATGACATGATGTGATCCTTTCGACAATGAAATAGAGGTGCTTACCTCTACTTGTCGGATGAGCGCCGAAAATGGCTCAGCGATCTCAGTATTTTTTTAAACGGGCAGGAGCGTGATCCAGTAACGGGTGACGCGTCGTTGACGGATAGGCAGCGCGTCACTTAATGCTTCCAGCACCTGATCGGTTTGGCTGATCGGATAGGTGCCGGAAACCGGATAGGCGGCCAGCGATGGATCGAGGCGAAGGATGCCGGGCCGGTAGCGTTGCAGCTCGGCGATAAACTCGGCCAGCGGCATGTCGCGAACCACTATCATGCCGTCAATCCAGGCGGCTTCGTCCTGACGCACTGCTGTTAAAGGGGACCACTCATGCGCGGTGAAACGGGTGGCTTGGCCTGCGCTGATCAGGCAACTGTTTGAGGCTTGCGCGGGGCGTAACCGTGCTTCTCCCTCATAGACTGCCAGCCGGCAGTTATCCTTGAACTGGCGTAGCGCCAATCGGGAGCCAGGAGACAGTTGAATGTGGCCGTTCGGGCTAAGCAGGCTTATTGGCTCGTCGCCGTTTGCCTTGCTGGAGACATGGATTTCTCCCTCCAACAGTGACAGCGTCGAGTGTGAGTCGTCCAGTTGAATGGCTGTGTTGCTGTTTAATACCACCGTTGTGCCATTGTTAAGCGTCAACTTGCGTTGCTCGCCGGTCGCGGTGTGGATATCTGACTGCCATTGCCGGATCAATCCGCTTTCTCGGCTGACGTAGGCGACGGAGCTGGCGATCAGTATTGCCGAGAAGCCTTTCAGAACCGTGCGGCGTGAAGGACTTGTCGCCGTCAGCGTATCTTGAGCCAACTGGGCGTGTTCGGGGTTTGCCAGCAGACCGAAGCGACCACTGAGCTGTTCAACCTGTTGCCATGCCTGCAGGTGCTCGGGGGAAGCCGCGCACCAGTTGGCGATGTCTGCCCGGATTTTTTGAGGTTGCTGCGCGTCCTGCAGGGCCAGAATCCACTCAACCGCTTGCTGGACAACGTCGGGCGCAAAGTCGTTTCGGATATGGCGGCTCCCTGGCGATTTCTGTGCTTGCATCAGTGGTCGCTGTCCAGTGCGAAATAACATTGCGTATAGGCGCGGACCAGATGACGCTTGACGGTACTCAGTGATATTTCCAGCTCCTCGGCGATCTGGTGCTGTTTGCACCCGCTGAGTTGTGCCAGTAAAAATGCCCGCTTGACGACGATGGGCAGGCCGGATAGACGTCGATCTATCTCTACTAGGGTTTCCAGCAACAGGTGCTTCTCTTCCGGTCCGGGAGCGTATTCGTCGGGCCGGTTTGCCAAGGCTTCCAGATAGGCTTTTTCAATGTGTTCGCGGCGCCAGTGATCAATCAAAACGCGCTTGGCAATGGTTTGCAGGTAGGCGCGAGGCTGTTTTAAAGGCGTGTATTCCCCTCGCGTCAGCAGGCGCAGGAAGGTGTCGTGCATCAGGTCGGCGGCTCTGTCGCTGCATCCCAGCTTGCCACCCAGCCAACGCTGTAACCAGTTGTGGTGGTCGCTGTATAGATCACGAACGTTGGCAGTTATGGTGGCATCGGTGCCCGGCACAGCGGCTTCCTCTGAAGATCTTTTTAGATGATAATGATAATAAGTCTCATTATATGGCTTGGGCGTGTACCGATGCAATCGCTGTCGTTTCTGCAGGGAATGGCCCGAATGCAGAAGCCCGCGGGCGAGAGCCGTTGAGGCGCGGCTAGCGCTGGGTGGTGATGGCTGCGCACTATTGGGCCTGATACAGTAAAAACAACGGTGCAGAGGGAGTCTGCGCCACAGTGTGCTGACAGGGATGTGATGATTTTGATACCGCTTCTGCGTATACCCCGCTTATTGATTCTCTGCTTTCCCTTGGGACTGTTAGCCGCTGAGACGCCTGCCAGTTGCGGGTCCTACGCGCACCCTCAAGCCCTTACCGCCACACTCCAATACACTCAGCGACTCGCCATGGATAAGCAGTTTGACGCGGCAATCGGTGAACTTGATCGCGCGGTGCAAGCCGCGGATTCGCCGAATACGGAAGCCTCGCTGCTGATGTTTGCCGGCAGTCTGTCTCGTGCATCAGGCGACTTGGCGCGGGCTCACGAGTATCTCGCTCGGGCGATGGCGCTCGCGACGCCCTCGAATATGCTGCGACACCAGATTCTGGCAGAGCAGGCTAATGTGCTGCTGGACAAAGGGCAGTACGCGGCAGTGCTTGATCTGTATGAAAATGCCGCTGTTTGCGACGGGCCTTTCGTCAAACCTTCCTTCGAGTTGGGGCTGGCCAAGCTGTATCTGCAGGATTATGACGGCGTTAGGCGCATCACCCGGCAAGCCTTCCACTACTTGGAGTCGGTCCTGCCGACGCTTCCCTTAGTGCTGGATGCGCTATTTGAGGAAGAGCGAAGATGGGGTGTGCTGGCCATGCATGCAGACTGCTATGGCGAGGCGAAAGCGGCCTGCGCGCAGAGCTGGTGGCGTGTTTTACATCTGGTGAATCGCGGGCCGAAAAGCGAATGGGCGAGGGCGTCTCTCGAAGATCATGTGCAGCGTTTGGCGTCCTGGCCAGAGGGTGATGCGGTAGTGAGGCGGGCTCGGGCAATCCAATTTTTGGATGACAAGGGGAAACTGGTTCCAGGCAAGCTGCCGCTTGTGCCCCAGACAGATTTTGACGTGAAGTCCTTCAGAATTCCGACGTTACCGCGCAGAGTGGCGAGCGGGGAGAGCTGGGGCTGGGTCGTGCTCCATGTGCTTGTGGACCATAAGGGGCAGGTGGATGACGCCGAGGTGATCTTTGCTCGCCCGGCGGAAAAAGGCTTTGAGCGGCCGTCAGAGCGAGCTGCCAGAACCACCACGCTGCGTATGGTGAAGCCCGTGGCGGAGGGTGAAACGGTGCGGGTACTGATGGCGATCATCTATAACCCCGGAGGGGTTATGGTCTGGCCCGCACAGTGACTTCCCTGCTGTTTTATTCGCTAAATCAGCGAATATAGACCGCCTCAAAGCGCGCCAACGGAGCCATGCGCGCGCGGTTAAGGCTCAGTGTTTCGTTGCTGATACTGAAGTTGTCGATACTGCGGAGCATATCCATGAATGCGGCTTCAGTTTCCCGGCGGTCGGGACAGGCCATCATAGTCGATGCCAACTGGGTAAAGCGCAGTCGTGACGCGGCGGCATCCAGCTCATAGCCACCGAAGAAACGGTTGCAGCCAGCGTAGCCAGTGATCCGTCCGGTTTCACTGTCCAGCGAAAAATACGGCGTTTGGGGCGATGGTTCCAGGGCTTTGCCATTGAGTTCCACCAGAGTCCAATAGCGCCCGGTAACGCCATCGGCAAGCTTGTTCAGCGCGTATTGATTGGCAAGAGCCCCATGAATGCCTGCGCCATTCTGATTGAGGTGAAGCAGGCGATTTTCAGCCACGAAATAGCGGACGTCCTGCTCGGGCAGTGTGATGGTGTGACCGGCTTTGTTCCACTCGATGCGCCCCTGAGCCGAGAAAATGTCATCGCTCCGCCCCAGATATTTTGACTGGCTGGTGTAGTGACCGTCGCTGCGCAAAACGACGACAGTTTCTATGCCCGCACAGTCGGCGCAGGGCAGTACGCCGCGATAGACACCCATCCAGTCCAGCGCATTGCGGGCATTGTGCGCCGAGTCGGGGTATTGCTCAGGCGTATTGCTGCAAGCGCTGATCAGCAAGGTGACTGCGATGAAAAGGGATAGAAGAGAAGTGCGTGTTGTCATGGTGAAGTCAGTCTCGAAATGGAATACAGCAAAGTCTATCAATGATAAACGGCGCTTGCAGTGACAATCCTGTCGCAGGCGGGTTCCTGCTGGAGCGTGCGGTTTTGATGGTGAGCGGTCGCGTACTTACAATGCGTGAACACGGTGATAGAGAGTCAGGCATAAGGTGAGCGTAATGATGTTAAACGTACTCGTTGTCGGTCTGCTTGTGATGACATCGGCCTGGAGCCAGGCCGATGAAAAGGCCACGGTCGGGTGTCCCACCCCGCAGTATGTGTTTAGCTGGAATCTCAGTGGCCCCTGTTTTGACGCCCCCCGTGGCGGCACCACACAGGGAGCGCCGGTGACACTGTCAACTGAGCCAAGTGCAGCCTGGAAGGCGTTGCAGGCACCCGGCTTAAGCGATTTTGAGCGGGATCGCCGAGCCATTCTGGCAATGACAGGGGGCTATCGCGCCAGCTTCGAGTTTGTTGAAACCATGGGATTCAGTGCCGATTACACGCCGGCGCAGCCATATCAAAGCTGGGGAACAGAATATATCTACGTTGTGGAAGATCGCGGCGACTTCATTAGCCTTCAGCACATCATGGTGATGGTGTTTCAGAATGAGGAAGGTCGTCTCAGTGAGCCGATGGTCATGAAGCACTGGCGTCAGGACTGGCAGTATGAGGGACACGAGCTGTTGGCCTATGTGGGGAAAGCGCGCTGGCAGCGCCAGCGCCTGAGTCGCTCAGAGGCCAAGGGTCGCTGGGTGCAGAGTGTGTATCAGGTCGATGATTCACCGCGCTATGCTTCGGTGGGACGCTGGCAGCATACCGGTAGTTTTTCCGCCTGGGAGAGTGAGACGACCTGGCGGCCTCTGCCGCGTCGTGAATCGAGTGTGCGGAGTGATTACCAGGTGCTGGAGGGCGTCAACCGACACGTCATTCTGCCAAGCGGTTGGGTGCAGGAAGAAGAAAATCTGAAGCTCGTTCTGGGCGACAAGGCGCAGCCTGCCGCGTATCTCGCCAAAGAACTGGGCAATAATCGATATCAGCGAATAGTAGACTTTGATTTCAGCGAGGGTGATCGCTATTGGCGGGAAACCGGCGCCTATTGGCAGTTAGTGAGACAGCAGTGGACGCAGATGTTTGATGCACATCCGGGCTTCTCTTTGCGCAAAGTGAAAGACGGCAAGCCACTGTTTGCGGCGTTATTTGAATTGGCTGATAAGTATAAGGGCGGCGCTTTTTCAGAAGCGCCAGCCCAACGAGCGGTTGCTCAAATACTGGATGATTACCGGCGGGAGTAAGTGCGAGCTATTGCGGGGGGGCTTTTTCCGGCCATCGCCACAGCCAGATTAATACGGCGGCCATGCACAGCAGCGTGACGACCACACTGATGCGGTGCGACACGGTCAGCACCAGAACCAGTGCGGCGATACTCATAGTGAAGGTGGTCGCCAGTTTTACTTTGCGAGGCAAATAGCCTTGCTGCCACTGTTCGAGAATTGGACCGAATATCCGGTGCTGCGTAAGCCAATTGTGAAATCGCGGTGAGCTGCGCGCAGCAGCCCAGGCGGCAATCAGCAAAAACTCCGTGGTAGGCAGACCCGGCAAGATCACACCCAACATGGCAATACACAGGCTGACGACGGCCAGCAAGAGCAGCAGGTAACGCAGCGGACCTTTTGCCTGGGGCGGTGTCACTTCTGGGGTAACCTCAGTTGTCATGATATCGGGCAATAGCGCTCCACGTAGGATAATACCTGAGTGAATGCCGCTTCGGCGCCATTGTTAGCGCGTTGTTGCTCTTTATCGTCCAGCTCAATGGCATCCAGTTGCTGCATAAAGGCGCGCCAGCTAGGCGCTCTTCCTTCAGGATGTGGCGCCAGATGCCGGGCGCCGAAGTCGGCGCTGAGGTCCAGTTTGCCCGCCATTTTAAACAGGATGGCGCCACCGAGGTTGGAGCCTTCTTCGACATACAGCCAGCCAATAGCCGTGGGGAGATCGATTTGCTCGCCGAATACCGGGGGCATTTCCGGCTCAGGTAATGCCTGCCCGAGATCTTTCAGATCCTGTGCGACAGCGGCAAATCGTCCCCGTTCTTTGAGACCGGGTAACAGAGTGTTGAGCGAGGTGTTGTCAAACAGGGCGGCTACATCCCGGTGAAAACAGTACTGCACTTTAAGAAAAGCCGCATAGCGCTCGCGGCCCGAAAAGGGGCTGTATGCCATGATGCGCTTGTCCAGCACATCGTGAGTATCGTGGGTCAGGGCGCGGAAACGAGCACAGTGGCCCGGGCTTACAGTGGTGGTCATAGCATCTTCCTGTGATGGTGAAATAGACACCCGCCGAGATTGATTGCGGTCGTGTGTGGATAGCGGTGTCTCAAAAACAGTAAACGAGCGAGTGCGCCGTATTTTTCATCGCATGGATTGCCGTACTGCGGCAGCAGTCCGGTCAGGAGTGGCGCGCGCATCGGTCGCGAGGTACTGGCTGGTCCGGAGGTCTTTGGACATGGCGGATCAATAAATAGGTATAAAGGATAAAATGAGAATCAATTTCATTTTAGGGTTTGGCTTTCGCAAATGCAAACGGTTTGCGCGGTGTGAAACAGTGGTCTCGTGAAGCCTTGGCAGGCTATTGCCGGTGAGCTGGGGGTATCTCGCTGGAGAGGGAGGGATAAACGAAAGAAGCAGTGACTTGGCACTGCTTCCGGGAGAGAGGGGCTCTATGAGCGTTTTCGGTGGGGATTACACCAGAAGCCCGGTCAGACGCCCTGCCTGAACAGGGCCAGTACCAGCAGCAGTGCGAGGAACAGAACGACCCACGCCACCATGCTGCCAATACTTGTGTTGCGCGCCAACAATCCGCTATCGCTGTTCAGCGTGGCAACGCGTTGCAGGAAAGCGCGGAGCCATTGCATGGCGGTGGCGCGGATTCCCTGATCCAGTTTTACGACGACGCTACCCACGCCACTGATGACTTTCGGTGCCAGACGGCGATACAGCCAGTCGCTGTCCAGATTTACCGAACGTATTTCCGGCGGGTACCAGCCCTTGCGTATCAGTACACAGAAGGCCAGCGCGGCAAACATCAGCAGCTGCAGCTGGGTGATGACGTGGTAGCTGGTATACGGGGCGTAATCCACCGGGTAGGGCAGAATCGCGTACAGTGGCTCCGGCCAAATGCCGATGCCAATACACAGAAAGGCGGTAATCCCCATCGCCAGCAGCATGTTGAGTGGCGCTTCTTTTACCCGGTGACCCGCATCGTGATAGAAGAAAGAGAAGAACGGCACCTTGATGCCCGAGTGATCCAGTACCCCGGCTGAGGCAAACAGCAGCACGCCCCATACCAGCCAATGGTGCTCGGCGGCCGCCGCCGTGAGGATCATTGATTTGGTGACAAAGCCGGAAAACAGCGGGAAGGCCGAGATCGACATGCCGCCGATAATGCAGAATACGGTAGTCCAGGGCATGGACTTGTAGAGACCGCCCAGCTCGCTGGCTTTTACGGTGCCCACGCGCAGCAGCACGGCGCCCATCGACATGAACAGCAGCGCTTTGTAGAGGATGTGGGCAAAGGCGTGAGCCGCCGCACCATTCAGTGCCATCTCGGTGCCCAGACCCACACCTACCACCATAAAGCCGAGCTGGTTGTTCAGGCTGTAGGACAGCACCCGCCGCAGGTCATTTTCGATGACGGCGAAGAAGATCGGGAAGGCGGTCATCACCGCGCCGATGGTGATCAGTATTTCTTCCCCGGCAAAGCCGCGTGCCAGTGAATACACCGCCAGTTTGGTGGTGAAGGCCGACAGCACCACCGTGCCGGTGACGGTAGCCTCAGGGTAGGCATCCTGCAGCCAGTTATGCAGCAGCGGGAAGGCGCACTTGATACCGAAGGCCAGGAAAATCAGCCAGGCACCGGGGGCATTCAGGCCCAGATGATCGAAGGCCAGCGAACCGGTTTCCCGGTAGTAAATAATCGCCCCGGCCATCAGCAGCAGGCCGGAAATCACTTGAATAATCAGGTAGCGCAGGCCCACCTTGTAGGCGCGTGGTGTGCGATTGGCCCAGATCAGCAGCACCGAGGACAATGCGGTCAGCTCCCAGTAAAGGAACAGGGTCAGCAGATCGCCCGCCAGTACCGCACCGATGGCAGCGCCGGCGTAAATCAGCGCCGCAGACTGTTGCATCCGGTCTTTTACATGCCAAGCGTAAAGTCCCGCCAGCATGGCGGCAATATGGAAAATCACTCCCCAGACGAAACTCAGACCATCGACTCGAAGGGTGGTCAGGGCCATGCCGTACAGTGTTACGGCACCGTGTTCGCCCTCGGGCAATTGCCAGAGCATCAGCAGGCCCAACGCCGGCGTGACAATCGCCAGCGGTCCCAGCAGGCGCGCGGGCAGTCGAATCGCCAGCAGGCCCGCCAGCATCATCAGCAAGGCGGGGTTCATCAGCCAATCATTCACCATAGTAGTCCTCGCTGCGTTTCAGCAGGCGACGCAGCGCCTTGGCAGAGAACACGATGAAGCAGTAGGCCAGAAAGCCATAACCGGCGTAGAAACCGAACCAGCTCTCGGCCGCAAAATGGGGATGCTTTTCGTAGAAGAACTCGGCCAGTACCAGCAGGCCACAGATGATCCACACGGCATAGACAATCTTGTCGACATTGGCGGGCTTCTCGAACCAGCCCGGCTCGTTGGGCGTTTTCATCAGAGGTTCATCCCTTGCAGAAATTGCTGGATCGCGCCGGCATAGAAAAACAGCAGCAGGCAGCTCAGTGCGGTAAAGCACAGCGCCAGTAACGATGGCCACGGCGCTTCACCGCCGTGATGGTCGTCGTGCCCCGCAGCGGGTTCGCGCAAAAAGGCGCGGGCCGGCAATTCCAGCAGATACACAATGTTCAGCAGAGAACTCAAGGCCAGCACGGCGATAACGAACAGGTGACCGCTGTCCACAGCGCCGAGCATCAGTGTCCACTTGCTCCAAGTACCGCCCGTGGGCGGCAGACCGATAATCGACAGCGCGGCAATGCTGAAAGCGACAAAGGTATAGGGCATCTTTCTGCCAAGGCCGTCGAGTTCGCTGACCAGAGTTTTGTGGGCGGCGACATAAATGGCACCGGCACAGAAGAACAGGGTAATTTTACCCGCGGCGTGCATGGCAATGTGCATGGCGCTGCCGATGACGCCGGTAGCGCTGGCCAACAAGACGCCCAGCGTGATGTAGCCCAGTTGGCTGATGGTGGAGTAGGCCAGTCGCGCCTTGATATTGTCCTGCCGCATCGCGACCAGCGAGGCCAGCAAAATACCGGCGGCGGCCAGGTACAGCAGGTAGTCGGTCATTACCAGTTCGCTGAGGGTGTCCAAACCGAACACATAGACCAGAATCTTCACGACGCTGAACACCCCGGCCTTCACGACAGCCACGGCGTGCAGCAGGGCGCTGACCGGTGTTGGTGCGACCATGGCGGCCGGCAGCCAGCGGTGGAAGGGCATCATGGCGGCTTTACCGATGCCGAATACAAACAGCGGCAACAGCAGACTTAGCAACCAGACCGGCGCGTCATCCGGCAGAATGCCGCCGGGCGTAAACGAGACAGTGCCACTGATAAAGCTGGTGATAATGATTGCAGGCAGGAAGAAGGCGATAGAGGTGCCCATCAAAATGCCCAAATATACCCGTCCGCCATGGCGGGCTTTGTCGGTGCCCGCATGGGTGACCAGCGGATAGGTCGCTAACGACAGCACTTCGTAAAACACAAACAGCGTCAGCAGGTTTTCGGCATAGGCAATGGCCATGACGGCCGATAACGCCAATGCAAAACAGGCGTAGAAGCGCGTCTGGTTCTGCTCGTTGTGACCGCGCATATAGCCGATGGCGTAAACCACCGTTACCGGCCACAGGGAGCTGGCGACCAGCGCAAACAGCAGGCCCAAGGTTTCCACCTCAAAGCTCAGGCCCAGGCCCGGCAGCATGTCCAGCCAATGTGCAGCGGGGGCAGGGCCCTGCTGATGGGCTTGATACAGTGCGATATTGACAGCGAGCAGCGCGATGCCGCTGAGCACCGATACGGCTTCGCGCAGGTTCGGGAAGCGCCCGGTGGCGGCGATTCCCACTGCGGCAAATACCGGCAGTGCTATAGCGAGGTTGATCAAATCTGCGGGGCTGAACATTATGGCGTTCCTCCCATCAGCGTCATCGCCGCTTCAGCCGTAATCACCACCGGCAGACGGGTATCGATACCGAAGTAGAGGTTGCCGATAATCAGCAGCCAAATCGGCAGCAAAAACGGTAGCGGTGCCTCTTTGACAGTGAGTGCGGTTTCGCTGGGCTTCTGGAAATACAGGGTTTCCACCACGCGCCAGATGTAGGCGATGGCGAGCAGCGAGCCGAATACCACCAGAAACGCGACAGGCCAGCGGCCCTCTGCTACGGCGGCGCTCACCAAATACCACTTGCTGACAAAACCGACGGTAAGGGGTACGCCGATCAGGCTCAGACCGCCCAGCACAAAGCTCATGCTGGTCCAGGGCATTTGTTTGCCCAGCCCTTTCATGTCGCTAAGCTGCGCACTGCCTACGCGATAAATCATCGCTGCCAAGGCCATAAACAGAGCCGCTTTCATTAATGCGTGATTGAACAGGTGCAGCAGCGTGGCTTGCAGTCCCATCGCGGTGCCCAGGCCAAGGCCAATAATCATGTAGCCGATTTGACCGATACTGGAGTAGGCGATGGCGCGTTTTATATTGCCCTGATAGATGGCTGCTGCAGAGGCCATAAAGACTGCCAGTACACCCAGTGCGACGAAGATGTCATACAGGGGGAAGTCCCCGGCGCGGAAGTTGGCGGGGAAGACCGTGTACGTGAAGCGAATCAGCAGGTAGACCGCCACCTTGGTCGAGCTGGCCGCCAGAAAGACAGTGACAACCGAGGGGGCCTGACTGTAGGCGCCGGGCAGCCAGTTGTGCAGCGGGAACAGCGCCAGCTTCAGGCAGATGCCCACAATGATAAAGGCATACGCTGCGACGACGGTGTAGGAATCATTGATGGCTGGCAGTCGCTGGGCCAGATCGGCCATGTTCAGTGTGCCGGTCATCATGTACATGAAGCCGATGCCGATCAGGATAAACGTCGCGCCGATGGTGCCCAGAATCAGGTAGCGGAATGCGGCCCAGAGGGCTTTGCGGTCCTTGCCGAGTGACACCAGTGTGTAGGTCGACAGCGAGGAAATTTCCAGAAAAACGAATACGTTGAAGGCATCGCCAGTGGCCAGAATCCCCAATAGCCCGGCCAGGCAAAGCAGCCAGGCGACGTAGAAAAAGACCTGCTTTTCCGCGGCGATTTCCCGGCTGATGCTTGTCTGCGCAGCAAGAAGTGCCAGAGTACTGCTACCGGCAACGATTAACAGCAGCCAGGCGTTGAGCAAGTCGATGCGGTATTCAATTCCCCAGGGGGCATCCCAGCCACCGAGCGCATAGCTGATGGTTCCGGTGTCGTAGACCTGCAATAGCAGCAGTGCCGCCATGAAAAGGCTCAACATGCTGACCAGCAGCGAGAATGCCCAGGCCAAACGGGCCCGGCCTAGAATAAGGCAGGCAGGTGCGCCCAGCAGGGGCACAATAACCTGAAGTATGGGTAAATGGCTTAACACGAAGGATCTCGCCGTTGAATGTCGTCTTCTTCAATACTGCCGTAGGCTTTTTTAATGCGCAGCACCAGGGACAGGCCCAGTGCGGTGGTCGCGATGCCGACGACAATGGCGGTAAGAATCAGTACATGGGGCAGGGGGTTTGAGTACAGCGCCACGCTGTCGCTGAGAATGGGAGCACTGCCCCCCGACACCTTGCCCGCACTGATATACATGATGAATACAGAGGTCTGGAAAATGTTCAGGCCAATCAGCTTCTTCACAAGATTGCCTTGTGCAATGACCACGAAGAAGCCGATCATCATCAGGGCGATCACCACCCAGTAGTTGTAATGCGTCAGAAACTGGCTCATTGCGCGGTATCTCCGCTGTCTTTATTGCTGAGCTGTCCGATGAAGCTGTAGAAAATCAGCACCATCACCGAGGCAACGGTGATGCCGACACCGGCTTCAATAACGATAATCCCGAGATGCTGGCCGGCAATGGGATCTGCCAGCAGCACGTTGTAGTCGAGGAAGTTGCCGCCACTGAGCAGAGACACCACGCCCACCGATCCATAGAGCAGCGCTCCCATTGCCGCGAGAACGCGCAAGAGGTTTTCCGACAGCACCTGACGGGCCAGGTCGATGCCGAAAAACAGGGTATAGAGAATCACCGACGCCGCGAAAATGACCCCGGCCTGGAAGCCGCCGCCCGGACCGTAATCGCCGTGAAATTGGACATAAAAAGCAAACAGCATGATGGGTGGAATCAGAATCTTGCTGACGACGCGCAGAATTGTGTGGTGCCGGGCACCGTCGTCGCGGGGGCCGCTGGCGGGTTGCGCGCCAATACTCAGCAGTGACATCACGCCAATACCCGCGGCAAACACCACCACGACTTCGCCGAAGGTATCGAAGGCCCGGTAGCTGGCCAGCACTGAGGTGACGACATTGGGAATGCCGATCTCGCCGTAAGAAGCTTCAAGGTAACGGGGGGCAACATGCTGATGAACGGGGGCATCGGCGGTGCCGAAAGCGGGCATGTCGATGGTGCCGACAATCAGCAGGCCGCCGGTGATGATTACCAGAATCAGCGCCGGCAAGCGGTAGCTGCGCTGGCAGGTTTCGTAGCGACCGACCATGGCCAGCGTCAGCAGCATCAGCAGCGGTGAAATACCGGACCCTACAGCGGCTTCGGTGAAGGCAACGTCTACGGCGTCCATCAGCACAAAGAAGCTGGCAGACAGGAAGCCGTAGATCCCGGTGAGCATCACTGACACCAGCAGGTCGCGACTGACGACAATGCCGATGGCGGTGGCCAGCAGCAGGCTGAGCAGTGAGATATTGATAAACAGTTCCACGTCGCTATTCCTTGTCGCCGTCGTTATGGTCGCGATGGCGCCATGCTGCTTTGGCGAGTGCGTGGCTCGCTGTCGGGCTGGTAAACAGCACGAAAATAAGAATAAACAGCAGCTTGAGCAGAACCAGTCCCCAGCCAGCCAGCAGCATCAGCCCGGCTAGCAACAGAGAGGTGGCGAGAGTTTCAGTAATACCGGCAGCGTGCATGCGACTGAATAGATCGGGGAAGCGCAGTACCCCCAGCGCACCGGTAAACATCAGAAAGCTGCCCAGGGCCAACAGAATGCCGCTGATGATAGGAATGATCTCGCTCATGAGGCGTCTTTGCCCTCGCTGTATTCCACGTAGCGCAGCAGGGCTATCACGCTGATGAAGTTCATTAGCGCATAAACCAGCGCGATATCCAGAAACTCAGGGCGACCGAATAGAAAGCCGAGTACGGAGATCAGCAATACGGTCTTGGTGCCGAACAGATTGACCGCCAGAACGCGGTCGAAAAACGTCGGGCCGGCGAAGGCGCGGATCATTGCCATCAGCATGACCAGTACGAGAGTGATTGCACAAACTGCCAGCATCATTTTTCCAGCTCACAGGCCCGGCGGCTCATTTCGCCGGTTTCCAAGTCGTTGATGTTGGCCGAGGTCAGCGCATGAACCAATACCGTGTCGTCGTCCAGTTCAACGGCCAGTGTTCCCGGCGTCAGATTAATCGAGTTTGCGTAGATAACCCGTCCCAAATCGGTCTTCTGTGCGACCGGCAGGGTTTTCATTTGCGGGTCGATACTCGCATTGCCGCGCCAAATGCGTTTTACCACATCGATATTGCTCAATAGGATTTGCCAGGCCAGCCAGCCGTAGTAGCGGGGAATATTGCGGGTAAGGTGCACAGGCTGTGATTCGTGATCTACCACGTCCATGCGGTGGCAGATCCACACGACAAGCGCCACTGATACGGCGCCAAGGCTGAGCAACAGACCGTTATAGTGGCCCGAATTGGCCAGCCAGATAATGCTGAGTAGTAGAGAAAGACTGATGGTGTGGCGCATTGCGGTCTCAGTTGATCCGCGTTAGCGCTGTGCTCACGCGGTCTATTCTTTATAGGTTTTTGCAGGGGTAGTGTGCTTTCAGCACCGCCTCCAACAGCGAGCTGGCATCGGCATCCCTGGCATTCTGCTCGGAATCAATAATCTGTTGGGCCAGTACCTCGGTATCCACGCCCTCGGGTAAACAGTACCGTGACATTTTCAGCGTGTCGATATCTGTTGAACCACCGGGTGCGCGAGTTCTCAAGGCGCGCTCCATAAATTCTGAGCGCGGTGCGGCAACCGATACCTTGGTGCTGCCACTCACAAACCCCTGAAGGTAGGCTTTACACACTTCGCCATAAACGTCCCCGCTTTCGTTCAGCATGCGGGTACAACTTCCGCGCAGTGTATTCGCTGACATCTCTTCAACAGCCACCGCAGGGAGCATGAGAAGTGTACAAAAAAACCCTACAAATATACGGCTTAGGCGCTTGCCTGGATCCTGCATAGCGCGGCACCTCCTTCTGGTTTGCGCCCAGCATGTTGGCATTGTCGTCGAGAAAAGTATTGTCAGATTTGTAAAAAAGTGTGGCGAGACCGCTAAGATCGACGCTGATCTGCATGCTAATAAAGCTTGTCAATGCGCAGTGCTTTTCGACAGACTATGGCAAATTTTAGGAAACCAGCCTCCTCGTATGAGTATTGAACCTCAGTCCTGTATTTTGCTTGTCGACGACAATGCCGATATCCGGCATTTGGTGTCGGAATTGTTGGAGACGGAAGGCTATCAGGTGATGACCGCCGAAGACGGCGAAGAAATGTTTGCCTGCCTGTCGCAACAGCAGGCGGATCTGATCCTGCTGGATGTGATGTTGCCCGGTCAGGACGGCTTTGCGCTGTGCAGGAAGCTGCGCTCAGACCCGGAAATGCCGCCGATTATTATGCTAAGCGCCAAGGACGAAGAGATTGATCGCGTCGTCGGTCTGGAGCTGGGGGCCGATGACTATATTGCCAAGCCCTTTGGGCGCCATGAGTTGGTCGCGCGCATTAAAGCGGTGTTGCGCCGGGTAAATGGGGTCAACAGCCGCCGCGGACAATTCGCCTATCGCTTTTCCGGCTGGCACTTCAAACCCGCCCGTATGGAGCTGCTGGATGCTGAAGGCACGGTCATACAGCTTTCCACCAGTGAGAATGACCTGTTACTGGCCTTTGTTCAGAATCCGCAGATTCCCCTTTCCCGCGACCGACTGTTGAGTCTCACCAAGGGGCGCAACAGTGCCGCCTTTGACCGCAGTATCGATTCCCACGTCAGCCGCCTGCGCCGCAAACTCCGCGAGGATGCCAAGCAGCCGGAAATTATCAAAACCGCCTGGGGATCGGGGTACCTGTTTTCCTGTCCTGTCGACACGGTGTGATGCCGCGCCTGCCCGATACGCTCAAAGCCCGCAGCATGTTGCTGCTCAGTGCTGTGTTTGTGTTGTCGCATCTGCTCAGTCTGTGGTTGTTTGAGCAGCACCGTAACGAGAGGGTATTGCTCGCCGAAGCGGCGGATCTTGCCCAGCGTATCAGCGGGATTGTCGATTTAGCCTACGGTTTTCCGGCTGCCGAGCGCGGCAAGATTCTGGCGGCTGCGCAAACGGGTTTTCTGGCCGCTTACGATGATTTGCAGAGCACGGTCGACGACGCCTGCCTGAAAAATACCTTCGCGAACGATGTGGCGTTGAATATCGACAAGGCGTTTTCCCAGCACCCCGACTACGATATTCGCGTCTGTCTGCGGGGTGCCGACCCGGCATTGCGGGGAGAGTGGCGCGATGACATCGATATGCTGGTGAACATTCGTTTTCCCGATGGAGAAACCGCCGCTTTTCGTGCGCGCTTGCCCGAAGCGGGCTCCTTGCTGCACGAGCCCATTGCGCTCTATCTGCTGTTAGTCATGGCGCTGTCTCTGCTGCTGGCCTGGCTGTTGATCCGGCGGCTGATTCGCCCCCTTGAGCAGTTTGGCGAGGCGGCTTCGCGCTTGGGGAGAAACCTGGATGCGCCGCCGCTGGTGGAGCAGGGACCAAAGGAATTGGTACAGGCATCGAAAGCCTTGAATACTATGCAGGCCCATGTGCAGCGCCTGCTGAAAAGTCAGGCAGAGATGGTGGCCGCCATTTCCCATGATCTGAAGTCGGCACTGACCCGCCTGCAACTGCGCACGGAACTGCTCAGCAATGACCGCGAACGAGAGGGATTGGAGCGGGTGGTGGTGGATATGCGCACGATGGTGGCGGCCATTATCGATTTCGTGCGCGGCAATGCCAGCGGCGAACAGCCTCGCCGCACCCAGTTGGATAATCTGCTTGAGAGTCTCTGTGATGACTTGGCCGAGGAGGGCTTGCCGGTCAGTTATGTCAGCCGCGGCACCGGCACCGTCGAATGCCGTCCGGTAGCGCTGCGAAGGGCCCTGCAAAATCTGATCGACAATGCCTTGCGCTACGGGGGACGGGCCGTGGTCAGCCTTAGCCGCGATGATTTGTTTTTTTACCTCGATGTAGAAGATGAGGGACCGGGAATCCCCGAGGGCATGCTGGGCGAAGTCTTGCGCCCTTTTGTGCGGGTCGATGCCTCACGCAGTGAGCGCAGTGGTGGTTTGGGGCTGGGGCTGGCCATTGCGCAAGGCATTGTGCAGGGCCATGGCGGAAGTCTCACGCTCTTTAATCGTCACGGCGGAGGCTTGCGTGCACAAATTCGCCTGCCTGCCAGCGAAGGAGTCGCCCGGCCCTGAGGCCGGGCAACGATTCAGGCGCGACGTTTCTCCACGACCAGCGGCAGACCATCTTTGATTTTGGGCATGGGGATATAGGTGAACGCCACCTTGTAGTCGTCCGGCAGGCGGAATTCATATTTTCTCAGGAACTGGTGCATAAACAGCTTCGACTGCATGGCGGCGAAATGCATGCCGATACATTTGTGGGCGCCGCCACCAAAGGGCATAAAGCAGAAGGGATGGCCTTTCTGCTCAGCGCGCTCCGGGAAGAAGCGTTCGGGGTCGAAACTGTGTGGATTTGTCCAATAATCACTCATGCGATTGGTGAACATGGGTAACTGGAAAATCATGGTATTGGCGGGAATCCGGTGTCCGGCCAGCTCGCATTCGCGAATACTGCGGCGTACCAGTACGGTCACCGAGGGGTTGAGGCGCTGGGCTTCATTGAAAGCGGCGTCGAGCTCTACCACATTTCCCAGATCCTCGTAGTCCAGATAGTCCTTGTGCTGCGCCGCGCCCTCGTCGCGAAGCCGCTGCTGCCAGTCCTGATGTTTCGCGAGGTAGTACATCAGATGGTTGAGTGTGCTGGTGGTGGTGTCGTGGGCGGCAAACAACAGAAAACTGGCATGATCGACAATTTCTTCATCGCTGAAGTAGCTGCCGTCAGGTTTGGTTTCTTTGCACATATGGCTGAGCATATCCTGCCCGTCACCGGCGCGGCGAATTGGAATCAGCTTGGTGATGTAGTCGCGCAGGAAACGCTGTCCGTTTTTGCCGGTGTGATATTTCAAGCCGGGCAGATCCAAACGAATGATGCCTTCCTGAGCATCGAGAATGTCGACAAAGGCCTGGGCGAGTTCGTCAGAGCCCTCATCGTGTTCCTCAACACCATAAAATACTTTGCAGGTCATGCGCAGCAGCAGGTTCTTGACGCTCTCGTAGAAGCGGAAGCTATCATCGAAGACCCAGGCGTCCATGCCACGTTCAAGAATCGGGTTCATGATTTCCACATAACTGCGCATGGACGGGGTTTTGAAACTGGTCTGCATAATCCGACGTTGGAACTTGTGCTCGTCGAAATCCAGGCAAAGCAGGTTGTCGCCATAGAAGGGGCGCAACGCGTAATCGTAGCCCATGCGTGTGGAAAAATTGCGATCACCGTCCAGCAAAAGGGTCTGAGCCATGTCCGGACCCAGTGCCAGTACGCCGGGCTGAGGGCCAAAGTGAACCCGTGAAATGGGACCGAATTCTTTCCAGCGGGTCTCCGCCAGCTTGAAAACGTCGTTGCGCAGTTCGGGCAGTACGCCGATGATCGGCCAGCCGTTTTTGCCGGGGATGTGCTTGAGTTTGCTGTTGTTGGGTTGACGAGTGTAATCCGGGCGATGGTCGCTCGCCGCTGCGCTGGCATTGCTCATGGGGCAGTCCTGTCTGGTTAATTATTATTCGACTTCTGATGGTAGCGGTTGGCCCACCTTCCGCCAACTGGCTTTACATTGCGGTTGGTTAATAATTCATACCGTTGGCGCTAAGTGTCATCAAAGGCATTAACTTGTGACGAAGGTCTATTGGGTGGGAGAGAGTTGACTTCCCCATAATGGTGCATGCATTGTGTCGCGCTGTAGCGACGAGATGAGTATGACAATAAAACGGTAATACGCCCGTCGGCCGACGTACTGGCAAGTGGTCTAAAGCGCGTTATGCATCTGCAACACAATAATGAATCTGATCTCATCCAGACACTGTACAGTGCCCTCACCGATAGGGATGGTTTTCACCGATTCCTTGAGCAGCTCACCCTTTATATTGGCGGGGATGCGGCTGAGTTGCTTGTTATCAGCCGCAAGCCGCTGAGAATTGAGCACGTCTGGTATTACGGACTTTCTGAAGAGCTTTTAAGTTGGTACATCGACAGCAATATGGTGGCTGTTGATGTGGTGATTAACACCGCAATTCAGCACAAGCCCGGCACATTCCAGACGGCACTTTCGTTTGTCGAAGAATCCAATCCTGATGAGGGCTCTATTCGTTGGGAAGAAGAGCAGGGAATGCTGGATGCCGCCTGGCTTGTTGTCGAGAGTTCGGAATCCAGCAGTGTTGTGCTTACCATCCAGAGGACGGTGGAACAGGGTCCATTCCAAGAAAGTGAAATTGCGGCTCTGGATCGCCTCGTTCCCTACATACGGCAAGCCGTTGCGTTAAATCGCCAACTGGCATCGCGCAGTGAGGCGGCATCGTCGCTGGCGGCCGTGATTGACGTGCTCCCTGACGCCACCTTGGTGCTCGATAGCTATTCCACCGTGCTGTACTCCAACAAAGCGGCGCAGTTGTTGCTCGACCGGGAACGCAGTCTGGCGATTCGCGATGAGCGCCTGAGTTTTTCGGAGAATGAGCTGCAATCAGCTTTTTTTCTTGCATCGACTCAGGTGGTGCGCGCCAGTATCGGTCGCGAGGGCCACTATACCGAAACCCTGTTCCTTAAACGGCGGGGCCGCCAACCCCTTATCTTTGTATTGCGGTCTATCGAAAGCAGCGAGCTTTTGGCGGGTGGCGCGCTGGTGAGTATTTATGAACCGGGCAGTCGTGAATTGCCTAACGCAGAGCAGATAGCCGGGTATTTTGATTTGACTTGGGCTGAAGCGCAGGTGTGTGAGCAGTTGGTGGCGGGAATGGATTTGCAGCATATTGCCGATACGCTGGGACGCAAGATCAGCACGGTGCGATACCAGCTTAAACAGGTATTTCAGAAAACCGCCTGCACGCGGCAGGGAGAGTTGGTCAGTACCATCCTGTCAGCGCTGTTGCGCTAGATTGACAGGCCAAAAGAAAATCCCTGCAGGCAGTGGAATTGCCCACTCCCTGCAGGGCCCGGCGTTATTTAACTTGTACGACCTGGTCGGGTTCGCTCAGTTCGCTGATAAAGAACCCACTCAGGTGTTGGGTGTCACCGTCGACGTGGGAAAAGGTCACCAGCACGATATCCTTGCCGTTTCGATCCTTGAGCGGAGCAAAGACCCAGTGGCCGGTTGAGCCGTCTTCCATGGTTTCGTAGTAGTCGAGAGTGCCCGCCGTGTTCACGCGCCAGCCATTCTCGATGTTGCTCGTTTCTTCGCCGAAGAAGTCCACCGTGCCTGAGCCATCGGCGTTCAGGTTCACCTGAATGAAGCCTTCCTCCGTCGGCAGCTCGTAGCGGAAAGACGTGGCCTGGCCCTCGGCAAAACGCTCACTGGCGCTGCGCTCTACGGTGGCGGTTTTGCTGTAAATGCGCTCGCCATCGTCGTCGAACATGCGCAGTTCAACGGGGAATCGTCCGACGCGAAACAGTCCGAAATCCTCATCGCCATCTTCACAGTTCAGTTCTCCCCATTCGACGGCGGAGCAGTTGGCCGTCATATCTGAGAGACCGCCGTCGCCGTCCGTTTCCGAAGTGATGGCCGTTACCGAGAAAACGCCATTGTCCAGCTCATAGTCGCCCCATTCTGAGGTGGCCGCGTTCTCCGGCAGCGAGGCGTCGCCCCCGTCGCGGTTGTTGTGGCTGACCAGGTAAGTGCCGTCATCCATAGTCACCACAACGTTGAACTTCTCGTCGGCTTCGGCCAGATACCAGCTTCCCACTACTGCTGGATCTGTGGTTCGAATGGCGGTAAACGGCACGGTGGCGTCGGCTTCGCTACCCAGATGCAGCTCGTCGTTGACCAGGCGAACGGTATCTTGGCCGCAGCCTTCGCCAAGTTCTTCGCAAAGGCCGCCGTCACCGTCGGATTGCCCGACCGCACTGAAGGTGATATCGCCGGTGTTCGGGTTCCAGTCGTAGTAACCCCATTCCGCCGTTGCGGTGCCCTGATCGTCGTTACCGTACTTGTGAGCGACAATATAGCGATCACCTTCGAGGAAGGTGAGCACATTCACTTCTTCGCCGTTGGGGCCTTTGCCATTGCTGCTTTCCCCGGCCGGCTCGACGAATAGCCAGCTACCGCGCAGATCGGCCTGCCGCGAGGCGTCAAAATGGGCCTCTGCCTCTTCGGCGCTGATCAGCGTTTTCTCTGTTGGGGTGCCCACCGCTGAGGCGTACTCGGTTTCAAAAGCGGCTTGCGACTGTCCGAGCGTCAGCGTCGCACTTTCCAGGGCAGTGTGAATCCCTTCACTGATCGTGATGCCATTGTCGGGATTGCCGTCGTCATCCAGCGACTGGAGCAAGCGCAGAATATTGCTGACCTGATCGGCCTGTTCGGTGCTGGCCATATCGGCCGGTGTAATGCGTCCGGTAGCGGTGACCGCAGGCAGTGAGATGCCGCCGATACTGAATGTGACTGTATCGCCATCCAGGTAGTCGTATTCGCCCACCGCCGTCGTTGTGCCGCTTTTGTTGCCCGGCGATGTTTCATAGCGAATGCCGGCAACCGCGCTGTCGGTAAACACGCCGACGTTGGCCGCGGCGGGTGTTTCCGAACCGCTACCTCCTGATGATGAGCCACCGCCTCCGCAGGCGGTGAGGGCCGCTGCCAGAGCCAGCGAAGAAAGTCTGTACGTGTTCATGTTACCTCCAGTGCAACAACATAGTGTTCAAGGAGGCAAGGGGACCACAGCGCTGACGTGTCCTCATCTCCCAAATAGGGGATGCTGGGGCAACGGTTCCTGACGGCGGTGAAGACTTACGTTCCGCAGAAGGTCTGGTCTACGCGTTCTTCGTCCTTTGCTGGCAGGGCATAATCACGCCATTCCGGGCGATATTCGAAGGGCTGACTCAAGACCCGATTCAGGGTAATAAAGCCTTCCATGTCGCCCTGATACGCGGCGGCGATGGCGGCTTCCACTTGGTGGTTGCGGGGAATAAAGACCGGGTTGGCCCGGCGCATTATGCTGTCGCGTTCACTCGCTGACATCGAATCTTGATCAAGGCGCTGTTGCCAGTCGGCGAACCAGTCGTCAAAGGCGGCGGGCAGGGTAAACAGCTCGTCAATCGCATCGTTGACGGTCAGACCGCCGATCTGCGCTGCGCGATCGCGCAGGGCTCGGAAGCTGAGGGTGAAATCGCCGTCGTGGTCCTGCAGCAATTGTAAAAACGCCTGATAGCGCTGTTCGTCGGCCTCATCCGCGTGGCTCAGGCCCAGTTTGCTGGCCATATGCTGTCGATAGGCGCTGAAAAACTGCGAGGTAAAGGCATTCAGGCTGTTCTGTGCGCGCTCCACCGCGGGCTTGAGGTCGCTCTCTCCTTCCCGGCGCAGTATCGGCAGTATGGCCTGTGCCAGTTGTACCAGATTCCACTGGGCAATCGCGGGTTGGTTACCAAAGGCATAGCGACCCTGATGGTCGATGGAACTGAACACGGTGCCGGGGTGGTAGGCCTCCATAAAGGCGCAGGGACCATAGTCGATGGTTTCACCGCAGAGCAGCATATTGTCGGTATTCATGACACCGTGGATAAAGCCCAGTGACTGCCAATGGGCAATCAGCGCGGCTTGTGCCGCGATAATGTCATCGAGAAGTTGCTCATAGGGATAGTTGGCCTCGGCGGCAGCGGGATAGTGACGGGCAATGACATAGTCGAGTAATTGGCGCAGGGCTCCCTCGTCGTTGCTGGCGGCAAAATACTGCACGGTACCCACGCGGATATGGCTGCTGGCGACCCGGCAGAGAATACCGCCGGGCAGTGCTCGCTCGCGATACACCTTGTCGCCGGTACTCATGGCTGACAGTGCTCGAGTGGTTGGTACACCCAGCCGGTGCATGGCTTCGCTGAGCAGATATTCGCGAATCACCGGCCCCAGCGGGGATTTACCATCGCCGCCACGGGAGTAGGGCGTGGGGCCAGACCCCTTGAGTTGCAGGTCATGGCGCCGGCCCTGCGTATCGATCACCTCGCCCAGCAGCAGTGCCCGGCCATCGCCGAGCTGAGGGTTGTAGTTGCCAAACTGATGGCCTGCATATACGCAGGCAATAGGGTCGCTGCCGTCGGCCACGGCATTACCTGACAGCACCGCTACGCCTTCCGGGCTGCGCAGCCAGTCGGGATCTATCCCCAGTTCCTCTGCCAGCGCAGTATTGAGCAAAATCAGCGCCGGATCGGGAGTGCGGCTGGCGGTCTGGCGGTGGTAAAAGCGCAGCGGCAATTGCAGGTAGCTGTTGTCGAAGGCGATGGGAACGGCGCTCATAGCGGGGCCTTTTGTGTTGGTGTTGGGCAAATGCTTTGTCACGAAGCACCTGTAGATTGTACGCGGGGCCCTGTGCACTTGCGATGTGCGCAGTGAAATTGCTGCTAACAGGCGACGCGGTTGCTGTTGGCAGGGTAAAATTGCCGTGCATTGATTATTCAGACCGGGTGCTCAGCTGTTGAGACATCGGGCAAGCCACTGTGGGAAGCGACACATTCATGTCCTGGTATACCAAGCTGTTTTTCATGTTCTGCCGCCTGGTGTCAACGCCGGTACTGGCGCTGGTAAGGCCCAATATTGTGCAGGTCGACGATGGCTTGCGTGACGCTGTGGAAGGGCGCCCCGTTTGTTATGTGTTGCGCACCTATAGCTGGACGGACCGGTTTCTGCTGGAGCGGATTCTGCGTGCCGAGGGGCTCACCCCGCTGCACCGTACGCCCGGCAAACTGCCTGTGGCGGAAAAGGCGGGCTGCCTGTATTTGCCCGTAATCGCCGGAGATCGCGGTGCGGATCGCAGCACTGCAACCATGGAAACGCTGATGGCCGGGCAGGGTGAGCAGAGCTTGCAGATCGTGCCCGTGTCGGTATTTTGGGGACGTGACCCCGGCAGCGAAACCTCGTTTCTCAAACTGTTGCTGGGCGACGGTGAGCGCGCCGGTGCGCTGCGCAAACTGCTGGTGATTATTGCCCAGCGCAAGAATGTGATGCTGCACTTTGCCTATCCCGTTAATTTCCAGAAGTTGGTGGCGCGCACGCAGGAGCCGCAAGCGGCCGCTGTGCTGCTGGCCCGCACCCTGAGCTTCTACTTCAGTCGCCGAAAAACGGCCTCTCTGGGCCCCAGTCTGCTGTCGCGGCATGAGATCATCAATCTGGTACTGCGTCGGCCCGCCGTGCGCGAAGCCATGCAGGAGGAGCAGGCCGAAGAAAAACTCAGTGCCGCAAAAATCGAGAAAAAAGCCCGCAAAATGGCCGATGAAGTGGCGGCCAATTTCGACTCGCGGATTTTGCGGGTGCTGGATCTGATTCTTAGCTGGGTATTTCGCAAGATTTTCAGCGGCATTCGCCTGCACCATGTCGAGCGTCTGAACCGCACTGCCAACGATCGGCAATTGGTGTACATGCCGAGTCACCGCAGCCACCTCGATTATCTGCTGATTTCCTACGGCCTCTACACGCAAGGGTTGGTGCCGCCACATATTGCGGCCGGGGTGAACCTGAACTTCTGGCCGGTAGGCGGTCTGCTGCGCCGGGGCGGTGCTTTTTATATTCGCCGCAGCTTTGCCGGGCAGAAACTTTATAGTGCGGTGTTTCGAAGTTATCTGGATGTCATTCTGGGGCGGGGCTACCCCGTGGAGTTTTTCCCGGAGGGCGGGCGTTCCCGTACCGGTCGTCTGCTGCCACCTAAAAAGGGCATGCTGGCGATGACGGTGGAAAGTTTCCTCGCCCAGCCGGCGCGGAAGGTCGCGCTGGTGCCGGTGTATGTGGGCTACGACAAGCTGGTGGAAGGCGCGTCCTACGTGAAGGAGCTGCGCGGTGCCGCCAAGCAGAGCGAATCAGCGGGCGGTCTGCTCAAGGCCACAAGGATTTTCAAGTCGTCTTACGGCAGCCCCCATGTGGCCTTTGGTGAGCCGATTGCGCTGGAAGACTGCCTGAGCCACATCGAGCCGGAGTGGCGCAGCAAGCTGCAAAGCGGCGATGAAAGCTTTATCCCTGCGGTTGTCGACCACATCGCCCAGGAAAATATGGAGCGGGTGAATTCGGCGGCAGTCATTAACCCCATCGGTCTGGTGGCGATGATTCTGTTGTCCAGCCCCCAGCGTGCCATGGCTGAAGATGAGCTGCTGAACCAGATCGACGCCTTTGTCGCGCTGCTGAAGCGCCTGCCCTACAGTGCGGATGTTACCTTGCCGGAGGGCAGCGCGCGGGAAATTCTCGACGCTGCAGCACGCACGGCGGGGCTGTCGCGCATCGATCACCGTTGGGGGCCGATTATTACCGCCACAGGCAAAGAGGCGGTGATGCTCACCTATTACCGCAACTCGGTGATGCATGTACTGGCGATGCCCAGTCTGATCGCGCGTTTCTTCCGCCACAGTGAGCAGGTCAGCATCGATGAATTGCGCGAATCCTGCATGCAGTTGTTGCCCTTCCTCAAGCGCGAGTTGTTTTTGCGGGTCGATTTAAACAACTGCGATGATGTCGTGGACAGGCATATCGACAATCTGGTCGAGCAGGGCTTGCTGCTGCGTCGCGGCGAGTCAGTGCTGGCTCGCCCGGAAGTGGGCAGCAATGCCTACGCGGTGCTGACCGGTCTGGGGAGGATTTTGCGCGAGACCTTTGAACGCTACACCATGAGCAGTCTCCTGCTGGTGCATGAGCCCGGGGAAACCGCCGCGCCGCGCAGTGCCGTGGAAGAAAACCTGATTGTAATGGCCCAGCGGCTGTCGATTGTCAGCGGACGGGAAGCGCCGGAGTACTTCGATAAAAACCTGTTCCGGGTGTACCTCGATACCCTGATTGCCCAGAATCTGCTGCATGAGGAAAATCGTGACGGCGAGCGCTGGGTACGCTGCGATGCCCGCCTGCAACTGTTCAGCCAGCGTTGGGTGGCCCTGCTGGGGCCCGATGTCCAGCAAAGTATGTTGCAGTTAATCCGCCAGCCCACCATGAACAGCGACAGCTGAACGACGCCTTGCCCACCGCCGGTTCCGGTGGGCAAGGTTGTCATAAATCTGCCTCAGAACCGTCCCGCCTTTGTCATCGTTGCGCTCTAGCCTGTCATCAATTTAACGACAGAGGCGCCCGGTGTGACCGAGCAAGTAAAACGCTACAAAACGCTATGGCTTTCCGATATCCACCTCGGCTTCAAGGATTGCCGCGCCGAGTATCTGTTGGACTGCCTGAATCACATTGAATGCGACACCATTTATCTGGTGGGCGACGTGGTCGATCTCTGGGCCATGTCCCGCACGCTGTACTGGCCTGCCAGTCACTACGAGGTGTTGCGCACCCTGTTTCGCAAGGCCAATAGCGGCACTCGGGTGGTTTACATTCCCGGTAACCACGACGAACCGTTCCGCGACTATGTCGGGCATATTTTCGGGCCTATCGAAATCCGCAAAGAAGCGGTTTACACCACCCTCAAAGGCAAGCGTCTGTTGATGTTTCACGGCGACTGCCTGGATGAACACATGCAGCTCAGCCGCTGGGAGAATCTGGTCGGCGATGCCGCTTACGATCTGCTGCTGTTTCTCAATCGCTGGGCCAATTTCTTCCGCCGCCGCTTCGGCCATCACTACTGGTCGCTGGCGACCTATATCAAGCAGCGTATTCCCAATGCCCGTCAGGTGATCGACGTGTTTGAATCCGCGGCCGTGCAGGAAGCCAAAAAGCGCGGTCTGGATGGCGTGATCTGCGGACATATCCACCAGCCTGCACTCAAGGATATCGACGGACTGTTGTACTGCAACGATGGCGACTGGATTGAGAACTGCACGCTCTTGGCTGAGGGCGAGCACGGTGAGCTTGAATTACTGCAGTGGACCGAGACCCGCCAGATGTTGGCAAGGGTTGGTGAACCCGCTGCAAAACCCGTGGCAGACGTGCTGCCGCTGCGACGGGTCGGATAACAACGAGGTGACAATATGATTTCCGTAGATTCGGTTATCGACGAACGTTTTCCCCGTATTGCCAAGGGCAATCCCCATATTAAACGCACGCTCACTGCGCTGCTGCGTTACCTGTTTCACGAGGCCGAGTTCAAACAGTTCGAGCGGGATTACCCGCATCTGCGTGGCAGGGACTTTGTCGAGCAGGTGCTGAACTATTTTGATTTTGGCTACGCGGTCAGTGCCCTCGACAAAGAGCGTATTCCGGTCACGGGGCGCGTGGTAATCATTGCCAACCATCCTATTGGCAGCCTCGACGGACTGGCCCTGCTGAAGCTGGTATCTGAAGTGCGCAGCGACGTGAAAGTCGTGGCTAACGAAGTGCTGTATGCCCTCAAGCCGCTGCGCAGTATGTTGCTGCCGGTGGACAATATGAGTGGTAAACGCAATCGCCGGGAAAACCTTCAGGCCATCCACGAGCACCTGGAAGGCGATGGCGCGGTGATTATTTTCCCGGCCGGTGAAGTCTCGCGTTTCAGCCCGTCGGGCATTCGCGATGGTCGCTGGCGGGCGGGCTTTATCAAGTTTGCCGAGCGGGCCAATGCGCCGATTCTGCCGGTGCACATGAACGCCAGGAATTCGGTGTTTTTCTATGCACTGTCGCTGCTGGCCAAGCCGCTGTCGACATTGTGGCTGATCCGCGAAATGTTCAAACAGAACAACCGCACTGTGCGCGTCAGCATCGGCCCGGCTATTGATCCTTCTCTCTACCGCGATCTGCCGCTGACCACGCAGGCCAAAGTGCGCCTGTTCAAGCGCCACCTTTACAAGATCGGCAAGCGCCGCCGTCGTGGCGAGCCCTGCTTTATGCCCGAGGCGCAGCCGGTTGCGCACCCGGAGGACCGACGGGAACTGCGCAGCGCCATTCGTGACTGCGAACACCTGGGCAGCAACCGCGATGGCATGGATATTTATCGCTACGAGTACAGCGGCGACTGCTGCATCATGCGTGAGATCGGTCGCCTGCGCGAAATCAGCTTCCGCGCGGTGGGCGAGGGCACGGGTCTGCGTCGCGACGTAGACGCCTACGACGCCTATTACGACCATATCGTGCTGTGGGACGACAACCAGCTTGAGCTGGTGGGCGCCTATCGCCTGAAGCGTGTCGCGGCATTGGAGCCGGGGCAGGCGCTCTACAGTGCCAGCCTGTTTGACTACCAGCCCGATGCGGCGAACGCCGTGTTTGCGCAGGGTGTGGAACTGGGGCGCAGTTTTATCCAGCCTCGCTACTGGGGGCGCAATGCCCTGGATTACCTCTGGCAGGGCGTGGGCAAATACCTGGCTCGCTACCCCGAGCTGCGTTATATGTTTGGCCCCGTCAGCCTGAGTGATGAGCTGCCTCGCGCCGCCAAAGATGCCCTGTTGGAATTCTATAGCTGCTATTTTTCCAGCGAGTCCGGCGTGGTCGATCCTCACTGGGCCAGCGCAAAAATGCCTTACCGCAGCGAGTCGGCGGTTACGCGTTTCAAGGGCGACGACTACCGGCGGGAATTTGCCGAGTTAAAGGCCATGCTGGCCGAACTGGGCTGCTCGGTGCCGACGCTGTACAAGCAGTACACTGAGCTTTGTGAGCCCGGTGGTGTCAGCTTTGCCGATTTCAATATCGATCCGGATTTTGCCGACTGTATTGATGGTCTGGTGCTGGTGGATATCGAGAAAATGAAGCCAGCGCGTCGCAAGCGCTATCTCGGCCAGTAGAACCTGTGCCCCAAGGCGGCCTGTCTGGCCGCCTGCTTATTCCTTCCCTGCAATATCGTCAAAGCGCTGGATTAGCCAATCCGGGTCATCCAGCGGCAGGTCGTGTCCGGCGCTCTGGTGCAGCGCAACAGGCGCCTGGTAGCGGTCGGCGAGTTGCTGGCTGCACTGCCAGCTCACCATGTGATCAGCGCGGCTGGCGAGAAACAGCAAGCGATCGGCGGGCAATGCGTGTGGCGCGCGAAAGCGACTGGCAGCCCAGAGTTGGCGCAGCACATTGCGGCGCTGGATGGGGTGCTGGTTGCGCAGCTCGACGTAGCGACTGAGCAGCGCGGCGTTGTTGCCGTGCCGGTTGCTGACCATTTTCATAATGGCCTGCTCCTGAGTGCTGATGTGTCTCGAGACTAGACCGCGAAAGACCTGGGGCAGTGCGCGGGGCTGAAGTCGCTGCCATACCGGGCAGTCACCACTGCTGCTGTTAATCAAAATAAGATGGCGGATGCGCTGGGGTTCCGTGTACAGCCAGTCCAAGGCGACCATGCCCCCCAGTGACAGCGCGACAATCCCGAAGGGCTCATCGTCGGGCAAGGCGAAGCGTTGCTGAAGATCGCAGCGGATCTCGGCAATGGTCAGCGGGGACCTGCGTTGATGCTCACTGCCAAAGCCGGGCAAGTCCAGCGTGTGACACTGCCAGCCCAAGCGCGCAGCGCAGTCATCCACAAAGGGCTGCCAGTGGCCGCTCTCGCGGGACAGGCCGCGCAGGAACAGCCAATGCCGGGGCAGCGATAGCTCAGTCATCGAGTTGTCGATACCAAAGGCTTTGGGCGATCTGGCGAAGCTGCATTTCCTGTTCGCCCCGTGGCTGCCATTGTTCGGTATTGCGGCAGGCCGCCAGCATAAAATCCAGTAGCAACAGGTGGCCGCGCAACACCCGCGCATGGCGGTGGGGCACCGTAGGATTGAACAGCCCGGCAAAACTGAACAATTGTCGGGGGTGTTTCTTCACCCACAACCAGCTTCCCATTTCCAGTGTCAGTGGCAGCAGCTTCACACCTTGTTCGCGACAGCGCAGATAAAAGTAGTCCCACATATCGCCGTGACTGAGATAGTGCATTGCCTGGGGTCCGAAGGCGTAATTGTGGTGGGGGAAGTTGCGCTCCCAGAGCAGCTTGAGCGCCACATAGCTGCCGATGTCGTCGATGGCTTCCTTGCGGTAGGCATGGGGAATCCACAGATGATCGCGAAAGCCGAAACCGGAGTGGAAGTCGATCGCAATCATCGTTCTGCCTGCTTGGCTGTGTCGGCGAATCAGTGATTCCAGCACCTGAAACTCCGGTTCAACCTGTCGGTCATAGCGTCCCCGATACCATGGCAGGCGGCGCCAGAGGCGCTGCCCGCCGACCAGAAACGGGACCCGGTCTTCGGCGTCAATCGGCGCGTGCCGGTTGAGATCGACGCTGTTGGCATTGCAGCGCGAGTTGCGGAGCATGCCCGCGGGGTTGACCAGGGGCAGGGCGATGATCGCCACTTCGTCTTCAAATTGTGATCGCCAGTGACGGTCCCAGCGGCAGCGCTCCAATACGGTTTCCAGCCAGGCGATTAATACCTGGGTACCAATGCGCTCGACGCCGTGCACACCGCCGGTGAGCAGCAGGCAGTGTTTGGCGGTTTCAGGTTTGCCCAGCGTCAGGGAGATGAGGGGGAGCTTGAAATCGTCGACGTCGATCAGGGCTTCGCAGCGGCTGCTCAGTAAGTCGCCGCCGTGCCGACAGAGCTGTTCAACATTGAGAAGCTCCGGCAGGCGCCGGTGCAGGCGGCCGCGATAGGGGTCGAGAGCGCTGTGCACGTCCAGCGGTGGCGGTCCGAAAACAGCGTCTTCGTCGCTGGGGGGTACGTGATTCGTCAAGGCTCAGGCGCAGTTCAGTCGAGCGGAGGCATCGCGCTGCTGCCAGAGCGAGGCGACCAGCGCGTCCCGGTTTTGCCAATCACCTTTCAGCAACCAGTCGCAAATCGCTGCCGCGACATCGGGGTAGTTCTGGGGCGCCGGTGCGCGGCGTTGTTCCAGCCAATTGCCAACCGCTTCGCTATCGAGGTGGGTCATGATGCTGGCGAGTTCGAGTTGACGAAGAGTGGCCGCGTTACCCAGTTGTTCCGACTGGCCCGCGACGGGCTTGGCCAGTACCGGCAGGCCGATATGCAGGCATTCGCTGATCAATTCAAATCCCGCATTGCAGATCACGCCATCGGCGCTGCGCAGATCCTGCTTGAAGCCGTGCAGACTGGTTTTGCGCAGCATGACGTTACCCTGCTGCTGATCATTGAGCGTCGGAGCATACTGAATAAAGCGTTGCCCGGGGAACTGTCGCAGCAGCCCGGTGACGCGGCTCTGGTCTTCAAAGGGCAGATACACCACCGTGTGGCCCGCAGAAGGCAGGCGGCTTTCCTCCGGGTTGATGATCGGCGGCACGATCGGGCCGTCAAAATGATGCCAATGCAGGCCCAGGCCATAGCGTACGGGGGCAAACAGTTTCATCACCAGACGATTGCGTAGATCAACACCGTCCTCGGGCACTCCGGGGTGACCGAAGGCATATTGGTGGCCGACCCCGACAACGGGTTTGGCCTTCAGTCGCCCCGCCCAGGCGGTGACCGGTTCGAAGTCTGTCAGCACCAGGTCGTAAGGCGTCAGGTCGAGTTGCTTAACGTCTTTGATAAATTGCAGAGGGCGCGCATCGCGCAGGGTCTGAAGGGTATTGATGCGGCCGTCGACCGTGGTGAAACTCAGGCCATGACGGATTTCGTAGCGGCCAAAACAATCCATGTCGAAGTATTGTTCGGCTGGTCGACCGCTGAATAGATAGTCCACCTCCACATTCCTGTCGGCGAAATGTTTGGCCATCATGCGGGCGCGCGAAATATGGCCGTTTCCGGTGCCTTGCACGCCGTATAAAATTTTCATCTGTCTGTGTTTGACTCGTTCAATGAGTGGAATGGGTATCCCGGTGATTACAGTGTCACCAGGTAATAACCCAGATGTGCGATGGCGACGCCAAGTCCGGCACCCGCGACGGTATCGGTGGGGAAATGGACGCCGAGTAAGACGCGGGAGGCACCGACGGCGGCGGCCCAGACAAACAGGCCGGCGGCGACAGCGCCGAAGCTCAGCACCGCAAGGGTGGCCAGCAGAAAGGCGGCGGCGGTGTGCCCCGATGGGAAGCTGAATTCGTCGGAGGCAATTATCGACGCACTGAACTGCGGGATGGCGGCAGGTGGGCGGCGGCGACGGCAGGTGTTTTTCAGCACCCAGTACAGCGGCAGCCACACGGCAAAGGAGATTGCCACGGCGGCGGTAAAGTAGCCGCTGCCGGGAACATTCAGTGCCAGCAGGCCCAGTGGCAAAAACAACTGGGTGTAGCCGTCACCGCTTTTGGAAACGCCGAAGGCGACGCGGCAAAGCTGTTGCTGATGGCGGGTGTTGACGCAAGCCAGAAACATCCGCACATCGAACTGATTAATTGATTGAATCAGGCGCATAGTTTCATCCTCTCGAATGTCACCCTACGCCTCGGCGTTTGCAAATTCGTGACACTGTCATTGCAGAAATGCGACAGTGTGGCGGGGTCAGCGATTCTCCAGTCGCAGAACAAACCCCCGGTGATCGCGCTGGCTGCAGGCCTCGACAGGCAGCAGCTCGGCGTAAAAGTCGTCGACACAGGCTTCGGCGACGGCCAGGAAGGGCGGCCGTCCGGGATCGCTGAGCAGGATTTGTCCGCAACCTGCGTCGACGGCGCGGGCAATCATCTGATAGACCGCCTCGGCCATGTCGTCCCAGAAACAGATATCGCTGCCGATCAGGCAATCGCTCCGAGCCAGCTCCGCGTCAGGGATGTCCTCAAATGCCCAGGGTTGGCAGTCGACGGTGACGTTATTGACCGCTGCTTGTGCCTGCAAGAAGGGGAAAACGGCAGAGTCGGCGTCGCTGGCGATGACGCTCGCGTCAAGATGTTTCGCACAGTAAATGCCGCCCAGGCCCCAGCCGCAGCCGACATCCAGTACCCGGCTGCGGTGCGTCAGTGGGTGCTGCTGGAGATAATCCATCAGCAGAAACGCGGCGCCCCAATTTTTATTGCCGTGTAACTGGGTGCTGCCCGCTGCGCGCAGACGACGCATAATGGGGTGGCTGGCAAGCAGGTAGTCAATGCCGTAATGCTGCCGCTGTTTTGGGTGGGGGTGTTTATCAAGGCCTGACGATACGGACATGGTGCCTTTCCTGAAAGCCGGTGATGGGCAAAAAACTCTGTGCCGACCAAGGTCGAATGCCCCTGTTGGCGATGGGCGGGTAGTATACTGCTTTGACGGAGTGTTTCCCCTCGCTCCTGTGTCCTTGGGCTCTATAAGGAGGATTGGCGTGGCCGATTTCGATTTTGACGTGCTGGTAATTGGCAGTGGTCCGGCGGGGGAGAGCGCGGCGCTCAATGCCGTGAAGCACGGCCAGAGTGTCGCCGTCGTCGAAGAGCAAGACCAGGTCGGCGGGGCCTGTACCCATCAAGGAACGATTCCTTCCAAGGCCTTGAGGCATATGGTGCGTCAGGCCATCCGTTTTAATCGCACGCCGATTTTTCGCGATATTGGCGACCCTCGAACACTGACGTATCCCCGCCTGCTCAGCCATGCGAACGAGGTTATTGCCCGTCAGGTGGCGATGCGCAGCCGCTTTTACAATCGCAACAATATCCGCATTATTCGCGGCCATGCCCGTTTCGCCGACGCGCACACATTGACGGTGACCTGCAGCGATGGGCGCGAGGAACGTTTTACGGCCGGGCGAATTATTATCGCCACCGGTTCGCGCCCTTACCGTCCGGCCAATATCGACTTTTCCCATCCGCGGGTTTACGACAGCGACAGCATTCTCAAAATGACCAATACCCCACGTAAGATCATTATTTATGGTGCGGGGGTGATTGGCTGCGAGTACGCGTCAATTTTTTCGGGCATTGGTGCCAAGGTAGAGCTGGTCAATACCCGCGACCGACTGTTGGAATTCCTCGACGATGAAATTTCCGATGCCCTCAGTTATCACCTGCGCTACCTAGGGGTGATGATTCGTCACCGTGAGGTGTACAGCGAGGTGGAGGCCAACGACCGCGAGGTGGTGGTCAAACTGGAAAGTGGCAAGCGGCTGCATGCCGATGCGCTGCTGTGGTGTAACGGCCGCAGTGGCAATACCGACCAACTGGGTCTGGGCTCCATTGGCGTAGAGCCGGATCACCGGGGCCAGCTTCAGGTGGACGAACACTACCAGACCAGCGTGGCATCTATTTATGCCGCTGGTGACGTCATTGGCTGGCCGGCACTGGCCAGCGCCGCCTACGACCAGGGGCGTGCCGCATCGGCATCGGCAAGGGGTAAAGAGCACTGCCGTTTCGTTGACGACGTGCCGACAGGCATCTACACCTTGCCGGAGATCAGTTCCGTGGGGCTGAACGAGCGCGAGCTGACTGAACAGAAAGTGCCCTACGAGGTGGGGCGCGCCTTCTTCAAGGATACCGCCCGCGGACAGATCAGCGGCGAGACGGTGGGAATGCTCAAGCTGCTGTTTCACGCCGACACGCTGGAGATTTTGGGTATTCACTGCTTTGGCGCCGAGGCCGCCGAAATCATCCATATCGGCCAGGCGATCATGAAGCAAAAGGACGGCGGAAACAGCCTGCGCTACTTCCTGAATACCACCTTCAACTACCCGACGATGGCCGAGGCGTACCGCACGGCAGCCCTGAATGGCTTGAATCGTCTGTAAGCCCCAGTTCATGAGGGCTGGAGGCGAACGCACAGATCGCAAAAATAGGTATAAATTTTCATTGACAGCGGGTTGTTCTGGGCATAAATAGTGCCCTGAACAACCGCGCTAACGCCGCTGGTTGCTTCCGTATTTGACCGTGCTGGAGTGAGCAGGATATGGCAAGAGATATGGCAGTATCGGAAAGCGTCGAAGATCTGGACGACGACTTCTTTGACGACAGCAGTGCGAGTTATGACGACAACCCGAATATGGGTGGCCGCGATAACAGTATTCGCCGTCGTATCGAAGAGCGGCTGGAGCGCAAACGCCTGATGGAAGAGCTGGATATGCTCGACGATTTCGACATCTGAACGTCTCGTTGACGGTGTCTCTCAGCGCCCGGTGTTCTATCGGGCGCCGCTTTTTAGCCTCCTAATTATCCTCCTGAAATTGTAAATTGCTGCGTAGCCGTGTCGGCCTGTTGCCGGGGCTCGCCAGCGGGGCTACCATGTCGGGCAACGTCATGCCCCGCAGTTGCTGTGTTATACCTCCGCGCGGCGCTACGATGAGTAAAATACAAAACAGGGATACCCAATGAACTGGAAAGTTATTTCCGCGATTGTTGTGCTGCTGGTTGTCGCCGGCTTCGTCTGGTTTGTCGTTGATCGCTCGGCCAACAGCGATTACAACGAGCCGGTCAGTGAGCAGGACCTCGAGCCTTCGATGTCGCCCAAGGTCGGGCAAGTGAAAGAAACCCTGGCGGTTGAGTCCGAAGAGGACTACCAGGAAGAAGCGGACAAGGCACCTGCGCCTCCCAAACAGATTGACGGCAGTGATCAGCAGGTTCGCGAAGCTGCAGGGGAATTGTCCCCGACGGTGGCGGACTGGCTCGTACCCCAGCATCAGGTGCGCAAGTGGGTAGCGATGATCGATCAGATGGCGGGGTTTCGCCTGCCCAATAAAAACCTGCCGGTGCAGTATCCCAAAGAGCCGTTTCTGGTGATCAAAACCGAAAAGGGTATTGCCAATGATCCGGGCAACTATCGTCGCTGGGATCCTCTGGTGAGTGCGGTAACCGCACTGAATCCGAAAAAAGTAGCGATTTACTACAAAAAGTGGTCGCCGTTTCTGGAATCGAGCTACAACGAACTGGGCAACCCACAGTCCTTCGACAACCAGCTGAGAGCGACCATTGAGCACCTGCTGATTGTGGAACCGATTCCGGTGGATACCGAGCTGCGCAGACCCAAAGTCTTTTATGAATACGCAGACCCGGTACTGGAGAATGCCGATCCGCTCAGCAAGTGGATGTGGCGGTTGGGCCCCGAGAACATGAAAAAGCTTCAGGACTGGCTGAAGCGTCTCGAAAGCTACCTCTAACGTCATCTGCTAACCGAGCAACCGCCACCCGTTTGGAGGGTGGCGGTCTCATCCCCTCGCGCTACACTCGCCTCTAAATACTGATAACGAGGCTGTGATGTCATTAACTCCTGTAGATCTCTCCGGTAGCCGTGTGCTGATTGCCGGCCCCGGCGGCCAGGTGGCGCAACCCATTGTTCAGGCCCTGGCGCCGATTTGTGAATTGACCGCGGTGGCGCGTTTCTCCGATGAAAGCCAGCGCCAGCAACTGGAAAAGCAAGGGGTGCACACCGTACGTGGCGATCTCGCCGATCATCAGAGTCTGCGTGACTGCCCCGCCGACGTGGATTACGTGATCAATCTGGCAGTGGTGAAAAGCGGCAACTTCGACTACGACCTGCGTGCCAATGCCGAAGGTATCGGCAACCTCATGAGTCACTGCCGGTCGGCAAAGGCTGTGCTGCATTTTTCGTCCACGGCCGTCTATGAATATGCCGGCCATGAGCCGCGCCGGGAAGATGCGCCGCTGGGTGACAATCACCGTTCCATGTTCCCCACCTACAGTCTGTCGAAAATCGCCGCAGAGTCCGTGTGTCGATTTGTTGCCCGTCAACATGGGATTCCCACGACCATTGCGCGCCTCAGCGTGCCCTATGGGAATAATGGCGGCTGGCCCTTCTTCCATCTGTTGATGATGAAAGAAGGCATGGAAATCGACATTCATCCCGAGGGGCCGAATGTCTACAATCTGTTGCACAGCAGCGATTACATAGACAAATTGCCCTACCTGCTGGCCGCGGCCGATACCGACGTCTGCACCGTAAATTTTGGCGGTTCTCAGGCCGTCAGTATTGAAGAGTGGTGCGCTTATCTGACCGAGCTAAGTGGTTTTCAGCCTCGCTTCAAAGAGAATGCCAGCGCCTTCGGCAGTCTGCAGATCGACACCGAGAAAATGCACAGCCTGATCGGTCCGACGCAGAAGGACTGGCGAGACGGGATTCGGGAGATGGTTGAGCAGCTCGCGCCGGAGCTGCTCAAGGCCTGATCGTCAGCTCAGGCGGCCGAGCAGGTGAGGGCGGCCGCTGCGCGCGTCGCGTAGTTCAAACACCGTGGTATCGCCGTCATTGTCGTAACACAGCAGGGTGTCGGCGGGCAGAAAAACCGGGGTTTTGAATTCCACTTCACAGTGCAGTTGTTCACGGCTTTCATGGTCAGCCAGCTTGGCAATACAGGCGGCCTTACTCCACATGCCGTGAACGACCATTTTGCGGAAACCCAGCAGTTTGGCGCTGAGGTTGTGCAGGTGAATGGGGTTAAAGTCTCCCGAGGCGAGCGCGTAGCGGCGGGCCGTCATTGCTGCTATCGCTAAGGGCTGCTGCTGTGTATAGCTGCGTGGCTGAGCATGCTTCTTCGGCGTTTTCTTTCCGCCTTTACTGGCTCGGCGTGACAGGTAGAGGCTGTAGTCTTCCCATACACATTCATTGTTGGCATAAGCACGGCAGCGAAAGGCAAATTCAATCCCGCGATCGGTGTCTTCATGGCCAGCCAGTTCGCAATCAAGCCTCAGAGTTTCGTCGAGACGAATACCGCGATGCTGGATGATGGTATTGCTCAGGTGTACCGAACCCATTGGTGCCACAGGGAAGTCCTTGCGCAGCATTAATTGCATTTGCAGACGAAACGCCAGCGTGTGCAGATAGCTTGGTGGCAGGGTGTCGCGCGCTTCGGTAAAGCCACAGGCACGGGCGTAACGGCGCACCTGGCGGGCGTTACAGCGAAGTGAAGGCAGACTGATTCGGACGTCGGGGAAGTCCTTAGCCTTGCGGCGGCGGGGCAGGGCTGCGCGTAACAGCAGTGGTGCCATGGCGGGAAGGCGTTTGATTTGTACTTCCTGAGCGGCGCTCATGCTACTCTATCTCCATCTTTTGTCCGGCAGCACAGTATAATCAATGCCTTGGCACAGGGGATTTGCTGCGGCGTCAGTGTGAGTGATGCGCTGCGGTCAATTGCCAGGCCCCAATAGCCGCGCAAGCCATAGACAGCGAGTGTAATGAGCGATTCCAAGGAAAAACGGTTTTCAGACCTCAGCGATTCCAGCTTTCTGATTCAGTTGGCCTACCCGGCCCTGCAGGAACTGGGGCTGGATGTGGAACGAATAGTTAGTGAGTGCAAAATTTCCACGCAGCTGTTGCGCGATCGCACCGCGCGTTTCCCCCACGCCGCGCAGGTTCAGTTCTGGCGGGTACTTGAAGAAGTCAGTGGCGATAAAAATATCGGTTTGCACTTAGCGAATGTCGTGCCTGTTTATCGCGGCCAGGTGCTGGAATACCTGTTTTTGAGCAGCCCTAATTTTGGCGATGGTCTGCGCCGTGCACAGAATTACCAGCGTCTGGTGACGGATGCCATGCAGTTTGAACTGAAGGTAGATGGTGGCGAGGCGCGGGTGGTGCTCAATTTCTGCGGTGATGGTGAGGCAGAACTTCGCCACCGCGATGAGTGCTTCATGCGCTTTCTGCAACGCTATTTCGATGCGGTAACCGATGGTGCATTTGAGGCGCGCGAGATCAACCTGAGTCACGAGCCGCAGGGGGATATCGACGAATACCAGCGCCACTTTAACTGCCCGGTGCATTTTGGCGCGGCGGAGCAGAGCCTGGTATTCGACAGCCAGATACTGTCCACCCCGTCCAGTCATGCCGAGCCGGATCTGCTGAAACTGCATGAAAAAGTGGCCAGCAAACAACTGGAACGTCTGTCCCGTCAGGATGTGGTCGGTGAAGTCAAACAGGTGATTGCCGAAGTGCTGGAGCTGGGCCAGCCCAGTCTGGAAAGTGTCGCCGAGCGACTCGGTATGAATGAACGGGTACTGCGCTCGCGACTGACCGAGGCGGGTACCAGCTTCAATCAGGTATTGGCGGACTACCGCTGTGTACTGGCTAAACGTCTATTAGCGCGCACCGACGAAAGTATTGCCGATGTGGTGTATCTGACTGGCTTCTCGGAGCCGAGCACGTTTTACCGTGCCTTCAAGCGCTGGACCGGGCTGACGCCGATCGAGTACCGCCAGCAGAAGCAACAGCGCGTTGAATCGGGCGCCAGCAGCGACTGAGCCCGACTGGCGCTTTAGCGGCGTCGCGTTCGCGACGCCGTCCATCTCATCTTCAATGCCGTCGGCAGTAGATCAGGCGCCGAACCAGCTCTGGCCACAAATACGCAGCGTATTGCCATTCACGCCGCGAGACAGCGGGTTGCCGAAGAAGGCAATGGCCTCTGCGACATCTACCGGCAGGCCGCCCTGTGACAGCGAGTTCAGACGGCGGCCGAACATGCGGGTAAACAGCGGAATGGCTGCCGTCATGGCGGTTTCGATAAAGCCCGGGGCCACGGCATTTACGGTGATATTGTGGGCGCGCAGTTTTTCATCGTGCTGCATGAAATCCACATAGCCGATAACACCGGCCTTGGAGGCGGCGTAGTTGGTCTGGCCACGCTGACCGGCGATGCCATTCATTGACGACACGCCGACGATGCTGCCGCCGTTGCGGATCAGCCCGTCTTCGAGCAGTTTGGCTGTAATGCGCTGTGCGGATGCGAGGTTGATATCCAGTGTCATCTGCCATTGTTGTTCGCTCATGTTCACCAGCATTTTGTCTCGGGTGACACCGGCATTGTGCACAATCAGGTCGACGCCGCCGGCGTCCTTGGCCGTGGCAGCGATTTTATCACCGGCATCGGCTGCGGTGATGTCTGCCACCAGCGGGATGCCGTTGATGCGAGTCATGACGCGTGCCAGGTCCACTTCCATGGCGCCGACATCAATGCCAATAACCTTGGCGCCATCGCGGGCGAGGGTTTCGGCAATGGCTTCACCGATGCCCCGAGATGCGCCGGTGACGATGGCGGTTTTCCCGGCCAGTGGTTTGTGCCAATCCACTTCGCCAGACTGGTCGGCTGCACTGATTTTCACTACCTGACCGCTGATGTAGGCCGATTTGGGTGACAGGAAAAAGCGCAGTGCCGCGCCGAGGTTGTTTTCTGCACCGTCTGCGACAGTGATCAGCTGTGCGGTGCTGCCGCGACTGCCCAGTTCTTTTGCCAGTGAGCGGGCCAGGCCTTCCAGTGCACGCTGCGCGGCGGCCTGCTCGGCATTGGCGCTTTGCAGATGCGGGCGGCCCAGCAGTATTACCCGGCCACCGCTGGCCAGTTGGCGGATATTGTCGTGAAAGAAGCGATAGGCCTGAACCAGTTCCAGGCCGTTTTTCAGGCCGCTGCCGTCAAACACCAGTGCATTGTAGCGGCCTTCATCGGCAGTCTTGTCCAGTGCCGTGCATTGCTCCAGTGCACTGGCGTCGGCCAGCACGTCGGCATCGCTGGCCTGAATGATATCGGCAGCGGCATTCAGCAGTTGAGCATCGCTGGCGGCGCCCAGCAGCAGGCGTCCGGAAAAGAAGCTGCTTTGCTGCGGGGAGTATCGCTGCAGTTCAACGGGGGTACTTACACCCAGTGCGCCGAGAATTTTTTTACCAGCGCGGGACTGAATGAATGATTCGATGCGGTCTGTCATGACAACTCTCCGTAGTAGGCCGGCAAACAGGCCGGCAGAGGCGCAAACGGTGGACGCCTGAATTAGGTCAGGGGCAATTCTACGCACAGCCCGCCGTCGTTGAATTGACAGACTTGCCCTGTTAGCTCTGTCGGCTCAGCCAATGCCGGAGACTTACGCCTTGCTACACTGCGCTCCCATCAGACATCAGCCGAGGAATTCTCATGTCCCAGTCAGTTAAGCGCGTCGCTGTTATCGGCGGTAACCGCATTCCGTTCTGCCGTTCCAATACCGCCTACTTTGGTGCCAGCAATCAGGACATGCTCACCGCGGCGATCGAGGGTTTGGTGCAGCGCTATCAGCTTTCCGGCGAGCGCCTGGGTGAAGTGGCCGCGGGCGCGGTAATGAAACATAGCCGCGATTTTAATCTTACCCGTGAGACGGTTTTGGGTACGTCATTGGATCCCAGCACGCCCTGCTTCGATATTCAGCAGGCCTGTGGCACGGGTTTGCAGGCGATTAATCTGGTCGCCAATAAGATCGCTTTGGGGCAAATCGACGCCGCCATTGCCGGTGGTGTGGATACAACGTCTGATGCGCCGATTGGGGTCAGCGAAGGCCTGCGTAAAATATTTCTGCAGGTGAACAAGGCGCGTAGCTTCGGCGAGCGCGTTAAGCCTTTTATGCAACTGCGGCCCAAGGACATCGGTATTCAAATTCCGGTGAACTCCGAGCCACGTACCGGCATGTCGATGGGTGATCATACTGAAGTCACGGCCAAGACGTGGCAGATTCCCCGTGACCAGCAGGACGAGCTGGCGTATCTCAGCCACAAAAATCTGGCGGCGGCTTACGAGCGCGACTTCTTCAGTGATCTGGTCAGTGCTTACAAGGGGGTAGAGCGCGACAATATCCTGCGTCCGGATACCACTATTGAGAAACTGTCGACGCTCAAACCTGCCTTCGACAAAAACAGCGGACAGGGCACGCTGACTGCTGGCAATTCCTCTACGTTGACTGACGGTGCCTCTGCGGTACTGCTGGCCAGTGAGGAGTGGGCCAAGGAACGCGGTTTGCCGATCCGTGCCTACCTGAGCTTTGTAGAAACCGCGGCGGTGGATTTTGTAGGCAAAGGTGGAGCGGAAAAAGAAGGTCTTTTGTTGGCTCCGGCCTATGCGGTGCCGCGTATGCTGGCTCGCGCGGGTCTGACGCTGCAGGATTTTGATTTTTATGAGATTCACGAGGCGTTTGCCGCGCAGGTGCTGGCAACCTTAAAAGTCTGGGAAGACGAGGATTTTTGTCGCGACCGCCTGGGTCTGGATCGCCCGCTGGGCAGCATTGATCGCAGCAAACTGAACGTCAACGGCAGTTCGCTGGCGGCCGGCCACCCCTTTGCCGCAACGGGTGGTCGAATTGTTGCCACACTGGCCAAAATGCTGGAAGAGAAGGGCAGCGGTCGTGGTCTGATCTCAATCTGTGCGGCGGGTGGTCAAGGTGTGACAGCCATTCTGGAGCGCTGATCGACGCGTCGATGGGCTGATAAAAACGGGGCTGCGGCCCCGTTTTTTGTTTGTGTCTATTCAATGCTCGCGCTTTTGCCCTTACCAAAGGATTCGCAGCTGCCCAGCTCGTAGGCCATAACTGAAGGATCGGCGCAGGCCGTGCAGCCATTGCTGTATGTTTGATGCTTCACTGAGGGGCAGGGCTGGGTGACGCAGCGAACGCGGGTGTCGACGTGGCCGCAGACCGGTTGGTACTCCCGCGTACAGATTTGTGGTCGCTGTTCCGGACAGCTGACGAAGCCACTGTTCTCCATGGATTCTTCCGGGGCGGTGGCGCAGCTTGCCAGCAGCAGTGTCGTGACGGCAATGCGAAGCAGGCCAGAAAGGCGTTGCATGGTAGTTCTCCCTGTTACACCACGTCGGCACGGTGTGGCGATATTGTGGTGGGTGACGGCATCTGAATAGTTAAACAGTCTCATTGCCAAAGTCTATGGTATTGATTCGCAAAAGCGAATTTACCTATTAGTGACAACGAGTTACTGTGAAGGCTGTCAGGATAAGCAGCGGTCATCGACAAGCGATGCCGAGACGTAGGTAGAGCATAGCTGCTGCTTACCACTATGGCGGATGGCAAATGACGCATATCCGACAGGAGTCACGATAACAGGAGTACGATTATGCAGAAGATCGATATTGGTATCAGTGAAAATCACCGCGAGCAGGTTGCCGAAGGCTTGAGCCAGCTGCTGGCGGACTCCTATACCCTCTATCTCCAGACGCACAATTTTCATTGGAATGTCACGGGCCCCAGATTCCGCGACCTCCATCTGATGTTTGAGGAGCACTACACTGAGCTGGCGACCGCTGTCGACGACATTGCCGAGCGTATCCGTACGCTGGGTGTTGCCGCGCCGGGTACATACAAGGCATTTGCCCAGTTGAGTAAGATCGAAGAGGTTGATGGTGTACCGACGGCTGAAGATATGGTGGATATTCTCACTCGTGGGCACGAGCAAGTGGTGAGAACGTGCCGCGAAGTACTCAAGTTGGCGGGTGACGCTGACGATGAGTCCACCGTGGCGCTGGTGGGCGACCGTATGCGCATTCATGAGAAAACCGCTTGGATGCTGCGCGCCTTGAATCGCTGAGATAGCAACCGGCGCTGACCCGAATACCCGGCACGTCCGGGTATTTTTTTGTCTGCGCTTGGCGCCGCCCGGTATTTGTGGAATCGTTGCTGCCATGGCTTGCGTAGAACACAGCGGGCAACGTGACGGATACAACCGGGGACAACAGGATGCGAAAAAAAGGGGCCTTGCTGATCTTGCTGCTACTGCTGGTAGCCGGCTTTGTTTTCAGCGGTCTTGGCGACTATCTCAGCCTGTCCGGCCTGCAGGCGCTCCACAGCGATATTCTTGACAAGCAGGCGGCCCAGCCCTGGTTATTTGCATTACTGTTCTTCCTTGCTTACGTGCTGGTTACTGCACTGTCGTTACCCGGCGCGGCGGTAATGACCCTTGCAGGTGGTGCTGTGCTGGGTTTTTGGCAGGGGCTGTTGTTAGTGTCCTTTGCGTCGACGATTGGCGCTACCCTGGCATTTTTGGTTGCCCGCTATCTGCTTCGCGACAGCCTGCGAGAACGCTTTCCCGAACGCCTGAAAAGTATTGATGCCGGTATCGAGCGCGAGGGTGGCTTTTACCTGTTTACCCTGCGCTTGGTGCCACTGTTTCCGTTTTTCCTGATTAACCTGTTGATGGGGCTGACGGCACTGCCTGCCCGGCGCTTTTACTGGGTGAGTCAGCTCGGTATGTTGCCGGGCACCGCGGTCTATGTGAATGCCGGGGTTCAGCTCGGCCAGCTCGATAGTTTGGCGGGTATTCTCTCGCCATCGCTGGTCTTGGCGTTCTCCCTGCTGGGTATTTTTCCTCTGCTGGCCAAGCGTGTGCTGGAAGGCTTGCGTCGCCGCCGTATCTACCGGGGCTGGTCACGTCCTAAACAGTATGATCGCAACTTGCTGGTGATTGGCGCCGGAGCAGGTGGTCTGGTCAGTGCTTATATCGCCGCTGCGCTGCGTGCCAAAGTGACCTTGATCGAGGCGGGGGAGATGGGGGGCGACTGCCTCAATACCGGTTGCGTGCCGAGTAAGGCTTTGATCCGATCCGCTCGCCTTGCTGCCCAGGCGCGCCGCGCTGAGGATTTCGGTGTAGAGCTGGGCCCTGCAACGGTTAACTTCCCCAGAGTAATGTCTAGGGTGAGGCGGGTGATCGCCAATATTGCGCCTCACGATAGTGTCGAGCGTTACACGCAGCTGGGTGTGGAGGTGATTCGGGGCTACGCGCGATTTGTCGATCCCTGGACGCTGGAAATCGAACCGCCTTCCGGGCCCTCTCAGCGTTTGACGGCGCGCAACATTGTTCTGGCGACGGGGGCGGAGCCGGTTGTGCCACCGATTCCGGGGCTGACTGAGTACGGCTTCGAAACCAGCGAGACACTGTGGAACCGTCTCGACGGTCTCAGTACTGCGCCGGGCCGGGTACTGGTATTGGGCGGTGGCGCCATTGGTTGTGAGCTGAGTCAGTGTTTTGCCCAGCTGGGGTCTGCCGTGAGTCTGGTTGAAATGGCACCTCGCTTGCTGCCCAGGGAGGACGACGAGGTATCGGTGGCGTTGGCACATCAGTTTGCCGATGACGGTGTCGATGTGTTCTGTCGCCATCGCGCTCTGCGCTGTGAAATGCGCGACGGAGAAAAATGTCTGGTGATCGAGGATCTGGCCAGCGGCGATGTGCGGGCGCTACCGTACGACATGCTGATCTGCGCGGTCGGTCGCCGTCCGCGTCTCAGCGGGTTTGGGCTGGAAACGCTGGGGGTCAGTACAGAGGCACCGCTGGAGACCAATCGCTTTCTGCAAACGGCGTTCCCACATATTTATGCGGCGGGAGATGTGGTGGATGGTCCACTTCCGCTAACGCATGTTGCCGCCCATCAGGCCTGGTATGCCAGCGTGAATGCGCTCTTTGGGTGGCTGAAACGCTTTGCGGTGGACTACAAGGTCTTGCCGCGAGTGACCTATACCTCGCCGGAGGTGGCGGCAGTGGGCTTGAGTGAGCAGGACGCGAGAGAACAGGGGATAGCGGTGGATGTGACTCGCTATGATCTGGCAGATCTTGATCGCGCGATCTGTGAAAGCGAAGCGCAGGGTTTTGTTAAAGTCCTGACGGCACCCGGCAAAGACCGAATTCTGGGGGTCACAATCGTCGGCACTCAGGCTGGCGAATTGTTGGCGGAATATGTGCTGGCCATGAAACACGGTCTGGGGCTGGGCAAAATATTGGCGACGACGCATGCGTATCCCACCTTGGCGGAGGCTAATAAGTATGCCGCCGGAGAGTGGCGCAAGGCGCGCCAGCCGGAGTGGTTGCTGGGGATGTTGGCCCGTCTCTTCCGCTGGCAGCGGGGAGGTGAGTGATATGCGGCACTGGCTGATTGCGCTCTGCTGTGTGCTGGGTCTGGCCAAGCCGCTGCGCGCTGATACCTTGCATGAAGACTGGCAAAGCCTGCTGTCACGGCATGTGAAAACACTGCGTAACGGTCATGCCAGCGCGGTAGATTACCAGGGCTTCAACGCAGATCGCGATCAGCTTTCCCGTTATCTGGCGGCACTGTCTGCTATTGAGCCAGAGGTTTACGGGACGTGGTCGGCGGCGCGACAGCTGGCGTTTCTTATCAATGCTTACAACGCCTGGACGGTTGAGCTGGTGCTCCGACATTATGGTGAGATTGATTCGATCAAGGAGATCGGTGGTTGGTTTCGCTCTCCCTGGCGGCAGCGTTTTATTCCGCTCTTGGGTAAAAAGCGCAGCCTAGATGACATTGAGCACGGGATGATCCGACGGCAGTTCAGTGAGCCACGTATCCATTTTGCGGTGAATTGCGCCAGTATTGGCTGCCCGGCATTGCGTGATGAGGCGTATCGAGGAGAGGTCCTTGAAAGCCAGCTCGATCAGGCCACTCGTCGCTTTTTGGCTGATCGCGAGCGCAATGGCCTGCGTGATGGTCAGCTATATCTGTCGAAAATTTTTGACTGGTATGGCAAGGACTTCGAGCAGGGCTGGCGCGGGCAGTCGTCGCTGGAGGCGTTTCTGGCAGGCTACGCCGATGAGCTGAGGCTGACGGCGGAGGCCTTGTCTGCCCTGCGTGCCCGGCGCCTGCCCATCGCGTTTTCAGATTATGACTGGCGCTTGAACGATACGGCCACTGTGGCAGAGAGTGCGAGTGATGGCTGAGCCGTTGTTGAGTGTTGTTCTGCCGCTGCTGAACGAACGGTCATTACTGTCGAAGATGTTGCCTCGTCTACGCCGCTGGCAGGCTGCCTATCCTCATGTCGAGTGGCTGTTTGTTGATGGCGGCAGTTGTGATGGCTCACAGGAGTACCTGCGTGAGCAGGGTATGCGAGTGATTTGCAGTGAACCTGGGCGTGCCCGGCAAATGAATGCCGGGGCGGCGGTGGTGAGCGGGCGTTATCTATTGTTTTTGCATATCGATACCGAGCTCAATCGACCGGCCATCGAGGCGCTGCTCGACGTGTGTCGCCATGGTCGGGCCCAGTGGGGCCGCTTTGATATCCAGTTGTCGGGCCGCCCTCGGCTGCTGCCGGTGATTTCCACACTGATGAATCTGCGCTCTCGACTGACGGGGATAGCGACGGGCGATATGGGGATTTTTGTACAGCGCGGGGTATTTCTGGAGCAGGGGGGCTACGCGCCACAACCCTTGATGGAGGATATTGAACTTAGCCGGCGCCTGCGGGCACAGTCGCCGCCGCTGTGTTTGTCCCAGAAGATAGTCAGCTCAGGTCGTCGCTGGGAGCAGCAGGGTTGCCTGCGCACAGTACTGCTGATGTGGTGGCTGCGGCTGCAGTATTTTTTGGGTGTGCCCGCTGAGCGCTTATTGCGCAGTTATTACCCCGAGCAGCGGGAGCCACGATGAACGCGCTCTCGGTGCGCCTGTGCGTGTTTGCCAAATTGCCTGCTCCCGGCACGGCGAAGACCCGCTTGATTCCCGCCCTGGGTGAGCAGGGGGCCGCGAGGGTCGCAGAGGCCCTGTTGCAGCAGTGTTTGGCATTGTGTGAAGAGGTGAAAGGCAGTGCCGAACTTGAGCTGTGGTTGACGCCGCCGCCCTCGGATTCGCGCTGGCAGACGCTGATTGATCTGGATCGCTTTACTGCGGTGTCACAAGGTGAGGGCGACTTGGGGGGGCGTATGCAGCGAGCGGCAAATGGCGGTCCTATCATCCTGATTGGTAGCGATTGTCCCTCCTTGGCGAGAGACGATATCGACTGGGCTATGAGCTGTCTGCGTCAAGGCGACGCTGCGATGATCCCGGCACAGGATGGCGGTTATGTCCTGCTGGGGTTGCCAGAGGCAACGCCCGGCGTCTTTGACAATGTGGATTGGAGTACCTCCCGCGTTGCCGAACAGACGCGACGCCGATTACACGCAGCGGGCCTGGTTTGGCATGAGCGACCGGCGTTGTCGGATGTGGATGTGATTGACGATTTATCCCGGCAGCCGGCGGCATTTCTGCGCTGTTGTCATCTGCCCGATTATGGGGGAGTCGTCACATGACTGACTGGGAGGCTGCACTGCGCCTGAGCAGCTTTTTGCTGGTCTTTACGGTGTTTGCGCTACTGGAATGGTGGCGTCCGTTTCGCCCTGCCGAGCGCCGCCGTTGGGCCAGTAATCTGGGCTTATCACTGCTGGGGACATTACTGTTGCGACTGGTATTTCCCGTTGCGGCAACCGGGGTTGCCCTGTGGGCGTCTGAGCAGGGTGTAGGGGTCGCAAATCAACTGGCGTTGCCATTATTGGTGTCGGTGCCGCTGGGTATCCTGCTGCTGGATATGCTGATTTACTGGCAACACCGCCTGTTTCATCGCATACCCTGGTTGTGGCGTCTGCACCGGGTACACCACGCCGATCTGGCCGTTGATGTGAGTACCGGCTTGCGATTTCACCCGGTGGAGTTCCTCTTATCGATGCTGATTAAGGCCATTGCGGTTGCTCTGTTGGGATTACCGGCGTTGGCCGTATTGCTGTTCGAGGTTTGGTTGAACGCCTGTGCGCTGTTCAATCACAGCAATATCGCGTTGCCAGAGGCGCTGGAGCGCCGACTTCGATCCTGGCTGATCACCCCGCAACTGCACCGGATTCACCACTCCCGGCGTTGGCAGGAAAGTCAGCATAACTTCGGTTTCAGCCTGAGTTGCTGGGATCGTTTTTTCGGCAGTTTTCAGTCGCGTGCGCAGGCAGGCAACGCGGTGCAGCTTGGTTTGCCGGAGCCGCGACAGCTTCCTCAGGGCCTGTGGTTTCTGTTGTGGTCGCCGTTTGAGCGGCGCAAGGAGAAAGAGGAATGAACGCGCAGGGGAGGCTTCTCGCTCGCTATCTCCGCGATTTACCTGAGGGTGAGCTGACGTGGATTGGCGTTCGCCCTCAGCGTCGCGAGCCGATGTTGTCCTTGCCATCTACCGTAGCGGTGGAAGGGTATGGCTTGGAGGGCGATCGCCGGATGGGCGGCCGGGCCGGATCTGGTCGCCAGATTTCACTGATCAGTACAGAGTTTATTGCCAGTATTGCCCGCCATCTGGGGCGAGCAGAGATTAACCCGGCATTATTGCGTCGTAATCTGCTGGTTTCGGGGATTAACTTGAACGCGCTGCGCTATCAGTATTTTCAGATTGGTGAGGCAATCTTTCAGGCGACTGCACTCTGCCATCCCTGTTCTCGCATGGATGAGGTGCTAGGGCGGGGCGGCGTAGTGGCCATGCTGGGCTACGGCGGTCTTTGTGCAAAAGTTGTGCGTACTGGCCGCATTGCGGTGGGAGATCGTCTGCGGCCTTTGCCCGAATCGTCCTTGCCGGCAGCACCTCAGGGTTCGCTGTTCTGAAAATCGCCATGACGGCCGCGCCCCTGTGCGAACGCGGTGGCGCCATTGCGTGATTCGCCGCTTCTCAGCGTTTCCAGTCCCAAGGCAAATTCAGCGTGAATGGCGTCTGCCTCGCTCATCGACCATTGCGTCAGCGCACTCTCGCGGTCGTTGCGCAGGCATTGCTGGGGAAAGCTGGCTATTTGCCGGGCCAGTGACAGAGCCTGCTCTTCCAGTTGTTCATGGGGGACGACCCGATTGGCAAGCCCAAAACTCAAGGCTTCCTGCGCATCGACGGGGCGGCCGGTGAGAATCATATCCATTGCGCGGCTCTGTCCGATTAGCCGCGGCAGGCGAATGCTGCCACCGTCGATAAGCGGTACCCCGAACCGCCGGCAGAAAACCCCGAAGACGGCATGTTCGCTGGCAACGCGAAGATCACACCATAGCGCAAGCTCCAGTCCGCCTGCCACGCAGTAGCCATCCACGGCGGCGATGACGGGTTTGCTTAACTGCATGCGCGTCGGCCCCATGGGCCCGTCTCCGCGTTCACTCAAGGGGTTATGTTTGTCGGGGTCGCCACTGGCAAAGGCATGTAAATCGGCACCGGCGCAAAAATGTCCTCCCGTGCCACTGAGGATGGCAACTTTTGCCTCGGTGTTCTTGTCAAACATCCGGAACGCTTGGGCCAGAGCGCGTGCGGTAGGGCCATCAACGGCATTGCGTTGCTCCGGGCGTTGGATGGAAATATGGCAGATGTCGCCTTCCATTTTTACCGATACAGATCCTGAGACTGTCATGGCTGCGGCTCCGACTTATTGTTTTGTTAAGCCGCGATCTTAGCGCAATGTGTGCTGTCTTGCGCTCAAAGCCGTTGCTCGGGTGTAATAAGCATTAGCCGATATCAATGGAGTGAGTAATAGTGGCGAGACCGAGAGTGCGAGAACGATTGCTGGATGCTGCCCACGGGCTGCTCTGCGATGAGGGGGTTGCGGCCCTCACGACGCGGGGTGTTGCCTCCAGAGCCGGCACAACGGAGGCCAGTGTCTTTAACAATTTTGGCGACAAGGCGGGTCTGCTGCGGGCATTGGTTGGTGAGCGCCTGCCTGAACGACTGGTCGTCGAGCAGTGCATAGAGCAGGATAACGGCGCTGAAATGGAGTTGTGGCTCTGTCAGGTTTACCTCAGTGCCGAGGCCTTTTACGCAGAGGTTGTGCCGCTGATGGCGGCGCTTTGGACCGGCGGCATGCGCGATGCCTCGGGGCAGATGCATGAGATGAGCCTGTTTCCCCTGTACTGCAAATTACAGCATCGGCTGAAAATCTTTCAGTGCGAAGGCCGTGTTGCGCAGGCTGCCGACATTGCTGTTGCCAGCAATCTCCTGCTGGGCGCGGCCTTGCACAGTGCATTGCAGCGTGTCTCGAGAGACGAGGCCACCGAAACCGAAGGAAACGGAGAGGAAGCGGTTGCGCCGCTTGCGCCGTCATCGTCCGCGGAGGATATTGCTGGCAGCCTCTATACGCTCATCAGACCCTGATTTTAATTGTGTGCGAACCATAGTTGGCGCGCGGTGCGCTGGATTCGCACTCTGTCGATCGTAATAATGGGCGGCTCGGGCCGCCTTTTTTATGCCCGGTACCTTAAAAGACATAACAAAAAAGGCTGTCAGCATGTTGGCGGTGACGGCCCGAACTCAACGACAGGAGTATGTAATGGGACCACTTCAGGGGCTGCGTATTATCGAAATAGAGGGCCTGGGGCCCGCGCCGTTTGCCGGAATGATGTTTGCCGATATGGGAGCGGAAGTGATTTCCGTCACACGCAAGTCTGCTGCCGAGGGCAGTGCACCGATAAACAGCATCAGCGAACGCGGCAAAAAATCCATTGCTCTGAATTTGAAAGACCCTCGCGCGGTGGAAGCCCTGCTTAAACTATGTGAAACCGCCGACGCGCTGATTGAAGGCTTTCGCCCCGGTGTTGCCGAGCGTTTGGGTATCGGTCCTGACGACTGCATGGCCCGCAACCCCAAGTTGGTTTATGGACGAATGACCGGTTGGGGGCAGACAGGACCGATGTCTCAGGCCGCTGGGCACGATATCAACTACATCTCGCTCTCTGGTGCGCTGCACGGTATTGGTCGCGCTGGTGACAAACCGGTGCCGCCACTCAATCTCGTTGGCGATTTCGGCGGCGGAGGTATGTTCCTGGCGTTCGGTGTCGTCTCCGCCATGCTGGAAGCGGGCCGCAGCGGGAAGGGGCAAGTTGTGGATGTATCCATGGTCGAGGGCTCGGCTGCGCTGATGCATATGATGTACAGCTACTACAATCTCGGTGCCTTTGGATGGCGCGACGAGCGCGGTGTCAACGTGCTCGATACCGGCGCGCATTTTTACGAAGTATATGAAACCCAGGACGGCAAATACCTGTCGGTGGGGCCCATCGAACCACAGTTTTATCAACTGCTGAAAGAATTGATGGGGCTGGATGAAACGGTCTTTGGCAATCAATACGATGTAGAGCGTTGGCCTGAACTCAAAGAGCAATTACAGGCGCTGTTTAAGACCCGAACCCGCGATGCCTGGTGTGACCTGTTGGAGGGCACAGATGCCTGCGTTGCACCGGTACTGTCCATGAGCGAGGCGCCAAAGCATCCCCACAATGTCGCCCGCAACAGCTTTGTGGACGTGGGGGGACACGTTCAGCCTTGTCCGGCACCCAAGTTCAGTCGCAGTGAACCGGCAACCCCAAAGCCGGCGCCCTTGCAGGGTGTAGACACGGATGCGGTCCTTGCCGGCTTGGGTTACGACGCCGACAGCCTCGCTGCGCTGCGCGCTGACGGGGTGCTGACCTAAGCAACTCTCCCGTACGGGTTTTCCGAGATACGCGGCGGCGGCTGACGGCTGGTATGGATATCGCATCCCCTTTATAGTCAGAAAACAGCCCGCCGCGTGCGGCCGTTGTTGGCGACACGCCTGCCCGGTCCGGCGGCCGCAACTCAGGGAGCCCGCAATGCGCACTGTTCATCCCGACGTTAGCCGCGTGACAGACGCCATTGCCCGCCGCAGTGCGGGCAGTCGCGACGACTATCTGCGCCGCCAGCACGAGGCAGGCCAGCAGGCACCTAATCGGCAGCGGCTCAGCTGCGGCAACCTCGCTCACGGTTTTGCCGCCTGTGAGGGTGATGATAAAAACCGCATCCGGCTGATGGAGTCCGCCAATCTCGGCATTGTCACGGCCTACAACGACATGTTGTCGGCTCACCAGCCCTATAGCGACTATCCCGACAAGATCAAAGCAGCAGCCCGCGAGCTGGCGTGTACGGCACAGGTGGCTGGAGGTGTGCCCGCCATGTGCGACGGCGTGACTCAGGGGATGCCGGGGATGGAGTTGAGCCTGTTCAGTCGCGATGTGATCGCTCAGGCCACGGCTGTGGCGCTATCTCACCAGATGTTTGACGCTGTGATCTGCCTGGGTATTTGCGACAAAATCGTGCCGGGCCTGCTGATCGGGGCGCTGCATTTCGGCCATCTGCCGATGATGTTTTTACCGGCAGGCCCCATGCCCAGTGGCCTGCCCAACAAGGAAAAGCAACGCGTTCGACAGCTGTTCGCCGAAGGCAAGGTGGGTCGCAAGGAGCTGCTGGAAGCCGAAGCGGCGTCTTATCACAGTGCGGGCACCTGCACCTTTTACGGTACGGCCAACAGTAATCAATTGCTGATGGAGGCCATGGGGCTGCAACTGCCCGGCGGCTCCTTCGTGAATCCCGGTACCCCTTTGCGGGAGGCGCTGAATCGTGAAGCGGTGCATCAGCTGTGTCGGGTGAGCAGTGTTTCTGCTTCGCCGAAACCCTTGGGCGACATCGTGGATGTGCGCGCTATCGTCAACGCCATGGTGGTGTTATTGGCCTCGGGTGGATCGACCAATCATGGTATCCATCTCATCGCGATTGCCCGTGCGGCGGGTTTTATCATCAATTGGAGTGATCTCGATGCGCTGTCTCGGGTCGTGCCGTTGCTGGCGCGTGTTTATCCGAATGGTCAGGCCGATATCAATCATTTTCACGCGGCCGGGGGGAGCACCTTGCTGTTTCGCCAGCTGATGGAGGCGGGCCTGATGCATGCCGATGCACCGAGCATGTGGGGGCAGAGTATGGCCGACTACCTTCAGGAGCCGGTCCTGGACGGTGAGAGATTGCGGTGGCAGCCGGGGGTTGAGAAGAGTGGCGATCCCGCTGTCATTGCGTCGGTAGACGCGCCGTTTGATGCCGAGGGAGGCTTACGGCTGCTGGAGGGTAATCTGGGGCGCGCGCTGATCAAAGTGTCGGCCGTCGACCCTGCCTACCACCAGATTGATGCTCCGGCGGTCGTCATTGGCAGTCAGGGAGAGCTCCAGGTCAAGTTTGATGCCGGGGAACTGGATCGCGACTGCGTGATTGTATTGCCGTATCAGGGGCCGCAGGCCAACGGTATGCCTGAGCTGCACAAGCTGACGCCGGTATTAAGTGTTTTGCAGGACCGCGGCCACCGGGTTGCCCTGTTAACGGATGGGCGAATGTCCGGCGCATCGGGCAAGGTGCCGGCCGCCATACACTTGAGCCCGGAAGCTGCTGTGGGCGGCGCGATTGCGCGATTGCGGGACGGTGACCGCATTATCCTCGATGCGGTGAATGGTGAACTGCGCTGCGATATTGACGATGCAGACTTGTTCGCCAGAGCGCCTTTGCCGAAAGAGGAAGACAGTCGCTTCGGCGTAGGGCGGGAACTGTTTGCGGTATTCAGAAGCCAGGTCGGCAGTGCAGAGCAGGGCGCGTCGGTGTTATTTCCGGCCCTGCCGGAAGGTCTTGGCGAGCAAGGCTGAGCGTATTCATGGAGAGCATTATGCACCAGCAATTAATGGCAATTCTGAAGCGGGCACCGGTGATGCCGGTGCTGGTGATCGAAGATGCGGAACATGCTGTGCCGCTGGCCACGGCGCTGCGGGACGGTGGCCTGCCGGTATTGGAAATTACGCTGCGCACCCGGGCGGCGCTAAATGCCATTGATCGCATCCGCGAAGAGGTTGATGGAGTTTGCGTCGGCGCCGGCACGGTATTGAATGCGCACGACGTAAAATTGGCTCTCGCTGCGCGCAGCGAGTTTCTGGTGACGCCAGGCAGCAATAGTGCGCTGCTGGACGCCGGTATTGAGACCGGGCTGCCTTTTCTTCCCGGCATCGCCACAGCCAGCGAGGCGCTGGCATGCATGGACCGCGGCTTGAGGGCGGTAAAGTTTTTTCCCGCTGAAGCGATGGGTGGCTTGGCAACGCTGAAAGCGCTGTCTGCTCCACTTGCCGATTTACAATTTTGCCCGACCGGGGGAGTTACGCCGGAAAACGCTCTGCAGTACCTTGCCTTGCCCTCGGTGATTACCGTGGGGGGCTCCTGGATTGCGCCGCTGGAACTGCAGCGAGCGGGGGATTGGGAAGGTATTCGGCAGCGTGCGGCCATCGCCAGCCAGTTGCGCGCGACGGCAGGGGGCTAGTCTATGACGATTGCGAGTGACTTGGTGATTTTCGGCGCGGGCGGGGATCTGACGCGGCGCAAGCTGTTTCCGGCGCTCTACCAGCTTCATGCGGCTGGCCTGTTGCCTTCTGATCTCCGAATCATTGGCCTTGCGCGGCGTGAATTGAGTCGCGAGGAGTTTATTGCGCAGCAATATGAACGCCTGAAAACGGTGATTGATGGCGATGCCCATTGGCAGAGCTTTGCCGACAGGCTGTACTACCACTGCATGGATTTTTCCGAAACAGAGCAATACGCCAGATTCACTCGCGGCTGGCAGCCAGAACGCATGGCGATTTTTTATCTGGCAACGCCACCGTCGCTATTTGGCCCAATCTGTGAGCGACTCGGCGAGCAGCAGCTGTTGGGCAAGCGCAGCCGCGTGGTGCTGGAAAAACCCATTGGTCACGATCTGGAGAGTTCATGCGCGGTCAACGAGACCGTTGGGCGTCTGGTCAGCGAAGAGAACATCTATCGCATTGACCATTATCTGGGGAAAGAAACCGTTCAGAACCTGCTGGTACTGCGCTTTGCCAACCGATTTATCAATACCCAGTGGGACCAGAGCTGTGTCGATCACGTGCAGATTACCGTGGCCGAAACGGTCGGTATTGAAGGGCGCTGGTCCTACTACAACGACGTGGGGCAGTTGCGCGATATGGTTCAGAACCACCTGATGCAACTGCTGTGTCTGGTGGCGATGGAGCCCCCCAACTCGATGACCGCTGAGGGTATTCGCGACGAGAAGGTCAAAATTCTTCGCGCCTTGCGTCGCATTGATGCCGCCAGTGTGGCATCACACGCCGTTCGCGGACAGTACACCCAGGGCTGGAGCCAGGGTGAGGCGGTGCCGGGGTATCTCGACGAGGACGACTGCAATGTGGAAAGCAGCGATACCGAAACCTTTGTCGCTATCAAGGCCCATATCGACAACTGGCGATGGGCTGGCGTACCGTTCTATCTGCGCACCGGGAAGCGGATGCCACAGAAATTAACCGAAATTGTGATCGCCTACAAAAGCTTGCCTCACAATATTTTTTCGACTGGCGATACGATTCCCAATCGTCTGGTGATTCGTCTGCAACCCAATGAAGGGATTGAGATGCAGATGGTGTCTAAGCAGCAGAGCTTGAAGAATAAGCTGGCGCTGGAAACTAAAACCTTGAATCTGGATTTCCTCAACTCGCCGGAGATTCAGCGCGTTCCCGACGCCTACGAACGCCTGTTTCTGGACGTGATCAACGGTGACCCCTCATTGTTCGTCGGGCGAGACGAGGTGGAAGAGTCCTGGAAATGGTGCGATGCATTAATCGCCGCCTGGGGTGATCAGGCGGTGCCGGTTACCGGCTATCACGCGGGAACCTGGGGGCCAGCCAAGGCCGAATTGTTGATCGAAAGGGATGGACGCAGTTGGCATGAATGAGCATATGTTGGAGCGGCGCCTGGATTCGCGCGGGGCGCAATTATTCAGCTTCAGTAGTCGTGGCTCGCTGGATCAGACACTGTGCGATGATATCTGTACGGTCCTCAGCGCCGCAGTTGCGGCGCGGGGCGAGGCGAGCCTCGTACTGCCGGGTGGCAGCACACCGCGAGGACTGCTGTCGCTGTTGGCGATCAGTGAACTCGACTGGTCGAGGATTACGGTCCTCCTCAGCGACGAGCGCTGGTTACCTGCCGACCACGTCGACAGCAACGAGCGTCAGTTGCGCGAACTGCTGCTGACTGCCGGTGCAGCAGAAGCGCGCTTTTTGCCTCTGCGATCCGACGTGTCGTCGGTTGAAGCCGGTGCGGAAGTTGCCGATGCCGAACTGTCGGCCATTCCCCGCTTTGACTGTGTCGTGCTGGGTATGGGGACGGACGGCCATACGGCCTCGCTGTTCCCAGACAGTGCGCAACTCAGCGACGGCTTGGCGTTGAATGGGCGTCACAGTTGTATCGCCGTGCAAACGCCCTCCAGTCCCTACGAGCGCCTGACCCTGACCCTGCCAAGGCTGTTGAACTGTGAGCAGCTTATTTTGCATATTTGCGGAGAAGACAAGCGCTCGGTGTTGTCTGACGCGTTGTTTGCCGTCAAACCCCCGCCAGTTGCCCGGCTGTTCGGGGCGGGGGATTGCCGCAAAACGGTATATTGGGCACCGTGACCGCCGGGTGACAGCAGAAACGGGTCATATGTGGCCCTGATTGCGTAATGTTTGTTAAAATCGAGGGCTTTTCGTCCTCACCGTGGGGAAATGGTTTTGGCAGAACAGGCAATTGCAAAAGAGTTGGTGCGCGATCACCTCGCCCGGCTCAATCAGCCCAACGAACTCCCTGAGGGGGAGCGTGCGGCATTGCGCGAACGGATAAAAACCTTGCTAAAGGCCCGCGATGCGGTGCTGGTAGCGCATTACTATACCGACCCGGAAATCCAGTCACTCGCCGAAGAGACGGGCGGTTGTGTCTCGGACTCCCTGGAGATGGCGCGATTCGGGCGTGATCATCCTGCCTCAATGCTGATTGTGGCCGGCGTTAAGTTCATGGGGGAGACCGCCAAGATTCTGTCTCCGGAAAAAACCGTGCTGATGCCCACGCTGGAGGCCACCTGCTCTCTGGATATTGGCTGTCCCGCGGATGAATTTGCCGCCTTCTGTGACCAGCATCCCGAGCGTACCGTAGTCGTTTACGCCAACACCTCTGCTGCTGTTAAAGCGCGAGCGGACTGGGTAGTAACCTCGAGTATTGCGCTGGATGTTGTCGATCATCTGGATGCCGAAGGGGAGAAAATTCTGTGGGCGCCGGATAAGCATCTTGGCGATTATGTGCGTCGTGAAACCGGCGCCGACGTGCTGTTGTGGGACGGCTCCTGCATCGTGCATGAAGAGTTCAAGGCTCAGGGGATTATCGACCTGAAAACCGTGTACCCCGAGGCCGCGGTGCTGGTGCATCCGGAGTCACCGGCCAGTGTGGTCGAGTTGGCCGATGTCGTGGGGTCGACCACTCAGATCATCAATGCGGCTCGCGACCTGCCCAACAAACAGATGATTGTGGCGACGGACCAAGGCATTTTTTATAAGCTGCAACAACTGGTGCCCGACAAAGAGTTCATTATTGCGCCCACGGCGGGTAGTGGTGCCACCTGTCGAAGCTGTGCGAATTGCCCGTGGATGGCGATGAACGCCCTGGAAAACCTGCTGGATGTGCTGGAAAATGGCGGCAATGAAATTCACGTTGACCCAGCGCTGGGCGAGCAGGCAATGAAACCTCTGACTCGCATGCTGGACTTTGCGGCAGCGAAACGCTGAGGCGTTCTTTCCGTGGGGGCGTGTCAGCCCCCCTGTAGTTCTTTCATTTCATCTTTCATCGCGTCGATGTCGCGCAGGCGCTGGCGAATTTTGCTTTCCAATACGCGGTTGTCACTGCCGATCAACTGGTGGGCATAGCGCAGTTGTTTTGACGCGCGTTCAAACTGGGCAACCAATATAAAATACTCTGCACGAGCCATATGTACGCCGAGAATATTTCCGGCCAGGCCACGGACTTCAGCCAATTCATACCAAAGATGAGGGTCTTCGCTGCGTTGCTCGCTGTGGACCGTGAGTAACTGATCGGCCTGTCTGAACAGTTTATTTTCCTGAAGAATTGCGGCCAGCGTCATCGTCAGTGAGTGGTTGCGCGGGCTCAGTGAGAGGGCTTGCTTGAGAGTGGCGATGGCCGCTTCGCCCTTTTCCTGCCCCTGCTGTATCTCGGCGCGGGCGATAATGTAAGCGATGCGCTGCGGATTGTCGGCGAGCAGGGTTGCCAGTTGGGCATCGGCTTCGTCCCAGCGTTCGAGTTCAATCAGTGCGAGCACGCGGCCATAGTGTTTGGCTTCGCCGTTGACGTCGGTTTCTCGCTGCCACTCTGCGAGCAGATTCTCTGGTTTCTTGCTGTGCAGCAGTTCGACGCGCTTCTTCATCAGTTGGAAGTTCAAGTTGTCGGTGTAGACCTTGCGAGGATAATTGCGCGCACGGTTTTTACTGTCGCTGATCCGGTTCTCTGTCAGCGGGTGGGTGAGCAGAAACTCCGGCGGTTTGGAACGCGCATAGCGGAGATTGGCATTCATATTTTCGAACATGGACGGAATCCCGTTGGGGTCCATGCCCGAACGAGACAGGGTTTCCATGCCGACGCGGTCTGCCTCTTGTTCGTGCTCGCGACTGAAGCGCAGTTGGCTGTCGAGTGCGGCCGCCTGGCTGGCCGTAATCGTGGCAATACCTGCATCCGCGCCGACCGTGGCGGCGAGGATAATGCCCGCCAGCATACCTGCCAGACTGGGGATATTGGCTTCGCGAGCTTTATCAATGGAGCGGGAAAAATGCCGCTGGCTGAGGTGAGCAAGTTCGTGGGCGAGTACCCCGGCGAACTGTGCCTCGTTGTCGCTGAACAGGAACAGGCCGCTGTGGACGCCAATAACGCCGCCAGGTACCGCGAAGGCATTGATCGTGCTGTTGTCGACAATGACGGTGTCGAGCTGGCGTTGTTTCAGTTCACTGTTGGCTGCCAGGTTGTAGAGCAGCGATTCCAGATAACTTTGCAGTTGCGGGTCATCGACGGTTGTCACCTGAGTGCGAAACATTTTCAGCCAAAGCCGCCCAAGATCGTACTCCTGTTGCAGCGAATAGGGCGAGGCGTTGACTTCTCCCAGCTCGGGCAACTGTTGGCTGATCGGGCGGCTCTCTGCAGCGGTGGCGATGTTGCAGAGCAGTACGGCGCTGACAAACAAAAGCAGTAAGGGTCGTAACACCATTGGGTCCTTGTTTAAAAATGCTGTCCCATTTGGGTGGCCGATGGCAATGCCTTGCCGACAGCTCGCCTCTGATCATACAAGAGGGTATCGGATCAGACCTAATAAAGCGCAAAAAGTGCAGTGCTACTAGGTTCTGCTTCGGCGTTCCCGCAGGCTATACTGCGGCTCTTCCGCCAACGAGGTATGCTATGAGCGAAATTGCCGAGAGACTGGATGCGAGACAGCTGGATTGTCCATTACCGTTGCTCAAGGCCAAGCAGGCGTTGAACCGAATGGGCAGTGGCGAGGTCTTGGAAGTGCTGGCCACTGATGCTGGGTCGCAGCGTGATTTTGCGGTTTTTGCCAGACAGAGCGGCAATACCCTGCTGGAGCAAAGTGAGCGGGACGGCGAGTTTCGATACGTTCTTCAGAAAAAGTAATGCAGTAATTAATGGGGCTTAGAGGCTGACCTATGCTGGGAATGGTGCGCAATTGGTTCGACAGGATCTTCGCGGAAGAAGAGACCGTTGTGCTGCTGATTATCATCTCAGTGATTCTGCTGCTGATTCTCAGCCTCGGGCATGTACTGATTCCGATTATTGCCAGCACGGTACTGGCATTTCTGATGCAGGGGGTGATCGCCCGATTGGCGGCTGTCGGCGCCCGGCCTTGGCTGGCAATGACGATTGCCTACGGCCTGTTTATTACGCTGTTCTTCGGCGTGATTATTCTGTTGTTGCCGTTGGTTTGGCAGCAGTTGGTGACCTTGGTACAGGAGTTGCCGACGATGCTTCGTAAGCTGCAGCAGGTGCTGATGTTGCTGCCGGAGCGCTCAGAGTTGTTTAACGAGGCGCAGATACGCGAATGGATGGCGTTGGCGACCGCCGAATTTGGCTCCATGGGTCAATACGTGGTGTCATTCTCGCTGGCGCAGTTGCCCAACCTAGTCGGTGTGCTGATTAATATTGTCCTGATCCCGATTCTGGTGTTCTTCTTCCTCAAAGATAAACAGATGATTCTCGGCTGGTTTGCCAGCTTCCTCCCCAATCGACGTCCGCTGCTGACCGCCGTCTGGTTGGAAATGAATGATCAGGTGGCCAACTATGTGCGCGGCAAGGCCATCGAAATTGTGATTGTAGGGGTGACCTCCTACATTGCCTTTTCGCTGATGTCGCTGAACTATGCTGCGCTGCTGGCGCTGACGGTGGGGCTGTCGGTGGTGATCCCCTATATCGGTGCTGCTGTAGTGACCATTCCCGTGCTGCTGGTGGGGTATCTGCAATGGGGCTGGGGGGGTGAATTCTTTACGCTCTGTATTGTCTATGGGGTGATTCAGGCGCTGGACGGCAACGTGCTGGTGCCACTCCTGTTTTCCGAGGCGGTCAATATGCACCCGGTCGCGATTATTGCTGCGGTGTTGGTCTTTGGCGGCATTTGGGGAATGTGGGGCGTGTTTTTTGCAATTCCTCTGGCAACGCTGGTGAAGGCCATACTCTATGCCTGGCCCCGGGTTGATGAAGTCGAGGCCACCGTGCCCGCCGAGGTTGAATAAACGGTTTTATAAGGAATGCCTGTGCGTTTTTCTCCGCGTTTTTTCCTGACGTTTGGACTGTGTTTTTTTCTGGCCGCCTGTGCGGCGCTTCGCAACGAGACTACCGGTATTGAATTGCCCGACACCGAGCAGCGCGCCTATCGCTACTTGGTGCTCGACAATGGCCTGAAAGTGCTGTTGGTGTCCGACCCCGGCGCCGACAAGGCGGGGGCGTCACTGGATGTGAACGTTGGCAGTCGCCACGATCCGGAGGACTATCAGGGGCTGGCACATTTTCTTGAGCACATGCTGTTCCTCGGCACGGAAGGCTATCCGGAGGCGGGTGAATATCAGGCCTTTATCAGCGCCAACGGCGGCGCGCACAATGCATTTACCAGTGTCGAAAATACCAATTATTTTTTTGATATCCGCGCCGATGCTCTTGAGGGGGCGCTGGACCGTTTTGCGCAGTTTTTTGTTTCTCCGTTGTTTAACGCGGCCTATGTTCAGCGCGAGGTGAATGCGGTCAACTCGGAATACCGGGCTCGTCTGCGCAACGATCAACGCCGAGAACTGGCGGTATTCAAAGCGCAACTCAATCCCGGACACCCTTTCAGCAAGTTCTCAGTCGGCAATCTGGATACCCTGCACGCCAATCGTGAAGAGGCCTTGCGCGAGCAGCTACTCGCCTTCTATGAGCGCTATTATTCTGCCGACATTATGGCGCTGACGGTGGTCGGTAATGCCTCGCTGGATGAGCTGGAAGCCATGGTGCGTCCGCGATTCTCGCCAGTAGCCAGCCACGCGGTGCCCGATGATCGTGTGACCCAGCCCTTATTTGCCCCCGGCGCGCTGCCGCGCTGGGTCAATATCGAGCCCGTCCAGAATCAGCGCAGCCTGTCTCTTCAGTTTCCGGTGCCTGATGCGCAGCCGCATTGGCGCGGCAAGCCCTTGTCTTACATTGGCAATCTCCTCGGTCACGAGGGCGAGGGCAGCCTGCTGTCGGCTCTCAAGGAGCAGGGCTGGGCTGAAGGCTTGAGTGCCGGGCAGAGCCTGTCGCTGAAAGGACAGGCGATGTTTGGTGTAAACATACGTTTGACCGAGGATGGTCTGGCGAATCGTGATGCCGTGGTGGCGCTGGTATTTCGCTACATCGAGTTGATTCGAAAGGAAGGGATTGAGCCCTGGCGTTATGCCGAGCAGGCGCAACTGGCTGCCCAGCAGTTTCGTTTTCGCAACCGCCCGAGCCTGACGCAGGAGTTGATTCAGCTTTCATCCTCACTGCAAAAATATCCCGCTGCAGAAGTCGTCCGCGGCGATTATCTGATGAACGATTACCAGCCGGACACTCTCGGCGATTACCTGGATGCCATGCGCCCGGAACAGGCCATTATTACCTTGACCGCGCCAGGAGTGGAAACGGCTCAACGGGAACCCCTCTACGATGTGCCGTGGGGCCTGCGTACCGTAGACAAGACCGTACTGGCTGCGTGGCAGCAGGCGCCCGAGGCAGATCTTTCACTGCCTGCGGCCAACCCGTTTATCGCCGACAATTTTTCGCTGAAAGTTGCGCCGGGGGAGGCCACTATTCCGCAGGCGCTGCCCGCAGACAGCGTCAGTGAACTATGGCTCAACACCAACCGCCAATTCGTGCTGCCAAAAGGTCGCAGCATGGTGCTGATGGAGTCCGCGCTGGCTGGCGAGGATGCCGCGAGTCTGGCTAAAACCAAAATGTGGCTCAGCATGGTACGTGACCAGCTCAATGAGGTGGCGTATCCGGCGCAGTTGGCTGGGCTCGACTATGGCTTGAGCGCCAATTGGCGCGGTATCGAAATCAGTCTGGGTGGTTTTTCGCAAAAGCAGGCTGAATTGCTTGCCGCCGTGTTGACGGTATTGAAGGCGCCGGAATGGGACGAGGCGCGTTTCGATCGGCTGAAGCGCAAGCGCATGCGAGGCTTTGAAAACAGCCGTCGGCAGTCACCGTATCAGCAGCTGTTAGCCGACTTGCCGAGAATGCTGCAAAGCGAGCGCCCGCTGTTGGACGATATGGCAGCGGCAACTGCGTCGCTCAGTATGGCTGAGGTGGCACTGCATGCCGAGAAGGTGCTGAAAGACTTTCGTTATCGGCTGATGCTTGAAGGTAATTTCGATCGCGATGAGGCACTGGCGATGGCGGCGCTCACCGCTGAGGTGCTGCCGGAAGCCGGGCAGTCTCAGCCTCCGGAACAGGGAGTAGCGAAGCTTTCGTCGGGGCAGCGACTGATTCCGGTAGCTGCAGAGCACAGTGATTCGGCCTTGCTTGCCTATGTGCAGGCGCCTCGTGATGGAAAAGACTATCGTGTGGCGCTCGGCCTGGCCGGGCAAATGATGAGTGCGGATTTCTACTATCAGTTGCGTACCCAGAAGCAGCTGGGCTATGTGGTGAATGCGGGTGTTTACCCCATGCGCGCGGTGGGCGGCCTGTTCTTTATGGTGCAGTCACCAGTCGCCGATGCGGCCGCACTGCAGGCCGAGGTGAACAGTTATCTTGAGCGCTGGCTGGCTGGCGGCGTCACTGAGGCCGACTTTGAATCGCACCGCGATACCTTGATTGCCAAACTGCAGCAGCAGCCCGAGAACCTGTGGGAGGCGGCTGGTCGGCACTGGCAGGACCTGCTGGAGGGTTATACGGCCTTTAACAGCCGAGAACAGCTGCTGGCCGCTTTGCGGGATTTGAGCTTTGATCAATGGTGGCAGATGATTCAGGCAACACTCGAGCCCGAGCAGCGCAGGGCGCTGACGGTGTATTCACTGGGGCAGTGGCCCGATGTCAGCCTGGTCGGCGAACCAGTGAAGGATGCGGCCGCCTACAAAGCGGAATCTCAGTACTATTTATTCCGTTGATGCGGAGTTGAAAGGGTATAAGTGATTGTTTTTTATAAAACTGTAAAGTTTTATTCATAATAAAAATGTCTGGATTTTCTTGATTTATAATTGAGGGGCTGCGAGAATCGTGTCGCTCCCGAGGGCCATACCGCCGCCGGGAATCCAATTTAAATCGGTTATCTGCCCAGCTCACAAGGCCGGGCAGCGCCATACAGGCCAGGTGATCACCGTCACCAACAGGCACATAACCGCCGACCGTTGACCCTGTCGGTGCGCCCGTTGACGCGGAACACAATCAAGCAGTCGCTTGCTGGTCGAGGCAGCCCACGTTATTCGAAAGGACTGTGATATGAAGCAAGACCCCGATCTGCGCGAAGATCTTGATCCCCAGGAAACCCAAGAGTGGATGGAAGCGATGGATGGCGTGTTGACCCATGCCGGTCGCGCCCGTGCCACCTTCATCATGAAGCGTCTGGCCAAGCATGCCGCGCGCAATGGCGCACAACTGCCCGCAGCCATTACCACCTCATTCCGCAACACCATTGAGCCCCGCGATGAAAAGCGTATGCCGGGCGACCTGTTCATGGAGCGCAAAATCCGCTCACTGATTCGTTGGAACGCGCTGGCGATGGTGATGCGTGCCAACGACAATAATGATGCCCTGGGTGGCCATATTTCCAGTTTCTCGTCGTCGGCTACTCTCTACGATGTGGGCTTTAATTACTTTTTCCGCGGTGGCGACAAAGCGGACCTGATTTACTACCAGGGTCACAGCTCGCCGGGCATGTACGCCCGTTCATATCTGGAAGGGCGTCTCAGTGAAGATCAGTTGGACCGCTTCCGCCGCGAAGTGGATGGCGACGGCCTGTCGTCGTATCCCCACCCCTGGCTGATGCCCGACTACTGGCAGTTCCCGACCGTCAGCATGGGACTGGGCCCTATTCAGGCCATTTATCAAGCTCATGTCATGAAATACCAGCAGAGCCGCGGGCTGGTTGAGCACGGCGACCGCAAGGTCTGGTGCTTCATGGGTGACGGCGAGTGCGATGAGCCGGAATCTCTCGGCGCCATCGCGCTGGCAGGTCGTGAGCAGCTCGATAACCTCTGCTTTGTCATCAACTGCAACCTGCAACGTCTGGATGGGCCGGTTCGCGGTAACGGCAAAATCATTCAAGAGCTGGAAGGCGTGTTCCGCGGTGCAGGTTGGAACGTCGTGAAAGTCATCTGGGGTCGTCTGTGGGACCAGCTGCTGGAGAAGGACGACACCGGTCTGCTGCGTCGCCGGATGAATGAAGTGGTCGATGGCGAATTGCAGAACTACAAGGCCAATGGTGGCGCCTACACTCGCGAGCACTTCTTCGGCAAGTACCCGGAATTGCTGGAGCTGGTCAAAGACCTGTCCGACGACGACATCATGTACCTGAATCGCGGTGGTCACGACCCGTATAAAGTCTATGCGGCTTACGCCAATGCCATGGAGACCAAGGGCAAGCCGACGGTTGTACTGGCGATGACCGTGAAAGGCTATGGTCTGGGCAGCGGCGGTGAAGCGCAGAACGAAGCGCACTCGGTGAAAAAGCTCGATCTGGAAGAACTGAAGAAATTCCGAGATCGCTTCTCCGTGCCGATTAGCGACGATGAACTCAAGAATGTGCCGTACTACCGCCCGCCGGAAGACAGTCCGGAGATGGTGTACATGCGCAAACGGCGCGAGTCACTGGGGGGCTACCTGCCTGCGCGCCAGGCGGACTTCGAACCGCTGGATGTCCCGGCGCTGGAGAAGTTTGATGCCCAGCTCAAGTCCAGTGGCAAGCGGGAAATCTCCTCGACGATGGCCTTTGTTCGCTTGCTTTCGACGCTGGTGAAAGACAAGAACATGGGTGGGCGCGTGGTGCCGATCGTGCCCGATGAAGCGCGTACGTTCGGCATGGAAGGCATGTTCCGGCAGCTGGGGATCTACTCCTCACAGGGACAGCGCTACACCCCCCATGATGCCGACCAGATCATGTACTACAAGGAATCCAAAGACGGTCAGATTCTGGAAGAGGGGATTACTGAGTCCGGTGCGTTCTCGGCTTGGCTGGCGGCGGCGACGTCCTATGCCAACCATCGTTATCCGATGGTGCCGTTCTATATCTTCTACTCCATGTTTGGTTTCCAGCGGGTAATGGATTTGACCTGGGCGGCCGGCGACTCACAGGCACGGGGCTTTCTGATCGGCGCGACTTCCGGGCGTACCACGCTCAACGGCGAAGGCTTGCAGCACCAGGACGGCCACAGCCACCTGATGGCGAATATGATTCCCAACTGCCATTCCTATGACCCGACCTATTCCTATGAATTGGCGGTAATCATTCAGGACGGCATGCGGCGCATGTATCACGAGAAGGAAAATGTTTTCTATTACATCACCACGATGAACGAAAACTATCTGCACCCGGATATGCCCGAAGGCGCAGAGGAAGGCATTATCAAGGGACTGTATAAGCTCCGTTCCAGCAGTGTGAAAAAGCCCAAGCTCAAAGTGCAGTTAATGGGCAGTGGCACGATTCTGCGCGAAGCAGAAGCGGCGGCCGAGCTGTTGAAAGCTGACTTCAAAGTCGAGGCGGATATCTGGAGCGCCACCAGCATCAATCAGCTTTGTCGTGAAGGGAATGACTGTGAGCGCTGGAATATGCTTCATCCGGAAGCTGAGCCGAAGGTGCCCTATGTCAGCGAGCTGCTGAACGCACAGGATGCGCCGGTGATCTGCGCGACGGACTATATCAAAGCTTACGGTGAGCAGCTCAGACCCTATATTCGCAATCGTTATGTGGTATTGGGTACTGATGGGTATGGACGCTCAGACACCCGCGCCAAGCTGCGTGCGCATTTCGAGGTGGATCGTCACTACATTGTGGTGGCCGCCCTGAAAGCCCTGGCTGACGAAGGTAAAGTCGCCGCGAGTGACGTGAGCAAGGCCATTGCCAAATACGGCATTGATGCCGATAAAATTAACCCGATTTACCGCTAAGAGAAGGAGTTTTTTGTGGCAACAGAAACGATCAAAATTCCTGACCTCGGCGGCGGTGATGGTGTTGAAGTCATTGAAGTGTGCGTCGCCGTCGGCGATCAGGTCGAGGTAGAAGACTCACTGCTGGTACTGGAGTCAGACAAGGCATCGATGGAAGTCCCTGCGCCCAAGGCGGGCAAAGTGGTGTCAATCAGCCTGAAAGTGGGTGACAGCGTTGGCGAAGGCGATGTCATTCTGGAGCTGGACGTTGAAGGCGATGCGCCCGCTGACGAACCGGTAGCTGCCGAGCCAGAGGCCGCCGATGAGGAGCCTGCGCCGCCCGCTGCTGACGAAGCTGAGGCGGCGCCAACCGCCAGCGCGGGACCGGAAACGGTCAAGGTGCCGGATATTGGCGGTGGCGATGGTGTTGAGGTTATCGAGCTGTGTGTGGCGGCGGGTGACGAGGTAGAAGAGGGCGACTCGCTGATCGTGCTCGAATCCGATAAAGCGTCGATGGAAGTTCCTGCGCCCTTCAGTGGCAAGGTATTGAGCATGCTGATCAAGGTCGGCGATGCCGCGGCTGAGGGCACTGCCATTGCTGAAATGCAGCGCAGCGGTTCGTCGGCGCCGGATACCGCGGTCGAGTCCACGGCAGCTGCTGAAAGTGAGCGGGTCAAAACACCGGAGCCGCCAGAGCCAAAAGCGGCCACGCCAGCTCCCGCTCCAGCAGCGTCGGAGTCTTCCGCGAATGAGGGCAATGGCAAGACGGTTTACGCTGGACCGGCGGTGCGCAAGTTGGCTCGTGAGTTTGGTATCAGCCTCGATCAGGTAACCGGCAGCGGTCCGCGTGGACGGGTGGTTAAAGAAGACCTGCACGCCTATGTGAAAACGCTGACCTCGGCTAAGCCGGCGGCTGCGGCGGGAGGCGCTGGCATTCCGGCGATTCCCGAGGTGGATTTCAGTCAGTTTGGCGAGATCGAGGTAGAGTCGCTGACCAAGCTGCATAAGCTCACGGCGGCCAATATGCACCGTAGCTGGCTGAACCTGCCCCATGTCACGCAGTTTGATGACGCCGACATCACCGAGCTGGAGGCCTTTCGCAACAGCATGAAAGCCGAAGCTCAGGCGAAGGGCGTGAAGCTTACGCCCTTACCTTTCCTGCTGAAAGCGGCGGCGGTAGCGCTGCGCATGAACCCCAAGTTCAATGCCTCGCTGAGCGCTGACGGCGAAAATATGGTGTACAAAAAGTACGTTCATATTGGCGTAGCGGTGGATACGCCGGTCGGTCTGATGGTGCCCGTTATCCGCGATGTCGACAAAAAGTCGTTGTGGGAGCTGGCTGCGGAAGCGTCGGAGCTGGCGCAGAAGGCTAAGGAGCGCAAGCTCAAACCTGCCGATATGCAGGGGGGCTGCTTCACCATTTCCAGTTTGGGCAATATCGGGGGCACCGGATTTACTCCGATTATCAATGCGCCGGAAGTCGCGATTCTCGGTGTGTCCAAACTTGATATCAAGCCGGTGTGGGATGGTACGGCCTTCCAGCCACGCAAGATGCTGCCGCTGTCACTGTCTTACGATCACCGGGCGATTAATGGTGCCGATGCCGGTAAGTTCTTTACCGAACTGGGGCAGTTGCTGGCCGATATTCGTCGCATTTTGCTGTAGGGAACAGGAATGCGATTGACGTTACGACAATAAGCCACCTCAGGGTGGCTTTTTTGTGGGTGCGTGTTTTTATGGGGTTTTATAAGGGGTTACGGTGGTTTTGGCCCGCGCCTTGCTTTCTGGAAAATAAGCGCGGAAGACAGTTATCTTCAGTGAAGAGACAGCGGAGCCCCGAACAAACCGGGGCGGCCGGATGACAAGAACAGGTGTGAGCGGCTTATGACGCAAAGCAGCAGGGACAGCGCGACCGGCATCGATTGGTCGCAGTATGATGGCGGTCGGTTCTACGACGAGATGATTACTCCAAAAGGTCGGCCGCGGCGAGCTGCTCAGCCTATCGTCAAGCATTTTTCAGAGCTTGATAGAGCCGAGCTGGAGGCGCGACGCACCGCTGCGGAGCGTACCGTGCGCGATATGGGGGTGAGTTTTACGGTCTACTCCGACGGGGAGAATATCGATAGAACCTGGCCTTTCGACTTGATTCCCAGGGTTATTGATGCCACTGAGTGGCAGCGCACCGCAGAGGGGCTTACCCAGCGGCTTCGCGCACTGAATTTGTTCATTGATGATGTCTACAACGGGCAGCGCATCTTCAAAGAGGGGGTGCTGCCCAGACACCTGCTGGACGACTCCAAAAATTATCGGCCCGAGTGCGAAGGCTTCTCGCCTCCCCAGGGGGTTTGGGCGCATATCTGTGGCTGCGACCTGGTGCGCGATGACAGCGGGAAATTTTTCGTGTTGGAGGACAACCTGAGAGTGCCGTCGGGTGTTGCCTACATGCTGGAAAATCGCGAAGTCAGCAAGCGGGTGTTGCCGGAATTCTTCGAGAACAACACGATTCTCCCCGTGGACAACTACCCGTCCATGCTGCTGGAGACCCTGTCGTCGGTGTCTCCGCGCTCATCCAAGCCGGTCATTGTTATCCTCACACCGGGCATCTTCAACTCGGCGTACTTCGAGCACGCGTTTCTGGCGCAGCAGATGGGGGTGGAGCTGGTTGAGGGCGGTGATCTGGTGGTGGATGACGACGATTACTGCTACATGAAAACCATTGACGGCCTCGAACGGGTGGATGTGATTTATCGCCGTATCGACGATATGTTCCTTGACCCGGAAGTCTTCAACAAGGAATCCGTACTCGGGGTGCCCGGTCTGATGCGCGCCTGGAAGGCGGGCAAGGTGGCCATTGTCAACGCGCCGGGTGCCGGGGTGGCAGATGACAAGGTGGTCTACGCCTACGTGCCAAAAATGATCGAATTCTATCTTGGCGAGAAAGCCATTTTGCCGAATGTGAAAACCTGGCTCTGCGACGACCCTAAACATCGGGAGTATGTGCTGGAGCATATCGAGGAGCTGGTGGTGAAACCCGCCAACGAGTCTGGCGGCTACGGTATGTTGGTCGGCCCTCACGCCAGCAAGAAGGATCACGAGCAGTTTCGCAAGCTGGTTCAGGAGAATCCGCGCAACTACATCGCCCAGCCGACACTCAGCCTGTCCACCACGCCGGTTATTACCGGCCCGGGGGAGGCAGAGCCCCGGCATCTGGACCTCAGGCCCTTTGTGTTGCAAGGCAAAAAACTGCAGGTGACCACCGGTGGTCTCACGCGTGTTGCGTTGCGCAAGGGCTCGCTGGTGGTGAATTCCTCTCAGGGTGGAGGAAGTAAGGATACCTGGATTGTGAGAAGGGAGGAGCGCTGATGCTGTCGCGCGTTGCTGAACGGGTCTACTGGTTTGCCCGTTACATGGAGCGGGTGGAAAGTATTGCTCGCCTGATACAGGTTTACACATCACTGCTTTCGGATTTACCTCGGGATACCGGAATCAGCTGGCACAACCTGGTTATTGCCAGTGGCAGTCACCGCGAATTTGAACGCCGTTTTTCCAATCGGGATGAGCGACGCGTGATTCGCTTCCTGCTGGAAGACATGAGCAATTCCGGTTCCCTGAATTACTCGCTGAAAATGGTGCGGGAGAATATCCGTACCAGCCGCGACACGCTCCCACCCGAAAGCTGGGAGCTGATCAACGAATTCCAGATTTACGTCAGTGAGAATATTCAGCAGGGCATTAATCGTCGGAATCGCCATGAATTCCTTGAGGAAATCATTCGTACCTGCCAGGGGATTAACGGCCTGATTGTGGATACCATGCGCCGCGACAGCGCCTGGCATTTCTATCGTCTGGGTCGCAATATTGAACGCGCCGACATGGGGCTGCGGACGATTGAGGCCGGCGCCAGTATGTCGGCAGAGTTCAGCGAACAAGAGCAGCTGCCATCGATAGAGGTGGTGTGGAGCAGCGTGCTCAGCTCACTGGATGCAATTACTCCTTTCCGGCGCACAATGCGGGTCGCGTTGAATGCCGGTGATGCTACCCGCTTCCTGATCGAAGATCGTCTGTTTCCGCGCTCGGTGGCCTGTTGCCTGGAGCAGATGCAGGCATCGCTGAGCAGCCTGCCCGGTGGCGACGATGTGGCCAGTGCCGTGGAAAAGTTGGCGGCAAAACTGGGTAAGAATATTGAAATGGATGATCCGCAGCGGCTGTTGCCAGCACTGGATGGGCTGGAGAAACAGGTATCGGGTATCCATCTGAAAATTCAGGACAACTGGTTTCAGCCTGGCTGAATATCGGTGAGCCACGCTTTACGCCCGGGGGCGGCTGGGGTAGTCTGCTCGCCGCCCGGTGATCCTCGCCGGTATTTACGAGCTTAAACAATCATCATGTCTTCCGAGTCTGTTTTGTACCGCCCGCAACACAGCCAGTTTGATGAGCTGTTGCGCCCCGAAGGTGAGCTGCGCGAGCATTGGCGCTATCCCATGGAGGTGCTGCAGTCGATGGGCGTGTCAGCGCTGCAGAAACGCCAGCAGACCGCCAAGCGGATTCTTCGCGATGATGGCGCCAGCTACAGCCCCGGCGACCAGCTCAATATCAGCCACACCTGGCAGCTCGACCTGCTGCCAATGATTCTCTCCAGTGGCGAATGGGAAAACATCGAAAACGCGCTGCGCGAGCGTGCCGAGCTGCTGAATCTGATTCTGGCCGACCTCTACGGTCCGCGGACCCTGATTAGTAATAAAGTGATTCCGCCGGGACTGGTCTTCGGCCACCCCGGCTTTCTGCGGGCCTGTGATGGTATTCGCTTGCCCGGTGAGCATCAGCTGATTTTCCATGCGGCCGATCTGGTCAGGGACCGCAGCGGTGAGTGGATGGTGATCGGTGACCGCAGTCAGGCGCCGCCGGGGACCGGCTACGCGCTGGAAAACCGCACCGTGCTCCGCCGGGTTATGCCCAGCCTGTTCCGCGATGCCCACGTTCACCGACTGGCCAACTTCTTCCTGCAATGGCGGCGAAAACTGTCGGAACTGGCGGGACACAAGGACTCGCCGCTGATTGTGTATCTGACGCGCGGTGCCTATCAGGAAAGCTCATTCGAGGATGCGTTTCTCGCGAACTATCTCGGCTACCCCCTTGTTCAGGCCCGGGACCTCACGGTGCGCAAAGGCGCACTTTGGCTGGAGTCGTTGGATGGCTTGCGCCGGGTGGATGTGGTGTTGCGGCGCACCGATGACTGCCACACGGACCCGCTCGTCAGCCATTCCAGTGGTGGGCTGGGCGTGCCGGGATTGCTGGAAGTGGTGCGCAGCGGTGCGGTTGCGATGGCAAATCCGCTGGGCAGCGGGATTTTGGAAAATCCTGCGCTGGCCAAATATATGCCGGCGATTGCCCGTCATTTTCTCGGACGCGAATTGCGGCTGACGTCAGTGCCGAGCTGGTGGTGTGGCGATCCGGCTGATCTGAAGTATGTGCGCGAGCACTTTGAAAAGCTGTTGATTCGCCCCTGTTACCGCAGCGACAACAACCACAGTGTGTTTGTCGGAGATCTGGCGCCGGGGCAGCGCGACGCCTTGTTGGCCTCGGTCATGGCGCGTCCGCAGGCTTATGTTGCGCAGTATGCGGTCGCGCCATCGCACACCGCTGTATTGGACGGCGACAAACTCGGCAGTCGCCCCATGCTGCTGCGCGGCTACACCGTTGCGGCTGGCAGTTCTTACAGTGTGATGCCGGGCGGGCTGACGCATGTCGGTGCCTCGGCTGACACCCGACATATTGTCAGCCACGGGGGTGGCAGCAAGGACACCTGGATTCTGGCCTCCGAACCCGAGGCGCAGATCAGCAATATCGACGGGGAGCAGAGTCGCGGGCCAGAGGGCAGCCTGAGTCTGCCCAGCCGGGTGGTGGAGAACCTGTTCTGGTTCGGCCGCTATGCCGAGCGCGCTGAATCGGGGCTGCGCCTGACGCGAACCATCTTTGAAGAATTGCACAGCATTGAGCCGCTCCCAACGGAGATGCTGACAACGCTGTTGCAAGCCGTCACACACATCACCGATACCTATCCGGGTTTTACGACCGAAGAAAACCTGCAGGCGCCCGAGCAGGAGTTGCTGGATGTCGTCGCGAATCGTGCGCGAATAGGCAGCATCGCCAGTAATCTTGAGTCGATCCTGCACGCCGCTGATGGTGTGAAAGAGTTGTTTTCGACCGACATGCTGCGACTGATCAATGATATTCGCGACGGCATGGATTACCTCAACCGGCATCTTGCGCGGCAATTGCAGTCGGCGCCGGAAGAGCTGTTTGATCCTCTGGTCACCACCTTGCTGGCCCTGTCGGGCTTGAGCCAGGAAAGCATGGTGCGGTCGCGCGCCTGGCGATTTATGGAGATGGGGCGACGCATTGAGCGCGCCCTGCAAAGTCTGGAGCTGCTTCGCCATACCCTGGTGCCGGGGGTGGAGGCAGATGGCCCGATTTCCCTGCTGAAGCCGGTATTGGCCAGTCTGGAATCGCGGATCGTCTACAAGCGCTATTACCGCAGCGGCTACCGGCTGGAGAAAGGGCTGGAGCTGTTGTTGTTCGATCACGAAAACCCGCGTTCGGTGGCCTTCCAACTGGATTCCCTGCAACATCATCTGGAAGCCCTGTCGGCATCGGATTCTCGCCTGCAGATGGGGCAGGATCGGCGCTGTCTGCTCAAAGCGGCCAATACGCTGCTGCTGTCTCAGCCAAGTGAGCTGGCGCAATGCGATGTCGAAAACGGTCGCCATGTACAACTGGAAGCCCTGCTGCTGGCGATGGAAGAAGATTTGAAGGCGACGGCACAGGCGATTGCCGACCGCTACTTTGACCATACCGCGGGGCCGCAGTTGCTGGATCAAGGGGGGCGCCTGTCATCATGAAATACCGTGTCAGTCACACCACCGCATACGACTATGCTGATCAGGTCAGCCGGGGCTACAGTCTGGCCTATCTGATTCCGCGAAATACTCTGGTCCAACGCGTGTTGCGCAGCGAAGTCACCATTTCCCCTCATCCGAGCATCAAACAGCATCGCCAGGACTATTTCGGCAATACACTGCTCAGCTTCAATGTGGAAGAGCCGCACAAGCGTCTGGAAGTGCGTGTGGATAGCGATGTGGAGGTCGACCCCGCTGAACGCAACCTGTTCAGCAGTTCGACCAGCTGCGCCGAGGTGCGCGCGGCGCTGGATCAGTGTGCGTTTGCCGACGATATTGAGGCGGTGGAATACCGCTATGATTCGCCGATGATTATTGCCAGTGCAGAACTGGCAAAATTCGCTGCCGACCTGTTCGCCGATGGCGCGCCGTTTATCCGTGCGGTGCAAACCCTGAATGAGCGTATTTTCAAGGATTTCATCTACGACCCCGGTTTTTCCACGATCGCCACGCCTCTCGATGAAGTCATGGCCCAGAAGCGCGGTGTCTGTCAGGACTTTGCTCAGCTTGCCATTGGCGCGCTGCGTAGCATGGGTTTTGCGGCGCGCTACGTGAGCGGTTATCTGGAAACCCTGCCGCCGCCGGGACAGGAAAAATTGAAGGGCGCCGATGCCTCCCACGCCTGGTTTGCGGTGTATGTGCCGGGTGTGGGCTGGTTTGATTTCGATCCCACTAACGGCATCGCAGTGGCGGGCAAACACATCACAACGGCCTGGGGGCGTGACTACAGCGATGTAACCCCCCTGCGCGGCGTTGTCTTTGGCGGCGGTGTTCAGCAGCAGATGTCCGTTGCCGTCGATGTAGAGCGTATTGATCTGGACGGCGGCTCGCCGGCGCCGGGCAATACTGCGCAGCAACAACAGTCCTCCTAAGCACGGCGCTGGGCGATGCTCAGCGCCCCTATATTCCCCATTGCATTGCCGTCGTCGCTAGCCAGTTTGGGTGATGGCAGTAGAGAAAAATCCTGTCAGTCTTGCCGCCTGGAAACTAATCGCAGGTGGAACGATGAGCACAGACAATAAGATTATTCTCGTTACCGGCGCCTCGCGTGGTGCAGGCAAGGGTATTGCTTTGGCATTGGCCGAGCCGGGCCGGGTGATCTACGTGACCGGACGCAGTCAGTCAGAAGGCGACGCACCGCTGCCGGGTACGGTATTTGCCACGGCTGAAGAGATTGAAGCGCGCGGCGCGACGGCGGTGCCGGTCGTTTGCGATCACAGCGATGACACGCAGGTAAAGGCGCTGTTCGAGCAGATTGATACTGAGCAGGGCAGGCTGGATATTCTCGTCAATAACGCCCTGATGGTACCTGATGGTCTGACCCTGCCAGGGCCATTTTGGGAAAAGCCCCTCGGCCTGCAAGACATCCTCAATGTCGGCTTCCGTTCCAGCTATGTCAGCAGCTACTACGCGGCACCGTTGCTGCTCCGCAGTGAGCGCGGGCTGGTGGTCAATACCTCGTCAGCGGGTGGTGGTTGCTATATGCACGGCCCCGCCTACGGCGCGGGCAAGGCCGGTGTGGATAAAATGGCTCACGATATGGCGGTGGATTTCCGCCCTTTCAACGTTGCGGTGGTCTCGCTGTGGATGGGGTTGCTGAAAACCGAACGCAGCATGGCGGTATTTGAGGCGCAGCCCGAGCTGTATGCCGATGCGGTTGCCATGGCCGAGTCTCCTGAATTCCCCGGCAGGGTAATCAATGCTCTGTATCGTGATGAGGCATTAATGGCGCGCAGTGGCGGGGTGTTCTATGCCGCTGAGTTGGCAGAAGAGTATGGCGTGGTTGATGTCGACGGTAATCGTCCTCCGTCGCCGCGTGCGATGCTGGGTGGCCCACTGAGCTACAGCGACGCGGTCGTGGAGTGAGTGGAAGCGGCGCAGAGCTGTCATCCGTTTGGGGGATTAGTGCGCGCCGGGCAGTTCTATAGAATTTTGCTTTTAAAGAAAAGGGTTTAGCGCCGTTTTCAGCGGGCTGGTAAGCATAACAATATTGACTGAATGAAAGGCGAGCAAGCATGAGCGAACGAGTCGCGGGCCTCCCCGAGGGCCAATACGCCGATCTGGATAACGGCCATCGAATCCACTATCTGGATCAGGGGCAAGGACCGGTTATCGTCTTTTTGCATGGCAGTGGCAGCGGTGCCAGCGGCCACAGCAATTTCAAGTACAACTATCCCTGGTTTGTGGAGCAGGGCTACCGGGTGATCGTACCCGACCTTATTGGTTACGGTTATTCCGACAAACCCGATGACGTCGAATATCCGCTCGATTTTTTTGTGGAGTGTGTTCACCAGACGCTGCAGACAATTGGTGTGGAACGCTACAGTCTGGTGGGGAATTCCTTGGGTGGCGCGATCGCCATCAAGTACACGCTGGATTATCCCAGTCTGGTTGAGAAACTGATTCTGATGGCGCCGGGTGGTCTGGAGCAGCAGGCCGACTACTTCACCATGCCCGGCATGCAGGTGATGAAAGAGGTCTTTACCTCGGGGCCAATGGCGCCAGAGCGTCTCGAGGACTTTATCCGGCGGGGGCTGGTTTATGACGACAGCGTGGTAGACGCGCAGCTTGTCAGTGAGCGCTGGGGTATTTTCCAGCAGCAGAACAGCCAGGTTATTACGACAATGACTGTGCCGGAATTGACCGATCGCTTGGGTGAAATAGCCTGCCCGACGCTGGCCTTCTGGGGGGTGAATGAAAAAATGATGCCGGAGACCGGCATTATGAAGCTGGCGAAAGGGATTCCCGATATCCGCCTGACCCTGGTTTCTCAGTGCGGGCACTGGGTCATGGTGGAGCACCGTGAGCTGTTCAATCGCCAGACCCTCGACTTTTTGCAGAACGGATAATTTATGGACAGTTCACGTATCGACGCCCTGGGCGACGAATTGTATGACGCGCTGCGTACACAGCAGAGTATTGCACCGCTGACCGCCCGCGAGCCCGATATCACCATCGACGACGCCTACTATATTTCCCTGCGTATGCTGCGACGCCGCGAAGCGGACGGGGAGAAAGTGGTCGGTAAAAAAATTGGTGTAACCAGCAAGGTTGTGCAGGAAATGCTCGGCGTACACCAGCCGGATTTCGGCTTTCTGACGGACGCCATGACCTTTGATAACGGTGCTGCGGTGCCCGTGGCTGGCCATCTGATTCAGCCGCGCGCGGAGGCGGAAATCGGTTTTCGCTTGAAGAAGGATTTGCAGGGGCCGGGTGTGACGGAAGCCGATGTACTGGATGCCACTGACTGCATCATGCCCTGTTTCGAAATTGTCGATTCGCGTATCGACAACTGGAAGATTGCCATTCAAGACACCGTAGCCGACAACGCCTCCTGCGGTGTGTACGTGCTGGGTGAGACCGAAGCCGACCCCAAGGCGTTTGATTTGCCAGCGCTGAAAATCAAGGTGTGGAAGAACGGCGAGTTTCTCAGCGAGGGACTGGGCGAGGCGGTGCAGGGCAATCCGCTGACAGCCGTTGCCTGGTTGGCGAATACGCTGGGCCGCTTCGGTATTCCGTTCAAGGCGGGCGAGGTCATTTTGTCCGGTTCACTGGTGCCGCTTGAGCCGGTGCAAGCGGGCGACAGCCTGCGCATGGAACTGGAAGGCATTGGCAGTGCTGAGATCAGCTTCGTCTGATCGTGCTCAGATAGACCGCCTCTGTGGGGGCACAACGTAATTTATTTCCGGGCGCGACGCGCCTGACTGACAGTGAGAAATCCTATGGCTGAAAAAATCCGCGCGGCCATCATCGGGCCGGGCAATATCGGCACAGACCTGTTGATGAAAGCAATGCGCTCCGAGCTGATCGAACCTGTGTGGATGGTTGGGGTTGATCCTGACTCTCCGGGCTTGGCACGTGCCAAGGAAATGGGCTTAAAAGTGACCTCTGAGGGCGTGGACGGCATGTTGGCCACCATGCGTGAAGACGGCGTACAGATTTGCTTCGATGCGACCTCAGCCTATGTTCACGCGGAGAATTCGCGCAAGGTGAACGAGCAGGGCGCGCTGATGGTGGATTTAACGCCTGCCGCAATTGGTCCTTACTGCGTACCACCGGTCAATCTGAAAGACGCCGTGGCCGAAAAGGTGATGAACGTAAACATGGTGACCTGCGGCGGTCAGGCAACGATTCCGATGGTTGCTGCCGTGTCCCGCGTGCAGCCGGTCAACTACGGTGAAATCGTGGCAACCGTCAGCTCCAAATCTGTCGGCCCCGGCACTCGCAAAAATATCGATGAGTTCACCCGTACCACGGCAGGCGCTGTGGAAAAAATCGGTGGTGCCAGCAAAGGCAAGGCGATTATCGTCATCAATCCGGCGGAACCGCCGCTGATCATGCGCGACACTATCCACTGTCTTACCGAGGGCGAGCCCGATCAGGAGGCCATTCGCAAGTCCGTGGACGATATGGTCGCAGAGGTGCAGAAATACGTGCCCGGTTACCGACTGAAAAATGGGCCGATCTTCGATGGCAATCGTGTGTCGATGTTCATGGAGGTTGAGGGCCTGGGTGACTTCCTGCCGAAGTACGCTGGTAACCTGGATATTATGACTGCGGCGGCACTGCGCACCGCAGAGATGTTTGCCGAAGAAATTCTGGCAGGCCGTTTCTCACCGTCGGCTGCCTGAGGGGACAACGATGAATTTAGAAGGTAAAAAAGTCGTTCTGCACGATATGTGTCTGCGCGATGGGATGCACGCCAAGCGCCACCAGATCTCGCTAGACGAAATGGTCAGCATCGCCTCGGGCTTGGATCAGGCCGGTATGCCGCTGATTGAAGTGACCCACGGCGATGGTCTGGGTGGCGCTTCGGTGAACTACGGGTTTCCCGCGCACAGCGACGAGGAGTACCTGAAAGCGGTTGTTGGTGCGGTGAAAAACGCCAAGATTTCTGCATTGTTGCTGCCCGGTATCGGTACGGTTGACCACCTGAAAATGGCGGCGGACCTGGGCGTTAGCACGATTCGTGTAGCCACTCACTGCACAGAGGCCGATGTGTCTGAACAGCACATTGGTATGGCCAGTGAAATGGGCCTGGATACCGTTGGCTTCCTGATGATGACCCACATGATCAGCGCCGAAGAAATCGTGGTGCAGGCCAAGTTGATGGAGTCCTATGGCGCCAACTGTATTTACTGCACCGATTCCGCCGGTTACATGCTGCCGGATCAGGTTCAGGAGCGTATTGCGCTGCTGCGCCGCGAGCTGAAGCCGGAAACCGAACTGGGTTTCCACGCCCACCACAACCTCAGCCTGGGCGTGATGAACTCGCTGGTGGCAGTGGAAGCCGGTGCTAACCGCATCGACGGCTCTGTTGCCGGCTTGGGCGCGGGCGCCGGGAATACGCCGCTGGAAGTCCTGGTGGCGGTGCTGGACCGCATGGGAGCGGATCACGGTATCGATCTTTACAAGATCATGGATGTGGCCGAAGACCGCGTGACGCCGATTATGGATCACCCGATCCGTATCGACCGCGACTCGCTGACCCTGGGTTATGCCGGTGTTTATTCATCGTTCCTGCTGTTCGCCAAGCGCGCGGAAGCCAAGTACGGCGTGTCGGCGCGGGATATTCTGGTCGAACTGGGACAGCGCCGCACAGTGGGCGGTCAGGAAGACATGATCGAAGATCTGGCGCTGGATATGGCCAAAGAGCGCGGCCTGATTTAAGCCTCTAACTCCTCTCCTTATGGGCCTCGCTTGCGAGGCCTTTTTCCTTTGGGTATCTCGGGTATACTGGCGTCCTGAAAACATAATAAGGTTCGTCGATCTGACCATGCTAATTGATCCGAAGTTTGACCGCCTGCTGGCCAGTGTCTATCAGGGCCCGATGGAAGAAGAGCCCTGGCAGGGCTTTCTCTCTGAGTTGCAGCAGATTATGGGCGCGGTGTCGGTCACGCTGGTACTCAATCCGCCCTCTGAGCAGGGGCGCGGCTTGCTGCGAGTGGTCGGTGGCAGCACGGTTGAAGGCCTGGATCGCTATCAGGAACGCCTGTTCGCCATGGACCCGTTTCTGTCGCTGAAACCGGGCGAAGTTAAAAGCCTGATGGAACTGGTGTCCCACGATGACTGGTTCGAAAGTGAGTTGTATGTCCTCTGCCTGAAACCGACCGGCCTGTATGACGCACTCGGTGTCGATCTGCATGTGCCCGGTGAAATCAAGGCGGGCCTGCGCGTGGCGCGCAGTCAGAATGCCCCGATGTTTGACCAGCAGGATCGCGACCTGATTTATGCGCTGGTGCCCCATCTGGAGCGTGCGCTGCGTCTGCATGTACGCATGAATATCGTGGAGTCGGAGCGAGACCTGTATGCCGGTGCGGTAGAGAGCCTGTCACTGGCAACCATTATCCTCGATGAAAATGGCCGCCTGCTGAGCTGTAATAATATGGCGAAGAATCTGGTTGCCAGAGAGCCGGAAGTCAAAATCGAAGATGGCTACCTCATTCTCGGTGATCAGGCGACCACCAAGAAGTTGCAGGGCCTGATCAATCATATTCTCGAGCGACGCGACAGCGATGAGCCTGCGGTGGTTGAGGCGATGCGCGTGCCCCGTGAAGGCGACTTTGCCGATTTGGGGGTAATCGTCCGGCCCGTGCCCTCAGGGGAATGGTCAGAGGGCCTGTCGGTGCCGACGGTGGCGATTTTTATCAGCGACCCTGAATACGGCGCTGAGGCACCGGTCAACATCATCATCCAACTCTTTGGCTTCACGCCGACCGAGGCGCAGTTGTCGCTGTTGTTGGCCGATGGACTCAGTCTCGATGAAGCCTCGGAAGCGCTGGGAATGAGCCGCAATACGGCCCGTACCCATCTGCGCTCGATATTCTCCAAAACCGGCGTCAGTCGTCAGACCTTGCTGGTGCGGCTCATTCTGAAAAGCGTGGCTCAGCTGGCGGACTGACCGGCGTCGTCGGTCAGCGCGTCGCAACACTCCTGCAATAGCACTGCTCGCTTGCGCTCAAGCCCCCAGCGGTAGCCTCCCAACTCGCCGCTCTCGCGGATCACCCGGTGACAGGGAATCAGCACGGCGACCGGGTTGCTGCCCACGGCGCGCCCTACAGCACGGGCGCTGCCGGGCCGCTTGATCGCCGACGCCAGGGCGCCGTAACTGCGCAGCTCTCCGGGTGGAATCTCCAGCAAGGCTCGCCATACCTGTAACTGAAAATCACTGGCCAACACATGCAGCGTGAGCGGTGCTGTGACCGGTCGCTGTATGTCGGGTCTCAGAAAGCGGGATAAGCGTTTCCCGGCGGCGGATTGGTTTTCTCTAAAGTGGGCGGCAGGAAAACGCTGTTGTAGAGCTCGTAATGACTGATCGGCCGCATCGAACGACAGGCTGCAAATGCCGCGCTCGGTGCTGGCGATAAAGGCGGGGCCAAAAGGCGTATCGCCACAGCCCCAATCGATGGTCAGGGAGCGACCCCCGGCGCGGAATTCTCCCGGCGTCATGCCTTCTACACGAACAAAATGGCTGTGCAGGCGAGAGCTGCTGCTCAGGCCGAGTTGTTCGCTGATATCCAGCAATGGCCGGCCTTCGGTCAGCAATTGCTGCGCGCGATGTACCGTCATGAACTGTTGAAAGCGGGTGGGGCTGATGCCCGCCCAGCGGCAGAATACCCGCTGAAAATGCCATGGGCTGAGGCCGCTGTCTTCGGCAAGCTGCTGGAGCGAAACACGGCCCTGTTGCTGTGACAGTGTCTGAATGGCGGTGGCAATACGTTGGTAGTCCCGTGGCACGGTCGCGATCCTGATGATGTCGAGCTGCCAGCATAACGTGTCGCAGGAGGCTGTCGAGCCGAATCTTGCGCTGCGGGAAGGAAAAGGGCAGCGGGAGTTCGCTGCGCCGTCATCGCTTTGGCGTATTCAATTTTTTCATTCCTTCGTTGAGTATAAAAGTTCAATAAAAACAGAAAGTTGCAGCATTTTTTCGGTCGTCTAAACGGATTATGGCTCACCATGGGTTGCTGTGTGAGAATTTTTTCCGTGATAACAGGCTCCGAAATAACGGGCTTGCGCCAATAACAGTGAGGAGAGAGTCATGAGTGAGCTTGCGCAGATGAAGCGTCAGCCCCATATTATTGAGGCAAAAGAGTTGCCCGATCGCTACGCACGCGGTTGGTTTTGTCTTGGGTTGGCCAGTGAATTCGATAACACCCCGAAAAAATTGAACTACTTTGGCACTCGCCTGGTTGCGTATCGCGGTGAAGATGGCGAAGTTCATATTCTCGATGGCTACTGTCCGCACATGGGCGCAGATTTGAGTGAGGGCTGTGTAGAAGGTAACTCTGTGCGTTGCCCGTTCCACTCCTGGCGCTGGGGGCCGGATGGCGTCTGCGACGAAATCCCCTATGCCAAACGCATTCCGCCCAAAGCAGTGATTCGTTCCTACCCGACCATGGAAGAAAACCACCTGCTGTTCGTGTGGTACGACCCCGAAGGTTTGCCGCCCATCGAAGAGCAGCGCCCGCCGCGCATCGACGATCTGTTCAGCCCGGATTGGACCATCTGGCAGATGGACCTGATGACCATCAACACCAACTCCCGCGAGCTGGTGGACAATATGGCCGACGTGGCTCACTTCGGCCCCATTCACGGTGCGCCGATCACCCAGTTCAAGAACATTGTTCACAAGCATACCTACGAGCAGGTGCTGACGGGTGGCAGTGAGCTGCTGGCGGAAGACGGTGAACTGACATCGACGGCCAAGTATTTCGGCCCCGCCTACATGACCACCTATATGACCGGTCAGGTTGAAGGCATGAATGTCGAGTCTCGCCTGCTGGTGTCGCATGTGCCCATTAATCACAACAGCTTTGATCTGCGCTTTGGTGTCGCAGTGAAGAAGATGCCGGGCATGACTGACGAGCAAAACAATGAAATGGCGCGCCAGTATACCGAGCAAAACCGCACGGCCTTCTTCCAGGATGTGCACATCTGGCACACCAAAACCCGTGTCGATAACCCGGTACTGTGCGACGGCGATGGCCCGATCAACCGTCTGCGTCAGTGGTACAACCAGTTCTACGTTGACCGCGCCGACGTTCCCGAGCAGTTCAACGAGCTGCGGGAATACACTGTGGATTACGCGATTCGCAACGGCTGACTTCGGTCAGCCCCAGCGCCGTTACTGAATAACCTTAGTCAATAAATACGATAAGCAGGAATTTTCCATGGATGTACGCAGCCTGGGCTACGTAGTAATTGAATCGGCTGACCCGACAAAGTGGCTGGAGTACGGCCGGGATATTCTCGGTCTGATGCCTGCCCCGAACATGCCGGATGATGGCAATGTTTATCTCAAGCTGGATGAGCGGCCTTTCCGCTTTGCCATTGTGAAAGGTGAGCAAGAGCGCCTTCAGCGCTGTGGCTGGGAATTGCGAGACCGCGAGGATTTTGCCGACGCCAAGCAGACGCTCAGCGCTGCCGGAATTGCTTTTGAAGAAGGTGACCGCGCGCTGGCACAGGCTCGCAAAGTCCGTGAACTGATCGTGCTGAAAGATCCTTCGGGGAATGAGCTGGAGCTTTACTGGGGCGGTGAGCTGGACTTTGCCAAGTTCATGTCGCCGCTGGGGATCAGCGGCTTTGAAACTGGGTTTAACGGCGATATGGGCCTGGGTCATGCGGTATTGCCCGCTGCCAAGCTCGCCGAGACGCATCAGTTCTACAAGAATGTACTCGGCTTTGGTGACAGCGATTACATGCACTTCCATTTTTCGCCGGAGCCCAACGACCCCGGTCAGGGGCTGCACTTCATGCACGTGAACAACCCGCGTCACCACAGTCTTGCGCTGTACGAAGATGCCAATAACCCTGTGGGTTGTGTGCACCTGATGTTGGAGGTGCTGGAAACCGACGAAGTAGGCTATTGCCTTGATCGCGTAGAAGCGGCGGGGATTCCCATTGTGTCAACGCTGGGGCGTCACACCAACGACCGCATGTTGTCATTCTATATGGCCACCCCAACCGGTTTCGCCATGGAATTCGGCACTGGCGGCCTGCAGGTGGATTGGGATGATTTCACGCCCACCGTGACCACGCTGCCAAGCCTGTGGGGCCACAAATTCAATATGCCCGGCGAGTGATTGCCGGGCCATGAATCCTTTGCTCATCGCTAACCGTAATAATGGGTAGATGAAGCACTAACGAACATAGACGTAAAAGAACAGGAGAGCGGCGATGAGCGCAGTAGCTGCGAGCGAAAGCAACGCGACCAATAATTTCGACACCATGATGGCGGCCATTAAAGAGCTGCAGCCCGTATTCCGTGAGCGTGCGCCACAGACGCGCAAAGAGCGTAAAGTCCCGCAGGCGTCTATTGATGCGCTGCAGGACATCGGCTTTTTCCTCGCGCTGCAGCCCAAGCGCTACGGCGGCCTGGAAATGCGCCCCCAGGAATTCTTCAAGATGCAGATCGCCATTGCCGAGGCCTGCATGTCTACTGCCTGGGCCAGCGGTATTATCGCGGTTCACGCCCTGCAGCTGGCGATGATGGATGACCGCGCTCAGCAGGCGGTGTGGAACGAATCCATTCACACGCGCGTGTCTTCGTCCTATGCGCCGATGGGTAAAGTGACGCCGGTTGAAGGCGGCTTCCGCTTCAGCGGTCGCTGGGGCTGGTCAAGCGGCAGCGATCACTGCACCTGGGTACTGCTTGGCGGTATTATTCCGGGTGAAGGCTACCGTACCTTCCTGATCCCCAAAAGCGATTACGAAATTGTCGATACCTGGCATTCCATGGGGCTGGAAGGCACCGGCAGTAATGACATTGTGGTCGACGACGTGTTCGTACCCGATTACATGACTCACAAGCAGAGCGATGGCTTTGCGGGCACCAACCCCGGTCTGGCGGTTAACGATGCGCCGCTGTACCGCCTGCCCTGGGCACAGAGCTTTATTCGCGTGGTGTCTACCCCAGCCATTGGCGCCTGTAAGGCAACGGTTGATCTCTACAAGCACGCGGTACTGAATAAGGCCAGTGGTGATCCGACCAAGCTGGCAGGCGACACACAGGTCGTTGAGCGCATCGCTGCGGCCCAGAACGGCATCGACGAAATGGAAGCGATCCTGCTGCGCAATTTCGATGTGATGATGGATCAGGTTGAGCGTGGCGAGACGATTCCTCTGGAAGATCGCGTACGTTATCGCTACCAGGCGTCGCTGGTCATTACCAAGAGCATCCAGATCATCGACTCGCTGTTTGAAGTCGCGGGTGGTCACTCGGTATTTAACGATAGCGAGATCCAGCAACGTTTCCGCGATGTGCATACCGCACGCGCTCACGTGGCGAATAACCCCACCAGTTTCGCGCGCAACTTTGGTGGCGTGTCGCTGGGTATGGAAAATACTGACTTCTTTATCTGAATCTGAGTCGGTAAATTCTGCGTTGCTGAAACCCGGCCTAGTGCCGGGTTTTTTCGTTTTTATGCGGGTGGAACACGGACTCAGCAAGGGCAAACCCGTATAGAAAATCACCGCTTCGCCGAGCAAGCTGTCACAAAATCCTAAAGCTGCCGGGGCCTTCTGCCGATAACAGTTGCAAGTGATTCAACAATCACGAGGCCCGCAGTCGGGACAGTAATAGCGCAGCGGAGAACGACCTTGGATATAGCAACCTTACTGGGAATGTTTGGCGCACTCGGCGTCATCATTGCGGCCATCTTTGTGGGTGGCAGTGCCGGTGGCTTTGTCGATGTGCCCAGTATCCTGATTGTTATCGGCGGGGCAACCTTTGCCAACCTGGTTAAATTTCCGCTGGAGCAAACCTTGGGGGCATTCAAGGTCGCCTCGCGGGCCTTTTTCCACAAACCTACCAGTTCACAAACGCTGATTGCCGAGTGTGTGGAGCTGGCGGGTATTGCCCGCAAAGAAGGGTTGCTGGGCTTGGAGTCTCGTGAAATCAGCAACGAGTTTCTGAACAAGGGCGTACAGATGGCGATTGATGGCCACGACCCCGAGTTCGTCAAGCGCCTGCTCAACAAGGAAATCAACCTGACCATTGAGCGCCAGGAAATGGGCGAAGCGATCTTCCGGGGCTTTGGCGACTCCGCGCCGGCCATGGGCATGATCGGTACGCTGGTCGGTCTGGTGCAGATGATGTCCAATATGTCAGACCCCAAGGCCATCGGCCCCGCGATGGCGGTGGCGCTGTTGACCACCTTGTATGGCGCGGTGCTGGCCAATGCGGTCGCCCTGCCGATGGCGGATAAGCTCGCCTTCCGCACGCAGGAGGAGCGTCGCAATCGCCACCTGATTCTCGAGGCCGTGGACGGCATTCAGGAAGGCTTGAATCCGCGAGTACTGGAATCGCTGCTGGTCACCTACCTGCCTGATAACAAGCGCGAACTCGAGAAGGCCGAGGAGGCGTAGTGAGCGACGCGCCTACGAAAAAGGCTTCCGCTGGCGCCCCGGCGTGGGTATTGACCTTCGCCGACCTGATGTCGTTGTTGCTGGCCTTCTTCGTACTGCTGTTTTCATTCTCGGAAATGGACAAGCAGAAATTCAAGGAGTTGTCGGGTTCCATGCGCGACGCTTTTGGGGTGCAGCGGGAAGTGCCTGCCTTCAGTCCGCCGATCGGCACCAGCATTATTGCCCGGGATTTCAGTCCCGGGCAGCCCAAGCCAACGATAGAAAATCAGGTGCGTCAGGAAGCGGCCATCGATATGCGTTCCTTTGCGGAAGTGCCGTTGAATGAGGAAATGGCGATTACGGAGGAAGACCTGGCCGAAGACCTGGAAAAGGTCAAAGAGCATCTGGCGGTGGAAATTCAGGAAGGGCTGGTGGAAGTCGACGATGACGGTGAGCGGGTCATTACGATTCGAATTCGGGAGACAGGGTCTTTCCCCTCTGGCAGCGCAGACATGGATCGCGACTTTTTGCCCGTTATCAATAAGATCGCGGTTTTGGTCGAGGATATTGGCGGCCACGTCGTCATTGCAGGGCACACGGATAAATTGCCCATCTACAACCAGCGCTTCCATTCCAACTGGGAGCTGTCGGCGGCGCGTGCGGCGACGGTGCTGGAACGCATCGTAGAAGTCAGCGGGCGTTCCGCCAGCTATTTCCGTCTGGCCGGACATGCTGATACGCGACCGATTGATACTAACGATACGGCCGAAGGCCGCGCACGCAACCGTCGCGTCGAGGTCATTCTGCTGCGCGGCAGTATCGATGATGCCGCAACGGGGCCTGCCATCAGGGGACGCGAAGCCTCAGTCATGGACTGAGCAATACGCCAATCTCCGCGCTCGGGCGTCGAAGCCTGACGTGTTGCGGTGTACCATAGCGAAAACGGGACGAAGAGCCCGCCTTCCTCACTGGTCACTACGAGTCTACTATGCGTCGCACAAAAATTGTTGCTACTGTTGGCCCGGCTTCCGATTCTGCCGATATCCTTCGCGCCATGATCCGTGCCGGGGTCAATGTCTTTCGCTTAAATTTTTCCCACGGTTCCGCTGAGGAACATAAAGCCCGCTGTGAAATGCTGCGTACGCTGGCCCATGAGCAGGGCTGTTATGTGGCCATTCTCGGCGACCTGCAGGGGCCCAAGATTCGCCTGCGCAAGCTGGCGGGTGACGCGGTGGAGATCGCCGAGGGCGATGAGCTGTGGCTGGATACGCAGCTGGCTGATGGCGAGGGTGACAAACAGCATCTGGGAGTCGACTACGAGCCGCTGGCGAGATCTGTTGCACCGGGCGATACCCTGTTGATTGATGATGGTCGCTTTCAGTTGTCGGTGCTCGAAGTGAAGGGGGAGGCCGTTCTCTGTCGTTCGGAAAGCAGTGGTACGCTGCGTTCGCGCAAGGGCATCAATCGTCTGGGGGGTGGCCTGTCAGCACCCGCGTTGACCGAAAAAGATCTTCAGGATATTGAACATGCCGCCGGTATGGATCTGGATTTTATAGCCATTTCCTTTCCAAGCAGTGCTGCTGATATCGCCGATGCGCGTGACAAATTGCAGAAGGCGGGGTGCTTTGCCCAAATCATCGGGAAGATTGAACGCGCTGAGGCCGTTGCGGAAGAAGAGCATCTGGATGAGCTGATTCGCGCCTGCGACGGGGTCATGGTGGCGCGCGGCGATCTGGGTGTTGAAATTGGTGATGCCAGTCTTATTGGTTTGCAGAAGCATATTATCAAACGTGCGCGACGCTTGAATCGGCCGGTTATCACGGCCACGCAGATGATGGAGTCGATGATCAGTAATCCCATCCCGACCCGTGCAGAGGTCTTTGATGTGGCTAACGCGGTGCTCGACGGCACCGATGCGGTGATGTTGTCTGCCGAGACCGCAGCCGGCAAATACCCGGTGGAAACGGTCAAGGCGATGGCCAGAAACTGTGAGGGCGCAGAGCGCTATCCCTCAGCTCGAAAATCCAGTTATCGGCTGGAGCGCAGCTTCGATTCGGTTGAGGAGACGCTGGCCATGAGCGCCGTTTATGCCGCCAACCACCAGCAGGGGGTTAAGGCCATTGTGTCGCTGACGGAAACCGGCCGAACGGTGTTGTTGATGTCGCGGCTGACCTCAGGGATACCTATTTTTGCCTTCAGTCGCAATGAAAGCACCTGCAATCGCGTCAGTCTGTATCGCGGTGTCTTTGCCGTTGCCAGTCCGGAAGCAGGGGTGACGACAGAGGATTGTGTGGAAGAGCTGAAGGCAAGAGGCCATGTGGCGGCGGGCGATCTGATTCTGATGACCATGGGTGATCAGATTGGTGTCGACAATCACACCAATACGCTCAAGATCGTACGGGTTTTATAAGCGGCGCCGCAGGGAGCGGCACCGCGCTTTGGCTTATTTCTGGTCGACGTTCGCGGCGTCCAGAAAGGCGGGTTTTTCACCGCCGCCATGGACGGTCAGCGAGGCTCCGCTAATGTAGCTGGCCATATCGCTGGCGAGGAACAGGCAGGCATCGGCAATATCCTGCGGCACGGCCATGCGTCCCAGCGGTATGGTCCGTCCGACAGCCGCGATGCCTTCTTCATCGCCGTAGTGAAGGTGCGACTGCTCGGTACGAATCAGTCCGGCAATAATCGTGTTACAACGAACCTTGGGTGCCCACTCCACGGCGAGCGACGTGCCGAGACTCATCAGTCCCGCCTTCGCGGCGCCATAGGCAGCGGTGCCCGGAGAGGGGCGTTGGGCACTGACTGAGGCGATGTTCACAATGCTGCCGCCGCTTTGCTGCTGTTGCATAACCGCATTGCAGGCCTGGGCAAAAAACAGTGGCGCGAGTAGATTCAGGCGAACAATGGACTCCGAGAAGCGCGGTGACGCGGTGGCGGCGTCGGCAAAGGGCGCGCCGCCAGCGTTATTCACCAGAACATCGATGCGCCCAAAATGTTCGGCGACTTCACTGACAAAAGCCTGAACGGCATCGGGGTCCCGGACGTCCAGAGCTCTGTAAAATGCAGTGCGACCGTTGGCTGTGGGCAGGCTTTCCGGTTCGGAACGGCCGCAGATGGCGACATCGGCACCGGCCTCAAGAAAGCGTTCGCTTATCCCTTTTCCAACGCCTTTTCCGCCCCCTGTAACAATGACTACCTTACCCGAAAAATCCAGTGCGCTTTGCATTGCCGCTTACCTACCTCGTTCGCTGTCGTGATGAGAATTATGTTCTAATGTCGCCTCTTTAAATCGGGCGATTTTCTGCGTTTTTTCGCGGGCGACAGTTTAGCGTGTTAGCCCATGCTTTAATATGGTCGTATTTATCTAAGCATTTGACTCGTTTTGTCAGTGTTCGCCCACAGGGGCTGTGGTTACACTAGCTCGACTTTATCGCGCGTGGTGGCTTCAAGATGACTTGGCGCCGCGCTATAGCAATCATAACAAGGTGGTATTTATGTCTACGCATTCGGTGATAGCGATTCTTGGCGGTACAGGCAATCTGGGTACGGGTTTGGCGCGGCGCTGGGCGCAGGCGGGCTACCGGGTCATCATCGGTTCTCGGACTCAGGAAAAGGCCGAGCAGGCGGTTGCCGAATTGAAGGCGCTGATGGCCGAGCGCGGCGTTGATGCGGTCAATGTGGAGGCCATGGATAATCTGGCTGCCGCCGAGGCAGCGGACATCGCTGCACTGACGGTTCCTTTTGCTCACCAGCGCGATACCTTGGAATTGCTGAAAAATGCATTGCAGGGTAAAATTCTGATTGATGTGACCGTGCCGTTGGTGCCGCCGAAGGTTGCGCGCGTGCAATTGCCTGAGGAAGGTTCTGCTGGCCAGATTGCCCAGCAGATTCTCGGTGAGGGCGTGCAGGTGGTTTCCGCCTTCCAGAATGTGGCGGCAGTGCACCTTCAGGAAGGGTCAGAACTGGATTGTGACGTGCTGGTGTGCGGCGACAGTAAAGACGCCCGTGCTGCGGTCATTGAGTTGGTGGAAGCCGCCGGGCTGCGCGGTTTTCATGCAGGCAGTATTGCCAATGCAGCGGCGGTAGAGGCGATGACGTCCTTGCTTATCTTTATTAACAAACAGTACAAGTGCCACGCTGGTATCAAGCTGACCGGTACTGATCAGTAAGGTCTCCGATGGCCAGTTCGCAACTTCAACTTTGGGCTTTGCAGGGCTACCCGCTGGTAGAACCAGGGGATGAGCTCGGTGCACAGATTCTTCGCTGCCTGGATGACAATGGCTTGTCATTGCAGGACGGCGATGTACTGGTGCTGGCACAGAAAATTGTCTCCAAAGCCGAAGGTCGCTATGCACGGCTGGCCGAGGTTGAACCCGGAGAGCAGGCGAGAGAGCTGGCCGAGCGCTGCGACAAAGATCCTCGTCAGATGGAACTGTTGCTGCGTGAGTCTCGCGAGATTCTTAGAGCTCGGCCTGGCGTGGTGATTGTGGAAACCCGCCACGGTGTCGTGCAGGCCAATGCCGGTATCGATAAGTCCAATATTCCCGGCAGTGAGGACGATCCGCAGGTACTCCTGTTGCCGTTGGACCCCGACGCCAGCGCGGCGGCGCTGCGGCGCTATCTGGCCGAGCAGTGCGGCGTGAATGTTGCCGTCATCATTAACGACAGCGCCGGGCGCGCCTGGCGTCACGGCACAATCGGCTTTGCGCTGGGAACAGCGGG